>VFZX01000521.1 GCA_016871015.1 Acidobacteriota bacterium | reverse complement strand
TCGTGAACAGATCCCGGCTGCGGAACGGACCGCCATCCACGCTCCACTCCACCACGCCCGCATCCGGCCCAGCCGCGACGAACAATCCCACGCCCGTTCCCTCGAACAGGAACTTGCACTCCGCGCCCGGAGTCTCACCGGTCAGCATCGGAACGTCCACGAAACCCGGCCGCGTCGCGATCTTATCGGTGGGCCGCCAGCTCGGCACCAGATCCCAACCCGCGCCGCGTTGCACCTTGGCGATGTCAGCGAGGTCGCCGTGAAAGTAAGAGTGCGGGTCGATGGGCGCAGGCACCGGATGCCGCGCCGCGGCGGTGCCGGGTGCAGGCAGCTCGCGCCACGCCGCGTCGAACATGCGGACGATCGCACGCGTGTACAACTCCTGCCCGAACGGCGGCGCGTGGACGTTGCTCTTGAAGTCAGCTTCCCAGGTGAACTCGCCCGCGCCGATCCTTTCCGCGCACTCACGCGCGAAGTCGACGCTTGGCGCGCCATAGTGAGCGGCCACCTTTTCGTGTGCCGCGATCACACCCGGCGTCTTGCCCGCTGTGTACGCCGCGATGCTCTCGGCACCCGCCATATACAGGACCACAACGTCCATGTGCGGATTCAGCCTTCGGGCCTGCCGGATGATGCCTTCCATTCCGCGCACCCAGTTCGCCGGTACGGGCTCGTTCGAAAAGTCGTTCACCGCGGCTTCTTCGAACAGCAGATCCACGGGACCGTTGACGAGCGCGTGCTGCCGCAAACGGAACGCGCCAGGCGTGGTGCCGGTCGAGGGCATCCCGGCGTTGACGAAGTCGAACTTCGTTTTCGGAAAGCGCTTGCGGAGGTGTTCGCAGATCAAGTCGCGCCAACCGGTCATCGCGGTGATCGAGCCGCCCAGAAACGCGACGCGCGCCTCGCCGCCGGCGGCGAACTTCAGGTATGAATTGCGCAGGCCGGATCGCAGTTTGTAGAAGTCGGCTCCGTGCGGAGTCAATCCGCTGCCCGCAAGATGCTCCATGCCGGGCGTGTGGCGGAGCACGAAGTTGACGGTCATCCCGGGATCGTCGAGCGGGAAGTGATGCCCGTTCGACGTCTCGGGCTGGGTGGTGTTGTAGTGGACCGTGATGGATCCGCCCGCCGCGCGATACGCCAGCATCTGCTCTTCCGTCATCCCGTACGCTTCGAGCGCCTGCTGCCAGTCTTTCGGACTGCCGATGCCGGACATGCGGCCGCCGGGCCAGCTCTTGAGGTCGCACACGGGCGATTCGCAGAAGATGCAGTTCACCTTCCCGGGATTCTTCGCCGCCCAGTTGTACACGAACAGTCCGCCACGGCTGACGCCTTCGAGCGCCATTTTCGGCGACAATCCAAACTGTGCCGTGACGTGGCGGTAGAACGAATCCCAAAGGGCGGTGCAGCGCGGACTGCCGAAAATGTTCGGAAGGTCGTAGTAGGCGACGTGGAAACCTTTCGACAGGAGCCCGATAGCCGCCTCAGGATGGAACCCCGGGAATCGCGCGCGCCAATACCAGGGTTTGCCGGCCGCGGCGGCACGCGGTAGAACGACGTATCCAGCGGCTCCTTCCACTTCGAAGTGACGCTGTTCGAAGCCGTTCCACAAGGAGGCCGCCACCGGCGCGGCCGGAAGCGAAGCCGCCGCTGCTCCCGAGATGAGGAACTCACGCCGCCTCAGGTTGGTCATCGCTCCGAGTATGGTAACAGGGCGCGCGGGCACCGGTGTTTCGGGCCACCCGGAATATCCGCGCGCACCATCCGGATCTACGTCCAGGAGCCGCAAGGATGAACGCCGAACAGCAACGCCTGGAAGAATCGCGGGGGAGACACGCGCACTGGAAGCGATGGGGTCCGTACCTGAGCGAACGCGCCTGGGGCACTGTGCGCGAGGACTATTCGCACGGCGGAACGGCGTGGGAACACCTGCCGCACGACCACGCGAGGTCGAAGGCTTACCGCTGGAATGAAGACGGCATCGCTGGAATCTGCGACCGCCACCAGCGCGTCTGTTTCGCACTCGCGCTGTGGAACGGCCGCGACCCGATCCTCAAAGAGCGCATGTTCGGGTTGACCGGCAACGAAGGCAACCACGGAGAGGACGTCAAGGAGTCCTACTTCTACCTCGACTCGACGCCGACGCACTCCTACATGAAGTTCCTGTACAAGTACCCGCATCGCGAGTTTCCTTACGCCTGGCTGGTGGAGGAGAACCGCCGTCGCGGACGTGGCCTGCCAGAGTTCGAGCTCAGCGACACGGGCGTGTTTGATGACCACCGGTACTTCGACGTCACCGTTGAATACGCGAAGGCGGCGCCCGAGGATCTGCTCATTGAGATCACGGTATCGAATCGCGGATCCGAGTCCGCCGTGCTGCACCTTCTGCCCACGGTCTGGTTCCGCAATACGTGGGCGTGGCGCACCGGGGCGATCCGGCCGCGGATGGAAGCATCGGCGCCCGGCACCATCCGCATCGCCGCGCCGCATTACGGCGAGCGATGGCTCGTGTGCGAGGGATCTCCGGAGCTGTTGTTCACCGAGAACGACACGAACAACGTGCGTCTCTACGGGGCTCCAAACACATCGCCGTATGTGAAGGACGGAATCAATGACCGCGTGGTGCACGGCAACACGGGCGCGGTGAACCCCGCGCGCGAAGGCACCAAGGCCGCGGCCTGGTACACAATCGAGGCGCCCGCAGGCGGATCGGTAAGAGTGCGGCTGCGGCTCACGGACAAAGTGGACTCGGCGGACCTCGGCGAGGCGTTCAGCGCCACCCTTGTCCAACGCAAGCGGGAAGCGGACGAGTTCTACTCCGGCGTCATCCCGGATGACCTGTCCGAGGACGCGCGCAACGTGATGCGGCAGTCGTTCGGCGGACTGTTGTGGTCCAAGCAGTACTATCATTACGTGCTGCGGGACTGGCTCGACGGCGATCCTGCCCAGCCGGCGCCGCCGGGTGAGCGCAAGCACGGCCGCAACAGCGAATGGCGCCACATCTATTGCTCGGACGTGATCTCAATGCCCGACAAGTGGGAGTATCCTTGGTTTGCCGCGTGGGATCTTGCGTTCCACTGCGTGCCGCTCGCGCTTGTGGACTCCGAGTTTGCCAAGGACCAGCTCAGGCTCATGGTCCGCGAGTGGTACATGCATCCCAACGGACAGCTTCCGGCTTATGAATGGGCGTTCGGCGACGTGAATCCGCCGGTGCACGCCTGGGCCGCGTGGCGCGTGTACAAAATCGAGAAGAAGCGCCGCGGCGTGGGCGATCGCGAGTTTCTCCAGAGCATCTTTCACAAGCTGCTGCTCAACTTCACCTGGTGGGTGAACCGCAAGGATGCGGAAGGCCGCAACGTCTTCCAGGGCGGATTCCTGGGACTCGACAACATCGGCGTGTTTGACCGCAGCGCGCCGCTACCCACCGGCGGCCACATCGAGCAGGCAGACGGCACCGGCTGGATGGCTATGTACAGCTTGAACCTGCTCGCGATCGCGATGGAGCTCGCCGACGGCGACCCGGCGTATGAAGATGTCGCCAGCAAATTCTGGGAGCATTTCCTCTACATCGCGCACGCGATCCAGCACCTGGGCGCCGATGGCACGGGCATGTGGGACGCGGGCGACGGCTTCTTCTATGACGTGTTGCACACGCCGGAGGGACGCCATATTCCGCTCAAGATCCGGTCGATGGTGGGCCTGATCCCACTGTTCGCCGTCGAAACCCTGGAGCCGCGGATCGTCGACCGCCTGCCCGGATTCAAGCGGCGGCTGGAATGGTTCCTTCACAACCGTCCCGATCTGACGGGGAACGTCGCGTGCATGCGGTCGCGGGGCGAAGGCGAGAGGCGGCTGCTGTCGATTGTCGATGGCGAGCAGCTCCGGCGTGTGTTGCGCGTGATGCTCGACGAGCAGGAGTTCCTGTCACCGCATGGCATCCGGGCACTGTCGCGGTTCCACCACGGGAATCCGTACAGCTTCGGAGTCGACGGGCGCGAATACCGCGTCAACTACGAGCCGGCTGAATCGAGCACCGGACTGTTCGGCGGCAACTCGAACTGGCGTGGACCAGTCTGGTTTCCGGTGAACTATCTTCTGATCGAGTCGCTCCAGAAGTTCCATCACTACCTGGGCGACGGCTATCGTGTGGAGTGTCCCTCCGGGTCGGGGCAGTTCCTGACGTTATGGGAAGTGGCTGCCGAGATCTCGCGCCGCATGAACCGGCTCTTCCTGCGCGACGAATCCGGACGCCGGCCGGTGCATGGGTCCAACCGGATGTTCCACGAGGATCCGCATTGGCGCGACCTGGTGTTGTTCTACGAATACTTCCACGGCGACGACGGATCCGGCGTGGGCGCAAGCCATCAGACCGGCTGGACCGGGCTCACCGCCAAACTGATGCAGCAAAGTGGAGAATTGGGCTGGGCCCCTAAAATGAGACAGGCAGTTAAGACTCAACCTTCATCGAATGGAGAATTGAGTCATGGGATTATCACGTAGGAAGTTCACCAAGG
>VFZX01000520.1 GCA_016871015.1 Acidobacteriota bacterium | reverse complement strand
TCCTCAACCGTCTCCCCATCTTGACGCGCCGCAATCACCCGCCTACGCAGGTCAATTCCTAAGGCCCTAGCCATTCTCAGTTGGCGGATTCGCGTGGAGCCTCTTTATTATACGTGAAAATGCTATAAGCACCAAGCTATCAGCTTTGCGATGGCTGCTCAAGCCGCCGGCCAGTTCGATCGCAGATTCAGCGGACGCCGGCTTCGGCGCAAGAGTTCCACCTCCGCTAAAATAGCCTGATCAGGCGCAGTCATGCCCCCACCGAATCAACTCCTTTTCGTCCGACCGTCGACCAAGCTGGTGCAGGTCCGGTACGTGGCGGCGGTTCTCGCCGCCGCATCCGGTTATCTGCTCCGCCACTTTTATCCGAAGCTTCCGCAGCCTGTGGAGTTCGCGTTGTACGGGATCGGCGGATTCTGGCTGATCACAACGATTTTCCGGCACATTGGCCTGATGTTCACATCGCTCGCCTCGGACGGCGACAAGCTCACGTTTGAGCAGGGGTTTCTGGCCAAATCAACGCGGTCGATGAACCTTTCCAAGATCCAGGACGCGAAGGTGGACCAGTCGATCGGTGAGCGGATGATGGGGATCGGGTCACTGACGCTTGAGTCCGCGGGCGAATCGGGCCGCCTGGTGATGGAGAACATCGACCGTCCGCGCGAGGTCGCCGACCAGATCCTGAATCTGTCGCGCCATGCGCTCCGAGGCGGCTCCGCCAGCGGGCAAGGATCGGTCTAGGAGAATCACATGCCGGAAACACTCAACGGCCGCGTGGCCGTGATCACTGGAGCCAGCCGCGGACTGGGGAAGGCCATGGCCATCGCTCTGGCCGCCGAAGGAGCTTCACTTGCTTTGGCTGCACGGGACGAGCAGAAGCTCGGGGAGACGGCGGAGGCCTGCCAGGCCGCCGGAGCGCGGGTGGAGACGTTCCTCGTGGACGTGACCAAGGAGCGCGATGTAGAGTCGCTGCGTGCCGGCATCGTGAGCGCTTTCGGCGCCGTACACATCCTGATCAACAACGCCGGCATCAATATCCGCAAGCCGATCCACGAGTTCACGCTCGAGGAATGGATGCGGGTCACCAACACGAATCTGACCAGCGTGTTCCTGATGTGCCGCGCCTTCATCCCGCACATGAAGGGTCACGGCTACGGCCGGATCATCAACATGACCTCCATCATGAGCCACGTCTCGCTGCCAGGGCGGACCGCGTATTCGTCCACCAAGACGGCGCTGCTCGGGCTGACGCGGGCGCTCGCGCAGGAGGTCGCCTCAGACGGCATCACCGTGGTTGGCATCAGTCCGGGTCCGTTCGCCACTGAGATGAACACGGCGCTGATGCAGAATCCGGAGATCAACGCCCAGTTCATCTCGAAGATCCCGGTGGGGCGCTGGGGCCGGGTGGATGAGATCGGCTCACTCGCGCGGTTCCTGTGTTCGGAGCAAGCCGGATTTATCACCGGCACCGACATCCTGATCGATGGCGGCTGGTGCGCGCAATGAAGCTCGGCCGGAGGGAGTTCACGGCCGCGGCCCTCGGTGCGGCGGCGTGTAGTCAGAACAAGCAGAAGACAGTGATGGTGGTCCCCAAGGGGACCTCCCACATGTTTTGGGTGACGGTCCGTGCAGGCGCGGAGGCGGCGGGCAAGGACTTCAGCCTCAACGTCGTGTGGAATGGTCCGAACCAGGAGACCGACTACGCACGCCAGATCCAGATCGTGAACTCGGCGATCGCGCAGCGCGTCGACGGACTGGTGCTGGCCGCATCGGACCGCAAGGCGTTGGTCCAATATGTGGACAAGGCTGTGGAAGCCGGGATCCCGGTGACGATTTTCGACTCAGGGCTTGATTCCGGGAATTTCCTCAGTTGGGTAGCGACGAACAATGTCCAGGCGGGTGAGATGGGAGGGCGTGAGCTAGGCCGTTTGCTTGGCGGGAAAGGCAAGGTCGCGGTGATCCAGCACGTGCCCGGCAGCGTGTCGACCATGGACCGCGAAGCGGGGTTCGAGAGCGTGATCGCCAAGGAGTTCCCGGGGATCCAGATTGTCCAGAAGCTGTATGGGATGTCAGACCGCGCCAAGGCGATGGCGGCGGCCGAGAACATTCTCACCGCGCATCCGGACTTGAACGGGATGTTCGCCTCGACGGAACCGAGCGCATCGGGCCTGCTGCTCGCCGTGAAGGCGCGCAATCTGGGCGGAAAGCTGAAGGTGGTGGGTTTCGACGCCAACGACGCGATGATCGAGGAACTGCGCGCGGGGAACCTGGACGCAATGGTGGTACAGGATCCGTACAAGATCGGATACGAGGCGGTGCGGACGGTGGCCGACAAGCTGGCGGGCAAGCAGCCTCCGAAGCGGATGGACCTTGAGGCGGTTGTCGTGAGCAAGGCGAACCTCGATACCGCGCCGATTCAACAGTTGCTCAAGCCGCCGGTCCGGCAGTGATGGCGGATCCGGTATTTAGCGCGGAGAGTCTGCGCGCCTATGTCCAGGGCCTGTGGACGGCACTCGGGTGCCGCAGCGAGGTGGCGGGGTTGATGGCCGGCTCGCTCGTCGCCGCCCATGTCCGCGGAGTGGATTCGCACGGACTGCAACTGCTTCCTTTCTATATCGCGCAGGCCGAAGACGGGCGGGTGGACATCCAAGGAACCGGACGCGTGGCATCCGAGTCCGGCGCGGTGATGGTTTACGACGGAGAGAATTCCCTCGGCCAGGTGGTGTCGGCGCATTGCACGGATCACGCCGTGCGTCTGGCGCGGGAACATGGTCTGGGCTGCGTGGTGGCGCGTGAGTCGAATCATTTCGGCGCGGCGGCGTGGTGGGCGCAACGGATGTCGGCGCACGGGATGATCGGTATCGTGATGTGCACGGCGTCGTCAGTGGTGGCACCGTGGCAGGGACGCGAGCCGCGCTGGGGCACGAATCCAATCTGCTGCTCGGTTCCGGGTCCGGACGGAGGCGGGTGGCTGCTGGACATGGCCACGACAACGGTAGCGATGGGCAAGATCTACCGGGCCAACGTCCTTGGAAAGGCGGAGATCCCGCCGGGGTGGGCGATGGACTCCGAAGGCGTTCCCACCACGAGCACCCAGGAGGCATTGCGCGGCCTGCTCATGCCGCTCGGCGGATACAAGGGCAGCGGACTGGCGTTGATGGTCGAGATGCTGTGCGGCGTGTTGAGCGCCGGGGCAATCAGCACGGAGCTGGGCGGGCTGCGGATCAAGGACCGTCCCTTCCGGGTCTGCCAGTTCTTCCTGGCGTTGGATGTGGCGCGGTTCATGCCGGCCGGGGAGTTCGAGGAGCGGATGGCGAAGCTGATCGGGATGGTCAAGGGATGTCCTCCGGCGGCAGGCTACGGGGAGGTGCTGGTCGCGGGAGAACCTGAGTGGCGGACTGAGTCCGTCCGGTTGCGCGATGGCGTTCCCGTCGCGGCTCCCCTGTGGGAATCACTCGTGGAGATTGGCAACCGGCTGGGAGTCCCCGCGCCGGAGGGTATCGGGACGGAGAACAATTAGGGGCGTCATCCGATAAAATAGTCCGGATGGCAGAACAGAAGGCGGATGGAGCCGCTTTCGAGAAGAACCTCGAAGAACTTGAACGGGTGGTGAAGCAGCTTGAAGCGGGAGAGTTGCCGCTGGAGCAGTCGATTCAGTTGTACGAGCGCGGTGTGGCGCTGTCGGAGGCCTGCCGGAAGCAGTTCGACGATGCCGAGTCGCGCGTGGAGATCCTGTTGAAGCGCGGGAGCGGAGTGAGGGCCGAGCCGTTCCCGGAGAAATGATGGATTTCCAGAGCTACCTCAACCGCCAGACCGATCGCATCAACCGGACGCTGGAGCGGCTGGCGCCTCCGGAGACGGAGCCGCCCGAGACGATCCACAAGGCGATGCGGTACAGCCTTTTCGCTGGCGGAAAGCGGATCCGGCCAATTCTCGCACTGGCCGCGGCTGAAGCGTGCGATCGCAGTGTTCCTGGGATAGAGGAAGCGGCGTGCGCGCTGGAGATGATTCACACGTACTCGCTGATCCACGACGATTTGCCGGCGCTGGACAATGACGATCTGCGCCGTGGACGTCCAACAAGCCACAAGGTCTTTGGCGATGCAATGGCGATCCTGGCTGGCGACGCGTTGCTGACGCTCGCCTTTCAGGTGCTGTCGCGGTTACGCGATGTTTCCGCGGATGTGAAGGTCCAACTGATCGCCGAGATCTCGGCGGCGTCAGGCACGGTGGGCGGGATGATCGGCGGGCAGGTCTTCGATATCGAAGGCGAGGGGCAGGAACCCACCGCGCAACTGCTGGAATCCATCCACCGGTGCAAGACGGGGGCGTTGCTGTGCTGTTCCGTGCGGGCCGGAGCGATTTACGCCGGAGCGGCTGAATCGAAGCTTGAGGCGCTTTCCCGGTATGGCACGCACACGGGCCTGGCGTTCCAGATCGTCGATGATGTCCTTGATGTGACGCAGACCCCGGAGCAACTGGGCAAGACTCCGGGCAAGGATATGGCGCAGGGCAAGATCACGTTTCCG
>VFZX01000519.1 GCA_016871015.1 Acidobacteriota bacterium | reverse complement strand
CGCTCTTTGGAAAGGAGAGTCAACTTGATGAAAGCACGTCCCTTGTCTGGACGTTTCGCCATGCTGCCAATGGCCCTGCTGGCGACCACCCTATTCGCACAATCCGACACCACATCGGTGAACGGTGTGGTCCGCGATCCGAGCGGCAGCGCTGTTCCCAACGCCAAAATCATTCTGCGCAATGAGGCCACTGGCGCGCTTCGCGAGGCCACCAGCACGCAAACAGGCAACTATGTGGTGCCTTCGATCGGGTCCGGCTTCTATACGATCACGGTGGAGGCGCCGGGCTTTAAGAAATTCGAATCGTCCAAGAACAAGGTGGACGCTAATCTTCCGGCGACCGTGGATGTGGCGCTGCAGATTGGCCAGACCAGCGAAGTTGTAGAGGTCACCGCTTCGGTAGGCGCGATTCAGACCGCTACCGCCCAGCTCGGGCGCCTCGTAGAGGGCAAACAGCTTTCCGACCTCCAGCTTAACGGCCGCAATCCGATTTTCCTTGCCCTGCTCAAGCCCGGCGTGCGCGGCGGTTCGCTGGCCGGGTTCAGCTTTGGCCTGTCGACGGGCGGCTTCTCGATCAACGGCAGCCGCAGCCAGGACAACCTGATCACGTTCGACGGCGCGGTGGGCATCCGTACGCGCGCCAACGGCGAGTCGATCGGCACGGCCGACCTCGATGCGGTACAGGAAGTGCAAGTGCTGACGGCAAACTATGGCGCCGAGTACGGGCGTTCGGCGGGCGGGCAGATCCGCATCGTGACGAAGACCGGCGGGCAGCAGTTCCACGGCGCGGTGTATGAATACGTGCGCAACAATGTGCTGGACGCCAACTCGTGGACCAACAACCGCAATAACACCGTGCGGCAGCCGAACAAGTTCAACCAGTTCGGGTGGAACTTCAACGGCCCGGTCTACATCCCTGGAAAGTGGAACACCAACAAGAGCAAGCTGTTCTTCTATGGCGGCATGGAGTGGGTGAAGCGGCGTTCTGCGTCGAGCGGATTCCGCACGGTTCCGACCGACCGGATGAAGGGTGGGGACTTTTCTGAACTCCTGAGCCCTAGCATCTTCGTGAACGGGACGCGGACGCTGCGCGATCCGCAATCGAGCGCGCCGTTCGCCAATAACGTGATCCCGGCTTCGCGGCTGAGCCCGAATGGAGTGGGCCTGATGAAGGTGTATCCTTCGGCGAACCTGGCGGTGCCGCAAGGTTCGAGCAACTGGTTCGGGCTGAAAGGCGTTCCCACCGAGCAGCGCAAGGACACGATCGCCTTTGACGGCTATGCCAGCGATAAGGACTCGATCAAGTTCCGCCTCTCGCTGTTCCACTTCGTCGACATCAATCCCTTCCAGTCGGGCTTCCTGATTTCGGACCGCACCATCGACCGGCCGAACCAGACGGCTTCGCTGAACTGGACCCGTACGATCACGCCCACGCTGGTGAACGAAACGCTGATTACGGCGAGCCGCGACCAGGTCTATCTCCAGATGACCAACACGCCGGCGTTCGACCGTACCACGTACGGCATCAACTACCCCTACATCTTCCCGACCGGCAAGGACCTGCCGAACAAGCTCCCGGCGGTCGACATCAACAACTTCAGCGGCTACACCGGGAGCCCGTACCCGTCGAGTTCGAAGGGGCCGATCTACGTGCTTTCGAACAACACGACCAAGATCACCGGGAACCACACGATCAAGTTCGGAGTGTTGTGGGAACGCGCCGGCCAAAACGACTACGACCAGATCAACATCCAGGGCGTGCCGGGCGGGTCGGACAACCAGAACGGGCGGTTCGAGTTCCGAGACGCACGTACGGGCGGATCGGGAACGGCGATCGCCGATGTCGCGCTCGGGCTGGCCAACAACTACGCCGAGATCGGGACGCGCAGCTACACTCCGTACCGCGGCCACATGTTTGAGACGTTCATTCAGGACGGCTGGAAGGCAACGCAGAATCTGAAAGTGGAACTGGGTCTGCGCACGACGACGATTCAACCGTACTATTCGCTGTGGCGGAACATGGCGATTTTCGATCCCTCGCTGTACGATGCGTCGAAGGCGATCCAGGTGAATCGCGCCACGGGCAACCCGATTCCCGGCACCGGCGACGCCTACAACGGGATCGTCATTCCTGGTAACGGCTGGCCGTCGGCGGCCAAGGGCCGGGTGCCGATTGCCGATTCGGGGGAATTCGACCGTCTGATCCGCGGAATTTCCAAGAGCTACTCGAACACCAACACGCTGTGGCAGCCGCGCGCCGGCTTGGCCTACACCATTGGTTCGAAGACGGTACTGCGCTCGGGCGTGGGGCGGTTTTCGACCCGTCCCGGCGTGAGCGATTCGACGTTCCTCGGCGGCAACCCGCCGTTGCAGCCGCTGGCCTCGATTCCGACGCCGCTGGTGGACAATCCGGGCGGCGGCTCGCGCGCCAGCTTCCCGCTATCGGTGACCTCGCAGGACAAGATCTACAAGATCCTGGAATCCTGGGCGTGGAACGTGACGGTGGAGCGCGAAATCGGGTTCCGCACCAACCTCGAGGTCAGCTATGTGGGCCGTAAGGGTCTCCACCTGCTGCGCGAGCGCAACATCAACCAGCTCCCTGCGGGAACTTTGACGAACGCGGCCAACACCGGCGTGAACGCCAACTTCCTGCGTCCGTTCGCCGGCTACGGCCCGATTCGCGTTTCGAACGCCGAAGCGAGTTCTTACTACAAGGGCTTCCAGGTCGGGTTGAACCGGCGCTTCGCCAGGGGGCTCAGCTACGGGCTGGCCTACACCCTGTCGAAGTCGATCGATAACGGCTCGGGTCCGCGCGACATCCTGCCGGACGCCTTCGACGGCTCGTTCGTGTGGGGACCGTCGAACTTCGACACCCGGCACGTGGCCGTGGTGAACTTCATCTACGAACTGCCGCTGCTGAAGACGAACAAGCTCCTCGGCGGATGGCAGATCTCGGGTGTGACGCAATTCCAGACCGGGACTCCATTCACGGTGGCAACCGGCGACGACTTTGCCGGTGTCGGCCCCGGTTCCGGCGCGCAGTTCTGGCGCAAGAACGGCGACATCACCTACTCGAGGCAATTCGCCAACTTCAACGGTGAGGCGGCCTATTGGTTCAACGTGAATCCCGATGCGCAGGGCCGCCAGCAGCTCTACGCGCGCCCGGCGGCGGGGACGTTTGTCCGGGAAAAGCTCCGGAACATCATCTACAACCCCGGCTTCCAGAACTGGAACATTTCGCTGTTCAAGAACTTCCGGGTGACCGAACGGGTGAATGTGCAGTTCCGCGCCGATGGCTTCAACTATCCGAACCACCCGAACTGGAGCGGCGCCGACGGCGGTCCAAACAGCGCGACGTTTGGTAAGGTGACCGGAAAGGGATCGGAGCGCAATCTGCAGTTCGGCTTGCGCCTGGGCTTCTGACGCGGTTCGAGTCAGGCAACATCAGGGCGTCCCCGAAAGGGGACGCCCGTTCTTCTTGTGCTTGAGCTACAGTGTAGCCATGGCCACTCGCTTGCTGCTCATAGCCGCGGCCTGGGTGACGGCTCTGGAGGGGCATTTCTGATCCAGCGGTATGCCTGAGGCGGCCCAACCGGAATCAACGCGGCGAACTTACAGTTCACGTTTCCCGCGCCGGCATGCCGGATGGCGGTGGACTCGGCGGCCAACTACTACGTCACCGATGATAAGCTCGTGTGGCGGGTAGACCGGCTCAGCAACGAAATCACCCTGCTGGCGGGAACGGGCAGCAGGGCGAATTTCGGTCCGCGGCCCGACAGCGGCCCGTCGAGCGAGGAGACGTTGTCGTTGAACGGCCATGCGGCTCACCTCTCGCCAGGGCATCCCCCAGCTTAACCGCTGTCCCCCGGTTACCCTTCGTTTGTGTCAACCGCCCACCGGCACACTTGTCAAGGATGTCTCCGGTTCGCACATCTCCGCTGAGGCGAAGTAGATGGCCACCCGACAACCGGACGGAGTACGGTCTACTGGATCGGAAACGGCATACGACGTATGCCGATTCCGGAAAGACCGAGCTTGGCATCGCGGTTCACTCATCGTGAGTGAGTGCGATTAAATTAGTTAGACAGAGGCCGCCCTCCCTCGGCTGGAATCCGTCCTACCGTAGGCCAACCGTGCAACGCGGGCGCCGCGCGGCCAGCCGGGGAACCCGGCGGCCCCTGACTTGATTGTCTGGAACGGTCCAGGCCGTCAAGGGTGCGCTTCGCCGCGGCAATACCGGTGCGCCCTTGACCGCTGTGGGCCGTTCCGCCCGATCCAGTGTTGAGCAGGGAAAGACCTTGACTGATCGACACCGCGAATTCGACAACAGAGCGCGCCGAGATCGTGATCCGTTACAGCCGAGGTCCGGGTATCAGCGATAGGCTTCCGACCGGTGTAGTACGCGGGCTCTGGTGCAAATCGGCAGGATGGACGAGGATAGAGGAATGGCCCGTCTTGCTCCGGTCGAGGAATTGTTCGGCGGCCGCCACTTCGATGCCGAGATCGTGGTGTTGTGCGTCCGCTGGTATTT
>VFZX01000518.1 GCA_016871015.1 Acidobacteriota bacterium | reverse complement strand
CTGCCGATTTGCACCAGAGCCGTCCCAATCCCCGCGGGCAGATTCGTCATGGGAGAAACCAAAGGCCCAGTACCGGAGTTATTGACCGCGCCGCTCACCTACGTCCCGCTGCCCTTGCTCCGCAAGCGCTTCCCGGATTTCCCGCCGTCCCGCTTCACCGTCTACATTGATCACGCAACCGGCGGTGATTTCGACGAAAGGCCCGCCCATACCGTACGAATCCAGCGCCCATTCCACATGTCGGTCCATGAGGTCACAAACGCCCAGTACGAGCAGTTCGACCCGGCCCATCGCGCCCTGCGCGGCAAACACGGACTGTCGAAGGCCGGCAACGAGCCCGCCGTGATGGTGAGCTGGGACGAGGCCGTTGCCTTCACACGCTGGTTGTCCGCCAAGGAGGGACGCAACTACCGCCTGCCAACGGAGGCCGAGTGGGAGTATGCTTGCCGCGCCGGAACCGGAACCCTGTTCCACACCGGGGATTCGCTTCCCGCGCCGTTTCACAACAACGCCACCAACAGCGCTTTCGATGAACCGCGCGACGTAGTGTCCACGATCGTGGGCCGCACGCCGCCAAACGCCTGGGGATTGCAAGATATGCACGGCAACGTCGAGGAATGGGTCCAGGACTGGTACGGATCCTACGGCGCGGACGAGCAGACCGACCCGGCGGGCCCCACATTTGGACAATTCCGCGTGGTGCGTGGCGGCAGCCACGGCACGCTGCTTTACTTCCTGCGATCCGCCAACCGCATGGGATTCCCGCCGGAGACACGGAGCTGGATCACTGGATTCCGCGTGGTGCTCGCCGAGCCCATTCAACCCGTGCGGCAGCCAGCCGCGATGTTCGACCTCCGGCGCGCCCATGAGAGCATGCGCAAGCGTGTTCGGCACGACCGTTCGAAACCACACTTCCGTGGCCCTCTTCCGTTCGTGAGGATTCCTCCCGGATCCCACGGCCCACTCTATTCCCACCACAACCACGACACGGCGATCGCCGAGTGCCCCAACGGCGACCTGCTGGCGATCTGGTATTCCTGCGTCCAGGAGCGCGGCCGCGAGGTGATGGTGGCCGCCTCGCGCCTGGTCCGCGGAACACAGGAGTGGCAGCCGGCACAGCCGTTCTGGGACGCGCCGGACCGCAACGACCACGCGCCGGCCCTCTGGTTCGACGGCAAGAAAAAGCTCTACCACTTCAATGGGCTCGGCATCGCCGGACGTTGGGCGCCCGCCGCAATCGTGATGCGGACCTCGGAAGATAGCGGCTATACCTGGTCCAAGGCGCGCCTGATCCATCCCGAGTTCGACTTCCTCGGGATGCTGACCGAGTCGACGTTCCGCGCGCGCGACGGGTCAATCGTGGTCGCGGCCGACATCACGCGAAGCTTCGGTAAAACGAGTCAAGGCTCCACCCTGTGGGTCAGCAAAGATAACGGCTCCACCTGGTTCAATCCCGGCGGCGCGATTCCCGGGGTCCACGCGGCGGTCGTGCAGTTGAAAGATGGACGGCTGATGGCGCTCGGACGCGGCGAGAACATCAATGGCCGCATGCCGCTCAGCTACTCCTCCGACATGGGCAAGACCTGGATCACCGAAGCCAGCATCTTTCCCGGAATCACCGGCGGACAGCGCGCGGTTCTCGAACGCCTCTCCGACGGCTCGATCCTGCTCTGCTCGTTCGCGCGCGACCCGAAGACGCTCAGCATCGAACCCAACCGGTACCTCACGAGCATCTTCGCCGCGCTGTCGTATGACGAGGGCAAGACCTGGCCTTACCGCCGCATCGTGGGGGGACCCGAGCGGGCCATCTGGACTCTCGACTAGGGCCGCATCCGCATGAGTCCGCATAATTCAGAGCCCGTCGGTTACCTGTCCCTCACGCAGGACCGCACCGGCCTGATCCACCTGCTGTCGAGCATCAACCACTACGAATTCAACGTTGCCTGGATCAGGCAGGGCCAACCGGAGGGCAGCCCCGATCCGTCCCCGCAGACGCTCACGCGCAAGGAGGTGTGTCAGCCTCGGAGATCGGCCCAGGCCGCGGATTCACGATCGAAGCAAAGGGTGGTACTTTCACCGTCGATGCCTATGCCGCGTCCGGTCCCCGATTCGTGAACCGGTATGCGATTAGGGCCGAGCAGGGAACCGTGTCCTACTTCTCCAATGGCGCATTCCGTAAGCTCGCGGAAAACGCCTCCGGAACCTGGCGCCTGGCCGTTCGCCCGGACACGGCGGTGCAGATCTATCACGGCTCCGCGCTGATTGCCACGTATCCGTCCGAACTCACCAGCAGCCTGTCGCACGCCGCCCGTGGGCCGTTCGTTGAATCCAGTCCCGCCGGAGTCCTCGTAGACGGGAGTGGTGCGTTCGCGCCCTGATCCGGGAGACAATCGACTCTTATGTTCGTACCTTTGACCCCACTCCGGTGCCTCCACCGGGCCATGGATCTATTCGGCAACAAGACCGGAATCGTGTGCGGCAGCCGCCAATTCACTTTCCGCGAGTTCGGAGAACGGGCACAGCGCCTCGCCACCGGACTGGTCAAGCTCGGCGTTCAGCCGGGCGACCGCGTCGCCTACATCAGCTTCAACACCCACAAGCTGCTCGAGGGCTATTACGGCGTGGTGCAGGCCCGCGCGATCGTAATGCCGCTCAACGTGCGGCTGTCCGCGCCTGAAATGGTGAACATCCTGAACCACTCGGGCGCTCGCATCGTGATGTACGAAGACGACTTCGGGCCAACCGTCGAAACGTTGCGCGCGGAGTGCCAGGATGTCGAACGCTGGGTCGCGCTTGATGGCGCGGCCTACGAGGAAATCATCGCGAGCGGCGAACCGGAGCGCGCCGACATCTTTTCCTACGACGAGAACTCGATCGCCGAGCTGTTCTATACGAGCGGCAGCACGGGGACTCCGAAAGGCGTCTCGCTCTCCCACCGGACCATTTACCTGCACGCCATCGATATCCAGGCCCTCTACCCCGATCCCCACACGATCGTCGACCTGCACACGATCCCCATGTTTCACGCCAACGGCTGGGGACGTCCGCAGGCCTCGACCATGCTCGGCATCAAACAGGTGATGGTGCGCCGTTTCGAGCCGGGCTTCGTTTTCGGTCTGATCTCCGAACACAGAGCCACGCACATGGCACTTGTCCCCACGATGGCCAATGCGATGATCAACCATCCCGGCATCAAGGCCACGGACCTTTCGAGCCTTTCCGAAGTGGTAATCGGGGGCGCGGCGTCATCGCCCGAACTGGTCGCGCGTGTCGAGGAGGCGTTCGGGTGCCGCTGCCGGTCGGGCTATGGACTCACGGAGACCGCGCCCGTGCTCACGAGCTCACGCGACAAAGGAATCGCCTACGCGGATGAAGCGGACCGCCACCGGCGCCAAGCCATGGCGGGCTGGCCGGTGCCAGGTGTCGAGGTCCGGGTGGTGGATTCTGAAATGCGCGATGTCCCGCGCGACATGCAGTCCATCGGCGAAGTGGTGGCCTGCGGCGATCACGTGATGGACGGCTACTTCCGCGAGCCCGAACAGACGGCGGCGGTGATGACGGGCCCCTGGTTCCACACCGGCGACATGGCGGTATGGGATGAGGAGGGCTACATCCACATCGTCGACCGGAAGAAGGAGATTATCATCAGCGGCGGCGAGAACATCTCCTCGATTGAAGTCGAGAAGGCGATCTTCGCGCATCCAGCGGTGTTTGAGTGCGCCGTGGTTGCGGCGCCCGACCCGCGATGGGGAGAAGTCCCCGCCGCGATCGTCGTGCCGAAGCCCGGCATGGAGTTGACCGAAGACGAGCTGCTGGCCTTCCTGGGTGAGCGCCTCGGCCGGTTCAAGCTGCCGCGCCTGGTCCGGATTCAGGTGGACGCACTGCCCAAGACCGGCACCGGGAAGATCCGCAAGATGGTGCTCAAGGAACAGTTCTGGCAGGGCAAGGAAAAGCGCGTACAGGGGTGATCGCGGATGCACGCGCTCAAGCTCCGGTGCCGTGCCGGGGAGAAGGACTGGATCTCAGCCGAGTTGTGGTCGCTGGGCACCGAAGGCATCACCGAAATCGACCAGCCGGACGGTTCCATCGTGCTCGAAGCCTTCTTCGCGGACCGGATTGATACGCGCGAGTTCCGCCTCTTCGAGCCCGAATGGATCGAACATGGGGAGCAGGACTGGGCCGAAGCGTGGAAACAGAAATGGGAGCCGTTGCTCGTGGGCCGGCGCTGGTTCCTGGTCCCGGACTGGCGGGACGATCCCGCGCCTGCGGGACGGCTCCGGCTGGTGGTCCATGCACGGCAGGCGTCGGGCAGCGGATACCAGCCTGCGACGCAACTTGCGCTCGAAGCGATCGAGGAGTTCGTCCATCCCAAAGACCGCTTCCTCGACTGGGGATGCGGCTCCGGCATCCTGAGCTCAGCCGCACATCTGCTGCACGCCGCGGAAGTGGTGGCCTGCGACGTGGATCCGGATGCGGCGTGGGAGGCGCGTGCGAACTTCGAGTCGCGCGGGGTGCCGGCGCTGCTGTTCGCCGGCTCGGGACGTGCGCTGCGCGGCGGAC
>VFZX01000517.1 GCA_016871015.1 Acidobacteriota bacterium | reverse complement strand
GCACCAGAGCCCACGCGAGCACGAACAGCGTCACCGGACCCAGGCAGTACACCGCCCCGATCACCTGTTGGAGCGCCAGGTGGTGTCCCGAGCCGGTCACCCGGTGCACTGCCCGCGCGACCCACGGAACCAGCGGCGCGTAGGTGTGCGCCATCGGCATTCCGGTGTCCCAGTACGGCCACCAGGATCCGCCTCCGCCGAGCCGCGCCAACGCGATCCAGGATCCTTGCATCGAGTTGAAGTGCCATGCCTCGGCGAAGAACAGTTCCCGGCAGAGGTAGACGTTCAGCCAGACCAGCGCAACAATAGCAGCCGCTGCCAGCCGTGATTCCCGGGACACCGGGATAGCTTAGCGCTTACTGCAGGGTGAAGACCGAGCCGCCGCCTTTCCAGCCGCCAGATTCATGGCCGCGGAGATTTCGGAGGTGGTGGCGTTGGCCACCTGCGATCCGTTCCGGAACAGCCGGTACTGATAGAGCCGCCCGGTGAGATCGCCGTTGGCCTGAGGGATCGGGGTCCACTTGAAGTTGATGACGCCCTACGCAGGGCCCGTCACCGGGGCATTGCCGGTCTGAGGCTCTGGGGTCCGCAGGAGTCGCCGTTACAGGCGCGAATGAACACGAAGAGAATCCCCTTGGGTCCGAGCAGGCTGGCCGAAGTTCCGCCGGCTTGCGTCCCGGCCACCGTCAGCGCTCCGCCGCCCGGACCCGAGCCCTGCTGGACGATGTTGATGAAGTAGAAGTCCGCCCCGGCAACCGTGGGCCAAGTGCAATTGATCCGGTTTTGGCTGTTGTCGTTGACCACGGCGCAATTCGTGATGGCCGGTATCACGTTCGGCGCCAGCGGCAGCGTGACCGTGAAATTCGAGGTCACCGCGGGACTGCATTCCGGAATGCATTTCTTCATCTCGATCCGGTAGACGCCGCTATGGCGTGTAGACCTGGCTTGTGAGATTGCCGATGAACCGGGGTTCTATCGTAGGGCTTGACCTCGCGACGGAGACTGGTGGCGGACTCCGCGTGATACGCTGAAGGATTAATGTCCGAGCCCAAGTTGCAAGTGACTCCCCTCGGCGGATTGGGCGAGTTCGGGATGAATTGCCACGCCATTCGGTACGGGGATGACATCCTGGTGGTCGATGCCGGAATGATGTTTCCGGAAGATGAGTTGATGGGCGTGGACTCGGTGATTCCCGACTTCAGCTACCTGACGTCGAACAAGGAACACGTCCGCGCCGTAATCTTCACGCACGGCCACGAGGACCACATCGGTGCCGCGCCGTTCCTGCTGTCGGAAATCGACGTCCCGGTCTACGCCACGCCTTTTACCCGCTCATTGATCGAACGGCGTCTCGAAGAGCACGACATGGTGGAGCACGTGAACCTGAATTCCGTGCTGCCCGGCGAGACGGTCAAGGTGGGACCATTCTCGATCGAGTTCATCCACGTCACCCACTCGATCGTCCAGGCCGTGGCGCTCGCCATCGCCACGCCCCTCGGCGTCATCATCCATACGGGCGATTTTAAGGTAGATCCGACGCCCACCGACAACGAGCCGTTCAACCTGCACGCCTTCGCCGAGTACGGCAAGCGCGGGGTGCTGCTGCTCATGTCGGACTCAACCAACTCCGACCGGCCTGGCAACACACCCAGCGAGCGGGCTGTCCGCCCGCGGCTCGAGGACATCTTCCACCGCACGCGGCACAGGCTGATTGTCTCCTGCTTCAGCTCATCGATCCACCGGGTGCAGCAGCTTCTCGATCTGGCGCGGCAGCACGGGCGCAAAGTGGCATTCCTCGGACGCAGCATGACCGAGGTCACCACCATCGCGCACAACCTGGATCTGCTGCAGATCCCCGACGACACGCTGCTGCGGCCGCAGGATATCCAGAGTGCGCGGCGCGAGCGCGTGTTGGTGATTGTCAGCGGGACCCAGGGCGAGCCGATGTCGGCGTTGTCGCGCGTAGCGGTTGACAACCACAAGCACCTGTCGATTGATCCGGGCGACACCGTGGTGCTGAGCGCCCGCATCATTCCCGGGAATGAGAAGCCCATCTACCGGATGATGAACCACATGGCCAAGCGCGGCGCCGACCTGATCTACGGCAGCATGACTCCGCCGGTCCACGTCTCCGGCCACGCGAGTAGCGAGGAGTTGCACCTCATCTTGAACCTGGTCCGGCCGCGGTTCTTTCTGCCGATCCATGGCGAGTACCGCCAACTCGCGGTCCACGCGCAACTGGCCGAACGGTGCGCGGTGGGCTTGGAGCGGACCTTCGTGATCGAAACCGGCCAGACGCTGGTGATCGACGAGTACGGAGCCCGGCGTGGCGAGGATGTGCAGGTGGGCCGCGTCTGCATCGACTCAGGAACGATCGACGAGTTCGTCGACGACATCGTGATCCGCGACCGGCGTCACTTGGCCGAGGATGGCTTCGTGCTTCCGATCGTCGCCATCAACAAGCACACCGGACTGCCGGAAGCGCTGCCGGAGATCGTGAGCCGCGGGTTCATTTCCGACGATGGAGCATCTGAAGTCCTGCAGGAAGCGCGCAGAGTGGTGCTCAAGACGATCGAAGGATCGTCGGTCGAGGAGCGCGGCGACTGGGGCGTGATGCAGGAGAAGATCCGCGCCGACCTGAAGCGCCACATCAGCAAGCAGACACAGCGGCGTCCGTTGATCATGCCGGTGATCCTGGAGGTCTAAGGTGGTCGAGCCTCGCTACGTCGAGGACGCCTCCGGATACCGCGGCCAGGCGGAACGCGTGTTCTGCCCTAAGTCCGGCGCGGAGACCGCGAAGGTCCTCGCCGAAGCTTCAGCGGCGGGAATCCCCATCACCGTGGCGGGCGCGGGCACCGGCGTCACCGGCGGACGGGTCGCCTCCGGCGGCTGGGTGATCTCGACCGAGCTGCTGCGGCATATGGAGATCGGTGCGGGACGGGCTCAGGTGGGCGCGGGAGTGCTGCTGCGCGATCTCCATGCGGCGGCAGCGCGGTCCGGCCAAATGTACGCGCCGGACCCTACTGAGTGGACTGCATCGGTTGGTGGGACCATTGGAACCAACGCCAGTGGCTCACGCAGTTTCCGCTATGGCGCTACACGCGCGCACGTGCTGGCGGTCGAGGCGGCGATGGTGGACGGTAGCCTGCGCCGGTTCGAGCGCGGCCAGCCGGTGGACTTCGAGGTCGCGCAGGTCAGGGTGCCAGCCACCACCAAGAACACCGCCGGGTATCCGCTTCGTCCGGGCATGGATTGGGTGGACCTGCTGGTTGGGTCCGAGGGAACGCTCGCCGCTGTGACAGCCGCTGAGCTACGACTGCTGCCCGCGCCGGCCGAGCTGTTCACCGGGCTGATCTTCTTCAGCGGCAACCGCGCGGCGATCGCCGCTGTAGACGCGTGGCGCGGGGTCGAAGGGCTGCGGATGCTGGAGTACTTCGATGGTCCCTCGCTGCGGCTGTTGCGTCCGCGGTTCCCGGAGATTCCTAAGGAAGCGGGCGCCGCACTGTTGTTTGAGCAGGAATGCCCGGACGGCGCGGACGAAGATGCGTGGATCGCGCGGCTGGATCACGCGGGAGCATTAGCCGATGCGTCCTGGTTCGCGCTCACTCCGGCCGACCGCGAACGCTTCCGCCGTTTCCGCCACGCGCTGCCTGAAGCCGTCAACGAAATCGTGCGCCGGAACGGATTCACCAAACTCGGCTCGGACTACGCGGTTCCGTTGGACCGCAACCTCGAAATGCTCGATCACTACGCCGCATGCCTGGAGGCGGAGTTCCCGGGGCGGTACGCTGTCTTCGGCCATCTGGGCGACGCGCATGTCCATGCGAACATCCTGCCGGAGTCGTTGGAGCAGTTCGAGCGGGGCCGTGAGCTAATGATTGAGCTCGCGCGCAAGGCCGTGTCGCTCGGCGGCACGGTGAGCGCCGAGCATGGTTTGGGAAAGCGCAAGGCGCATCTGCTGCCGATCCAGTTCTCCGGGACCGAAATCGCCGCGATGATGGACGTCAAGCGGCGGCTCGATCCGCAATGGCTGCTCGGGCGCGGAACGCTGTTCCCGGATGGGGGCTGACGGTCCTCGCCACTTTTCAGCGAACGGATAACGGAGCGGCTCGACGAAGATCTTTACCGCGTCCGCCGCTTCCAGCCGAACGTCGGCGACGGATGTCTGATGCGCATCGACACCGATGCCGGATTGCCCGGGTATGGCGAAGCGGGAGTCAGCACATGATGACCGCGCCGCAGAGTCCTTTCATTCGGATGCTGCACTTCGGCCCAACCGATTCGCAGATGCAGTTTCCCCGCAAGCTGGGAAACCGTTTGTCCGGGTCCCGCCGCCCTCGTTCGCCAATGCGGTGCAGTACTTGACCAGCTTGTCGAAGTCGTACTTCGTCTTCGCTTCTTTGAATTCGAGACGTTCACTCTCTGGGTCAGCCAGAGATCCAGATCTTCGCGGGTGTAGCCCAAGTTTGCGTTCTCGGTGAGCAGGGCTCAGAGGCTTCGACCATGCCCATAGCCCCTTCGCCGGATCGTATCATACTGTCCGGGGGACGGCCAAGATTAACCCAAGTTCGTCACCTGAAGGGGTAAG
>VFZX01000516.1 GCA_016871015.1 Acidobacteriota bacterium | reverse complement strand
CCGCCGCGCTCGAACATGCACTTTCTGAGGCCCTCCAGCATCTCACCCCAGAACAAGTCCGCGCCTATTGCCGGAGTTGCGGATATCGGACATAGCTAGATGTACATAAAATGTGAAAATGCTCTAATCGCCGGAAGCAGGCCTCAGTTCCGGCACGGGAACCTGATGGCGGAGAGTCTTCCGCTCGATCAAGATATAGATCACCGGGATCACGACAAGCGTGATCAGCGTGGAACTGACCAGTCCGCCGATCACCACGCGGGCCAGCGGGGCCTGCAGCTCGGAGCCTTCGCCGATTCCCATCGCCATCGGGATGAGGCCGAGGACTGTCGTGGTGGTGGTCATCAGAATCGGACGTAGACGGCGTGTTCCCGCGGTGATCACGGCTTCCTTCAGGTCCATCTCGAGGCGCAACTGGTTGATGCAATCGATCAGAATGATGGCGTTGTTCACCACGATCCCGACAAGCACGATCACGCCGAGGAATGCCTGCATGTTGAAAGTGGTCGCGGTGGCGATCAGGATGCCGACCACGCCAATCGCCGCAAGCGGAATGGAGAACAGAATGATGAACGGGTCACGCAGGGACTCAAACTGCGACGCCATCACCATATAGACCAGGATCAGGGCAAGAATCGCCGCGAAGGTCAGCTCGCGGAAGTTCTCCTGCTGCTCCTCGTACTCGCCGCCGTACTTGAACTCGTAGCCAGTGGGACGGTTGATCTGGCGGAGGCGGGTGTCGAGGTCTCGCATGACGCTGCCGAGATCGCGGTCGCCCAGCGTTCCGCTGACAATGACGATGCGTTCCTGGTCGGCGCGGTCAATCGATACGGGGCCCTCCTGACGCCGCAGGCGGACGACGCTTTCCGCGGGAACGGTGTGACCGCCGACGGTCACCAGCGGGATCAGTCCCACCTGGCGCAGGTTCATGCGGTCGCGTTCCTTGAGCCGGACAAGAATGTTGAACTCGTCGCCCTGCTGGCGGAACATGGACGTCCGGCGGCCACCAACGGCGGTTTCCATGGCGTCGGCAATGTTGGAGACATTGAGTCCCATCGTTGCGGCCTTGACGCGGTCGACCGTGACCAGCATTTCGGGCATGCCCGGCTGGCGCGAGATCTGCGCTTCAGGAACTCCGGGGACGCTGGCCATCGACGCGCGTACCTGTTCGGCAAGCTCCTCGAGAGTCTGCAAGTCGTGTCCACGGATCTCGACGGTGAGGCGGTCGCTGCCACCCTCGGAGGATCCCGAGCGTGAACCACGCGACGACATGCCGCTGGACACGCGGGTCCGCACCACGACACCGGGCCGGGTGGCGAGTACAGGACGCAATGCCGCTGCGATCTCCTTGGCGGTACGCGTCCGTTCGGTCATGGGCTTCAACCGGATCCGCAACTCACCGGTATGAGTCGCGGAGGAGCGCGTGAAACCGCCGCCGCCGGTTTCGATCATGATGGTTTGCGTTTCGGGCACCGCGGCGCGGGCCATCTTGGCGAACTCCTGCATCAACTGGTCGGTCACCTCGACCCGCGTGCCGGGCTCGAGCTCGACATTGGCGCGGACTTCGCCTTCGTCGGTCTCTGGCGCCAGCTCCACACCGATCAGCGGAACCAAGCCGTACGTCCCGGCCAGCAGGACGACCGCTGTACCGAGGATGACCGCGGGATGCCGGAGCGACCAGCGGAGCACCGATCCATAGTTTTCGTTCATCCGCTCCTGAACGTCGCCGGCCCAGTTAGCGATTCTGGAGAGCAGCCCTTTGCCCTGGCCCGGCCGCTTCATGTAGCGCGAGCAGAGCACCGGAACCACCGTGAGAGCGATCAGCAGTGAGCACAACAGCGAAAAGGTCACGACGTAGGCCAACTGCTTGAACGTGACCGCCGCCGTGCCGCGCATGAACAGGACTGGAACGAACACCGCCACGGTGGTGAGCGTCGACGCGCTCACCGCGAGCGCCACTTCGCGGCTGCCGGCAACCGCCGCTTCGCGCAGGCTCTTACCCAGTTCGCGATGGCGGAACACGTTCTCGAGAACGACAATCGCGTTGTCGACCAGCATGCCGACCCCGAGCGCGAGTCCACCGAAGGACACGGTGTTGAGCGTAAATCCGGCGCCATGCATCACAGCGAAGATGGCGATGACCGAAACCGGGATGGCCACGCCGATAATCAGCATGCTGGCAAGGCTGCGCAGGAACAGCAGCAGCACGAGAATGGCAAGCGCGCCGCCCTGAATGGTGGCGTCCTTCACGTTGGCGATGGCGGCTTTGATGTAATCCGCCGTGTCGCCCGTGGTCCCGATGTGGACGTTCGGATAGTCCTTGTGGATCCGCTCGACTTCCTTCCACACGGCCTCGGACACATCCACCGTGTTGGCGCCGGACTGCTTATACACGAACAGGCGCACCGCCGGATCGCCATTCACGCTCACCAATTGGCGGACTTCTTCATGCGAGTCCTCGACACTGGCGACATCGCGCAGGTACACCGGAACCGAGCCTCGAGTGGTGAGCACCAGGTTGCGGATCTGGTCGAGGTTTTGGAATTCCCCTTGAGTCCGGAGCAGCACTTCGAAGCGGCCTTCGCGCACCGGGCCCACCGGCCGGTTCAGGTTCTCCTGCCGGACCATGCGCACGACATCGGCCACGGACAGGTTGAGCGCGCGGAGTTTTTCGAGATCGAGGTCAACGTGGATCTCGCGCCGGAGTCCGCCGCGTACGGTGAACTGGGCGACTCCGGGGACCCGCTCCAGGCGGTACTGGATCTGCTTTTCGACGAAGTGGCGCAGTTCCCTCGCGTCCAGGTCGCTCGCCGCGACGGTGAGGAACATGATCGGATACTGCGACACGTCGTACTTGTACATGATGGGCGCTTCCATGTCCTCCGGCAGGGAGCTGCGGCGGCGGTCGAGGCGGATGCGGAGCTCGTTGGCCGCCTCGTCAAGGTTGGTGCCGTACACGAACGAAACGCGGACACTGGCCGAGCCTTCAGTGGAACTCGACGTGATCTCTTCGACGCCCGGAGCAGAGCTGAAGGCTTCCTCTAGGGGCCTGGCGACGAGGTTCTCCATTTCCTCGGGCGCGACTCCAGGATACTCAGCGCGGACGCTGATGGTCGGATAGACCATCTCGGGCATCAGGTCCACGGGCAGCCGCACAAATGCGATCCCGCCGAGAAGAATGAGAATGAGCGTCCCCATGAGAACGGTCACGGGGTTGCGAATCGAAAACTCCGGTAGATTCATTCCTTGCCTCGCTCTGGTTCCTGCGCGCCGCGGGATTCGGCGTTGACGATCCTCAACTGGTCTCCTTCGCGCAACATCGCCGAGCCGCGGGTGACGATCTGGGCGCCGGGCTGGAGATTCGCGAGCACTTCGACCTCGTTGCCCAGTGTCTGTCCGGTCTCGATCGGCTTGAACGTGGATCGTCCGCGGTCGACCATGAAGACACCCGGCTGGCTGCCCCGGTACACCAGTCCGTCGCGCGGGATCAGCAGCGCCGGGCGCATCGCGCCCAGGTCAAGC
Organism: Acidobacteriota bacterium; assembly: GCA_016871015.1. Lineage (GTDB taxonomy): Bacteria > Acidobacteriota > Terriglobia > Bryobacterales > Bryobacteraceae > SYLY01. The sequence continues at coordinate 1,069 of VFZX01000516.1, read as the reverse complement.
GTCACACGCGCGAACATCTCGGCCTTCAGCCGTCCACCTGGATTTGGGATCTCCACTTCGACAGTGGCACTGCGCGTGGCCGCGTCGAGAACCGGCGCGATCCTTGCAACGCGCCCTTCGAAGCTCTGCTCGCCAAACGCATCGACTTCGACACGCGCCCGCGTTCCGATGCGCAGTTTGCCGACTTCCTGCTCGGGGACCGCGGCCATGGTCACCATCGTCGACAGGTTCACCAGCGTCAGGATCGGCATTGAAGGATTGACGAGCGCTCCGTGGTCGACATGGCGCTTGGAGACGTAGCCGTCCATCGGCGCAAGGATGCGGGTCTGTTCCAGCCGGATCTCCAACTCGCGGATTTCCGCCCGCGCCTGTCCCTCTTGAGCGCGGGAGAGCTCAAGCTGCGCCTGCACCACTTCGTAGGCCGTCCGGCTCGATTCGTAGTCCGACCGCGGGAGCAGCCCCTCCTTCACCAGGCGCTCCGAGCGGGCGAAGTTGGCCTTCGAGTTTTCGAGTTCGGCCATTCTCTGCTTGGTGGCCGCATTGACCACCGACAGCGCGGCGCGCGCGCGCGACACCTGTTGTTTGAGTTCATCCGCTTCGAGCACCGCAATGACCGCGCCCTTTTGGACGAAGTCGCCGAGCTGATAGGTAAGGCCCTCGACCCGTCCCGTGGATTTCGCGGTGATGTCGACCTGTTCCTTCGGCCGTAGCGCGCCCGTCAACAGGATCTCCTGGCGCACCTGGCCGGGGCGCGCCTGCGAGACGTTTACGTTGACGATGCGGGCCGCGCCGTCCTTCTTGCCCTTCTTGGTGGATTGGGACTGTTGTTCCAAGGTCTGGCGCACGCGCAGACCGAACAGCACCGCCGCGCCGAGCACGAGCAGGAATCCGAACAGGAGTGTGGCTTTTTTCAAGGCAGTTCGGGCCGGATAGTCCGGCCAGAGAACGAGTATATCGAACTGCTTCCGCACTCCACTCGATCTCTGGCCTTAACCTCCAGTTCCGCGCGGGGCGATCCGCAGTTCAGTTGGCCTTGAAACTGATTATCTAATCTAAAATGGAATCGATG
>VFZX01000515.1 GCA_016871015.1 Acidobacteriota bacterium | reverse complement strand
TCCAGATTCAAACGCCGCGCGAAATCACGGATGGCCCGCCAATCCGCGCCCGCGTGCAGATTCTTCCGCGCGATGGCTAGGATCTTATCTTGAAACCCGGCTGGATCCAATCCAAGATTTCCATGCTGGTTTACGGCGCGTGCCAGCGCCTCTGCCGCAAGCTCATCGAACTCGCTGCGGTCCGCAATCTCCCTGACCCGGACTGTCGGCTGCCTCCTGCTCGGTTCCATCGCTACCCGCCCTTTCCATGGCCGCTTCCCTCGGCCTATTTCTCCCATAGCTTTCGTGCGCATCCACGAATTCACCGCTCACAATAGCTCCGCCCATGGACAATTCCCCGGCCAGGACCGCCGCGGTGAAGATCTCCGCCAGTTTACAGGCGCCGCCCGCGCCTGCGCACCCGAGCATCTCCAGGCATTCCCTGCCGGTGCCCAGTCCAGTTCCGCCACCCACCGTAGCCACCGTCAGCGCGGGGAGCGTGACACTGGCGTACAGGTCTCCGTTTTGGGTCTGTTCGAAACTGGTGAACCCAATCGCTGAGTTTACTACATTTGCCACGTCCTGTCCGCAGGCGATGAACATGGCGGTCAGGCCGTTGGCGTAGTGGCCGTTGTAGCCCTGGGCTCCCGCGTGGATATGGCCAGCGATAGTGTGCCGCCAAAGCTCCGTGAATTGGGCTGGCGGAGCATGCAGGTAGGCCTTGCACAACGCGGCGGGGAGAAGCGCGCCGGCGGTGACTTTTTTGCCCTTTCCACCCGGAAACAGAAATCCGCTGGCATGTTTTTCGGACTCCAGCCCGCTGAACACCATATAGTGGCGTGCGCGGCTGTTGGCCATGATCCAGCGGCAGGCCTTGTCCGCCGCCTTCACGATCATGTTCATTCCATGTGCGTCTGCGGTGAAAAACCGGAAGTTCACCATCACGTCGCGTCCCGACGGAAAGGCTTCGATCCGTTCCAGACGCCCGTGGCGGGTGGTTGAGTTGGCTTCCTCCTTCAGCCGGGTATCGACCGTTGGAATCCAGCGGGCGAACTCCGCGGCCGCGCCAACCGAATCGAAAGCGAATACCGGAGCCACCCGGTTCTCGTTTCCATGGATCCGCACCTCGACTCCGCCCGCCCGTGTCAGGGCCGCCATCCCGCGCTCGTAGGACCGCACCAGCGCCCCTTCGGTGGTGGCGAGCGGGACGTAAAAGACTCCCTGCGCGTGCTCGCCGTTGACCCGCAGCGGACCCGCAACACCCAGCGGAATCTGTGCGGCTCCAACCGGGTTCTCGATGTTCCCCCGCATCTCCTCGCTGGCGATCGAGAATTCGCCAACATGGCTGAGGCGCGCGCCGGTCTGGTTCTCGACCCAGCGGCGCCTCTCGGCGACGAGATCGCGGCTGTAGCCCTGGTCCTTGAGCCGGGGGACAAGCGGAGCCATCTTAGGTCCCGCGGACGATCAGGGCGCAGCAGTTGCCGTCCAGCCCCTGCGAGGTAATCAAGGCGGTTGACGCCTGGAGCGGGCCCGTGAAAGCCGACACCGCACCGAGCGGGAAGCTGTCGCCCGTCTCCGCGAGTCCCGTGATGCCGGGGACCGATCCCTGGCGCATCGCCTCGATCGCGGCGATCGTCTGCAGCGCGCCTCCCGCGCCAACGGGTTCGCCGAGTGCGGCCTTCACGGCCATGACTGGGACCGCTGCCGCGCGTGAATTGAGTGCGGCGCCGATAGCCAGGGCCTCCGCCTGGTCGGAGGTCGTGCTCCCATTGGCCGAGACGCTCACGAGTCCGATGCTGGCGGGTTCGACCCTGGCTTCAGCCATGGCCCCCCGGATACAGCGTTCGAGTGCGGCGGCGCCGGTTTGGACATCCTTGCCGCGCGACCGGTCAAAGCCTGTCGCATGGCCGAGGATCTCGCCCTTGACCACCGCTCCACGGGCCGCGGCCGAATCCGAATCCTCAAGAACCAGCAACGCCGCGCCTTCTCCGAGGACCATTCCATCGCGCCGGGAGTCAAACGGAACCGGACATTCCGCTTCGGTGCTCAGCCATCCCGCACGCTCGAATCCAAGGAGTCCCTCGAAGCTGAACTCCTCGCCGCCACCAGCGTAGATCAGGCTCGACCGCCCGAGCCGGATCATGTCGGCGGCATAGCCCAAAGCCTGGAGCCCGGAAGCGAGTCCGCCGCAGATAGTCGCATTGAGACCCCGGAGTCCGTACCAGATGGCGGTCTGTCCGGCGGCGGCGTTGATGACCGTGTTGGCGAAGTCCATCACGCTCGCATATTCGACACCGGCGGTGATGGCGCGGCGGTCGAACTCGGCGATCGTGCGGACACTGCAAAACATGGTGCCGAGCACGAGTCCGGCCTCGCGCTGCTTGAGATCGTCGATGGTGAGCGTAGCGGAATCGGAGGCCAGCCGGGCCGCGGCAAGAACCAGCCGCGCGGTCCGGTCGTAGGGGCGCATGTTCTTCACGCCTAGGTAGGTCTTTTCAACAAAGCCTTGGATCGCTGCGCCGGTGCGGCTCTTGAGTCCGCTGGTGTCGATGCCCTGGATCGGGGCGTGCGCGCGGCGGCCTTCGCACAAGGCGGCGAAGAGGGATTCGGAGGAGTCGCCGAGCGCGGAGACGAGTCCGGCGCCGGTGATGACTACGCGTCTGGACATGGGCGCCTTATCAGTGTACGCACTTCTTCAGGAGCAGGGTCGAGTTGTTTCCACCGAAGGCGTAGGCATTATTCATCGCCACGTCGACGCGGGTTTCGCGGGCCGCGTTGGGAACGCAGTCGAGCTCGCATTCCGGATCCGGAGTCTCGAAGTTGATGGTTGGGGGGATCCGGTCATGGTGGACGGCCAGGGCGCAGATCGCCGATTCGATCGCGGACGCCGCTCCCATGGTGTGTCCGAGCATCGATTTGGCCGAGCTGATCGGTACCGCCGCCGCGCCGTCGCCAAACACGCGCTTGACGGCGATCGTCTCCAGACGGTCGTTGGTTGGAGTCCCGGTGCCGTGGGCGGAAATGTAGCTCACGTCCGTGGGCGCGAGGCCGGCCTCGCGCAGCGCCATTCCCATGGCGCGGGCCGCGCCATCGCCTTCCGGATGAGCAGCGGTCATGTGGTGGGCGTCGCAGGACAGCCCGTAGGATGCCACCTCCGCGTAGATCCGGGCGCCGCGCTCCAGAGCCTGCTCCAGCGGCTCCAGCACCAGCATCGCCGCGCCTTCGCCCGGGATCATCCCCTTGCGGTTCTTGTCGAAGGGCTGGACGCGTTCGGGCGCGACAGCTCCAAGCCGCGAGAATCCCGTGAACGTGATCCGCGAAAAAGCATCCGATCCGCCTGCGAGCATGACGCTGGCGCGGCCCGCCCGAAGTGTGTCAAACGCGTGGCTCATTGCGTAGTTGCCCGCCGCACAGGCGCACGGGATGGAGAGGTTCACTCCGCCGAGTCCGCATTCTTCGGCGACATGGGCTGCGATGACGTGGCACGGATACTGGCCGAGGAACTCGGCGCCGACTTGGTCTGCCTGGTTGGCCACGATGCGGTCGTTCAGTTGTTCGATCAGCACCGGCTCGCCCGACGTAGTTCCGACTGACACGCCGGCGCGGTCAGGAGGAATAGCGCTCAGGTCGAGTCCCGCGTCGTCCACGGCGAGCCAGGCGGCAGCGATCGCTAACTGAGAGGCGCGTCCCAACTGCGAAGCATCCAGGTTGCGGACGTGGCGGGAGGCGTCGAAGCCCTTGACCTCGCCGCCGTTGTGGCACGGATACCTGGACGGGTTGAACGATTCGATCCGGCTGATCCCGGACTTTCCGGCCAGGAGATTGGCCCAAAACTCGCGCCAGCCCGTGCCGATCGAGGTCACCGTTCCGATGCCGGTGACGACGATCCGCCCGGTCATGCCGCGGCCACCTGCCGGGCCTCCAGATGCCGCTGGATGACGCCTACAGTGTCGTCGATCGTGCGGATATCCTTGAGCTCCTCCTCGGGAACTTCCAGCTTATAGGCGAACTCGACGTTGATCGCGACCTCGAGGATGGAAAGGGAATCCAAGCCCAGATCTTCGCGGTAGGCCGCGTTGTCGGCGATGTCGCCCGCCTCGATTCCAGTCACCGTCGAGATGCTCTGTTTGATCTGGCTTCTGATGTCGTCCGCCGTGTACACTTTGCTCTGCCTCCGATTGTTTTGTAGGGTTTGGGCACAAATAGAGACAGCCGGAACGCGCGAATTTGCGCCCCGCTGCTACCATTGACCTGATGAGCGACGCCCTGGTCAAGTATCCGAGTTTCAACGATCTCCCGCTTCCGGAGGGTGCCGCGGAGTACCTGCGCAAGGACAATCCGCGCCTGCTGGCTCTCCGCGAGCGTTACGCCAAGTTTGGTGGACCGGTGACGGACCATGTTTCCTGGACGGATACCTACCTGAGCGAGGAACTGGAGTACGGCTACGGCTACTTCCGCGGCGACAACGCCTACGTTTGGCAATACCGCGGCTACCGGGCTCTGGTGCAAATCGGCAGGATGGACGAGGATAGAGGAATGGCCCGTCTTGCTCCGGTCGAGGAATTGTTCGGCGGCCGCCACTTCGATGCCGAGATCGTGGTGTTGTGCGTCCGCTGGTATTT
>VFZX01000514.1 GCA_016871015.1 Acidobacteriota bacterium | reverse complement strand
AGAAGATCGAGGGCCTGTATGCCAAGGCGCACGGGGGTTCTCTCGACGGGCTCGAGCAATACCTGGATGAGAGCTATGCGAAGCTGTTTCCTGCACCAGTACACCCTGCGAAGTACAAACCTTCCCCCAAGCGCGCTTCTTTTCCCGAACGCAAAGTCAGGACGGTGTTGGCCGAAGTCCACACAGGATCCGGGTGTCCACCGTGCGCGGCCGCTGATCTCGCTTTCGACTCGCTGATGGAACGTTACAACCGCGACGAACTGGTGGTGTTGATGTACCACCAGCACATCCCGAGACCGGATCCGATGACCAACGCGGAGACGAGAGAACGCTGGGAGTTCGTTGCCGGCAATGGTGCGCCGACGTATCTCGTGGATGGCAAGATGTCGGGCGGCGGCGGTCCTCGATCCGATACGAAGAGCATCACGGAAAGGATCGAGACTTTGATCGCGCCCGCGTTGGAGCGAGAGTCCGGCGCGGCCCTCCAGCTCGATGCGGCAGGAGACCGCGTCAACGTGCGAGTGCGGGTGGCGGTTTCGGAACTCGAAGCGATGCCGGCCGGTACCAAGCTGCAACTCCGGATCGCGCTGGTGGAGCGCATGGTCAAGTACTCGGGAGAGAATGGAATCCGTTATCACGCCAACGTCGTGCGCAGCCTCGTCAGTTTGCCAGTGAAGGAAGCGGGCGCGATGGTGTCCACCTTCAACCTGGAACAAGTGCAGGCCAAGCTGGAGCGGCACATCCGCGATTTCGAAACCAAGGACGAAGACCACAACCCCGACGGCACGTTCCGGTTCATGGCGTACGTTCACACGATCAATCCGGCGAACCTCGGTGTTGTCGTGTACCTCGAGAATGAGGAGACGAAGGATGTCCTGCAGTCCCGCTGGGCGGAGGTGAAGGCGGAAAGCAACGTGAGGATTTCGAGCAATGTTCCGTAGCTTTTGCTGTTTGGCCGTTTGGTCCTTGTGGATCCCGGCCGCGCACGGGGCGCAGGTGGATAGCAATCCTGTGAGTTGGAGTTTCGAGAAGCCGCCGGTTCAGGGCAGTATCAAGGCCGGAGCCACGATACGCGTGGTATTGAATGCCGAAATCCGCGAGGGGTGGCATTTGTATTCCCTGAAAAAAATGCCGTCCGGCGGTCCGATCCCCACCCGCATCACGATTCCGGAAGGGCAGGCCTTCAAGTTGGATGAATCGAAGTCGATCACAGCGCCGGAGCCGGAATCCGTTGATGACCCGGTTTTCGGAATGGAGGTGGAGTACTTCAGCGGCAAGGCGGTCTTCGAACTTCCGGTAAAGGTGGACGCTGGTGCCAATGGCGAATCCTCGCTCAAGATCGCGGTGCGTTACCAGGCATGCAACGACAAAATCTGTCTGCGTCCTAAGACGGTCCTGATCGAGACGTCCCTTCGGGTGTCCCCATAGCAATCCGCCTTGGGGTCGACGTGCATGCCCGGTTCGGTTGCTCCCGCTCCACACGCTACTTCTTTTGCGTCTGCTGGTCGTGCTTGTCCTTGGCGATCTGCTTGCTCAGGGCGTCCTGCTTGACTTCGATTTTGGCGCGCTCGGCTTTCGTGAGTCTGCCGCCGTCCTTGCGATCCTTGCGGATTTCACGGTGAAGCTTGGCTTCCTTGGTCTCGATCTTGCGGACTTCCTTCTTGGTGAACTCGCCGGACTTCACGCCCTCCGCGATGCGCTTCTGCTGGGTCTTCTGCCGGACCGCGGGACGGTCCTCCGCCAGCATCGCCGCCGCAACGGCAATCATCAAACAAAACTTGGTCATTGTTCCTTGTCTCCTTCGCGTACATGAACTCCTACGCGAAAAAGGAGTTGCAGGAAGAAAACTTAAAAATAATTCACTCGGCCGCGGGATCCTTGAAGCAGTAGCCGAATCCCCGGACGGACCGGATGTAGCCCTGCCCGGAAGCTGCCTCGGGATCCACCTTTTGGCGCAGCCGCAGAACGTAGACGTCCACGGTGCGGTCCGTCACGGCGCGGTCGTGGCCCCACACGGCGTCGAGCAGTTGCTCGCGGCTAAACACGATTCCGGGACGCGACATCAGAAACTCGAGCAGCCGGAATTCGGTGGCCGTGAGCGAGATCTCAGATCCGTTCAACCACACACGGCAGCTCGGGCGGTCCAGGTGCAGGCCGTCGGCTTTGAGGTTCCGGATCTGCCCTAATGGCGGCCGCAATTGGATTTTGATGCGTGCGATGAGCTCGCGGACGAAGAACGGCTTCACGATATAGTCGTTCGCGCCGATCTCCAGCCCGACGATTCTGTCGGCTTCCGAGGCCCGTGCGGTGAGGAAAATCACCGGGATGTGTGCCAGATCCGGGTTCGCGCGGATCTCGCGGCACAGATCCAAGCCTGCCGTTTCCGGCAGCATGACGTCGAGCAGGATCAGGTCCGGGCGCTCCTTCAAGCACGTGGCGATCACGCCTTTGCCCGTCGGCGAGCAGAGGACCGCGTAGCCTTCCTTTTCCAGGTTGAACTGGAGCAGGTTCAAGAGGTCCGCGTCATCCTCTACGACCAGGATTCTCTTCATGCGCTCCTCATACGTTACCGGGAAAGCGTTACGATTCAGTTACGATTCGATGAATTCATTCTGAACGCCAGGTGCGGAAGTCGCAGGCTGGGCGGTGACCGGCAGCGTGAACTTGAACGTCGACCCTCTGCCCGGCTCCGAGTCGACGCCGGTTTCCCCGCCGTGGCCCTTGATCAAGTGCTTCACGATCGCGAGTCCAAGGCCGGTGCCGCCAAGCTCCCGCGACCGGGCCTTGTCCACCCGGTAGAATCGCTCGAAAAGCCGCGACTGGTCCTCATGCGGAATGCCAATGCCATTGTCCCGCACGTAGAACTCGATAAATTGGCCGCCCGGAAGGGGCCGGGCGCCGGCGTAGATGGTGCCGCCTTCGTTGCTGTACTTGACGGCGTTGTCGAGCAGATTGCCGAGCGCCTGGTGGACGGCCAACTCGTCGGCCCGGACATGCGCGTTGTCGGGCGCCGCCTCAAGGTGGATCGCGATGCCGCGGCGCGATGCGATCAAGCGGAACGAATCGGCGCAGTCGAGCAGTACCGTGTTGACGTGGCGGGTGGCGAAGCGGAACTTGTGCGCTTTCTGTTCCAGGTGGGTGAGAGTGAGCAGGTCGCCTGCCAGGCTCGTCAGCCGGTCCGTGTTCAGGCGGATAATTTCGAGGAACCTCAGGTTGTACGTGTTGTCGTACAGTGCGCCGCCAAGCAGGGTTTCGGTGTATCCCTGGATCGATGCGAGCGGCGTTCTCAGCTCATGTGACACGTTCATGATAAAGTCCTTGCGGATTTGCTCCTGGCGCAGCAGTTCTTCATGGTCCCGGTGGAGCTCGGCAGACGTCTTCTCGAGCTTCTCCGCCGTGTCGTTGAGGCGGCGCTCGAGCTGCCCAAGCTCTCCTGCGCCTGGCGAAGCAATCCGCGAGCCGTAGCGGCCTTCAGCCAGCTTCGAGGCGAGGTCGATGATTCCGCCCAGTTTGCCCGACACCGAGTGGGCGAAGAATGCCGCAGCCAGCAAGGCGGAAAAAAAGGCGAGCACAATCGACCCCAGCATGTTCCGCCGGGTCGACTCGATCTGCGCGATCACTCCATTCCATGGCAATGCCAGCCTCACCGCGCCTGGCGGGCAGGGAACGGCGACATAGAGGTATTCCGTACGCGTCGTCTCACTGCGGCGCTTGTCCGACCCGCGTGACCCGCGAAGGGCCGCGGCGAACTCGGGCCGGGAAGCGTGATTCTCCATCCTCGTTGTGTCGGCGCCCGTGTCGAATGAAACGCGGCCGTCCTGCTGGACGCGTGTCAACCGGAGCCCGGAATTGCTGAGGTGCCTCAAGCTCTCCGGTCTCCAGCCGGGCTGGGCCATCAGCGCGCACACCGTTTCGCACTGATTCGACACTTGCTCGACAAGGGTTTCGTGGTGGGAGCCCTCGCTGACCTTTGACGCCAGAATGTCGGCGGCTAGTAGTGCCACCAGCAGCACGCATAGTGTCGCGCCGAGCAGCTTGAGGAAAATCCGTGCCGTCAATGCGAAGGTATTGTACCATCGCAATATGAAAGCCGGACCCAAATCCAATCCCAATTCCCGACGGACCATGCTCAAGGCCGCCGCCGGAGCCACCGCCCTCGGAGCCGCCGCCACCACCGCACGCGCTGCCACACAGAAGAAGGTTCATTACAAGGGTGCCAAGCCCAAGGCGCAACCGCTGTTCAACGGCTGCGTGTCGTACGGCAATCTCGTGTTTGTCGCCGGCAAGGGTGCCCACTTCCCCGGCGACATCAAGGCCCATACCGAACACGTGTTGAACGAGATCAAGAAGGAACTGGAGAACGCAGGGTCGAACATGAACTGCGTGCTCAAGTGCAACGTATACCTTAATGACCTCAAGGACTATGCCGAGATGAACGCCGTATTCCGGGGCAAGTTCGGGGAGGAGCCTCCGGTCCGTACGACAATCGCAGCCGCCGCCGGGATTCCGGGCAACTCGCTCGTCGAAATCGACGTGATTGCCTACATACCCTAAAACTGGACACTGCCGGCCCGCAGATTTCCCTTGGAACGATCCGCGGTTCGTACTAAAATTGGCTCTGTAGCGGAATCTGTGGGCCTGAGTGAGTGCAGAGAGAAAGGTGACGATAGGGGTGCGGTGGGTGGTAGCAGCATTCACCTGCCGCTTGCGCGGCAGGGCAGACGGGGGCGGGGAGTGGAAA
>VFZX01000513.1 GCA_016871015.1 Acidobacteriota bacterium | reverse complement strand
ACATGGCCGGCAGCATCCGGAGTGCAAGCATGTTCGCCACCGACACCTTGACCCTGGCTAACCGGCTCCACGTGACGATGTCCGGCCGTTACAACCGGACCACGATCGACAATACTGACCGCATCCGTCCAATCGCGGGCACCGGATCGCTTACCGGCCGGCACAGCTTCAGCGGTTTCAATCCCGCGGTGGGTGCGGCGTATCGCGCGACAGGAGTGCTGAGCTTCTACGGCGGATTCACGCAAGGCAGCCGCGCGCCCACGGCGATCGAGCTTGGCTGCGCGGATCCAAATTCTCCGTGCAGGCTGCCCAACGCGATGGCCGGAGATCCGCCGCTCGAACAGGTGGTAGCACGGACGTTCGAAGCCGGCGTCCGCGGCACTGCGGAAGGCAATCTGCGTTGGAGTGCGGGATGGTTCCGGGGCGTGAACCGCGAGGACATCCTGTTCGTGGCATCGGAGCAGACTGGATTCGGCTACTTCAAGAACTTCGAACGTACACGCCGGCAGGGCGTCGAGCTGAGTGCGAACTGGCGTTTTGGACGTGTGACGCTCGGCGGCGGCTACACGTTCCTTGACGCGACGTTTCAGAGTGAGGAGGAAGTGAATGGCTCAGGTAACAGCACCAATGAAGAAGCGCGGGACGGGATTCCGGGAACCGAGGGTGTGATTGAGATTGAGCCCGGAAACCGGATCCCGCTGGTTCCCCGGCACATGGTCAAGGCATTCACGGAGATCCAGGTGACGCCGCGGCTGGTGGTGGACTTCGATGCCGCGGGCATCACCAGTTCGTTCGCGCGGGGCAATGAGAACAACCTGCATCAACCTGATGGCCGTTACTACCTTGGCGAAGGATCGTCGCCCGGATACGTGGTTGCGAATCTGGGGGCCCGGTTCGATGTGCACCCGCGAGTCCAGTTATTTGTGCAAGTGAACAACCTCTTCAACCGCCAGTACACGACAGCGGCGCAGCTCGGGGCCACCGGGTTCACCGCAACCGGATCGTTCATCGCGCGGCCGTTTCCGGCGATCGGCGGTGAGTTCCCGGTGCAGCAGTCGGCGTTCTTCGCACCAGGCGCTCCCCGCGGAGCGTGGGGCGGGTTGCGGATCCGGTTTTAGACTAGAACGCGAAGCGAAGCGATGCTTGCATGCGGCGCGGCTCGCGGTCCGCGATGATTGCCCCAAAGCGAGTGTTCGTCTGCCGGCCCGCGGGATCGAAGCGGGTGCCCGTGTCGAGACCGGAGAACTGCGTATGATTCCAGGCGTTGTAGAGTTCCCAACGCAGCGTCAGATTCATCTGCTCGCGGATCGGGAACCGCTTCTGCACGGTGAGGTCCCAGTTGTTGACGCCGGGACCACGGAACACGTCGCGGGGCGCGTTGCCGGTCGTGCGCGCCTCGGGCCTCTGGAACACGCTGGTGTTGAAGAAGCGGGTGAAGGTGCGCTCGCTCTTGGGGAGCGCCGCCTTGCCCGTGACTACGACGCGCGCGCCATCACCGCCTCCGGTGAGGTCGACGGTGTCCGTGGTTCCAAGGCCGATGCCGAGCGGCTGTCCGCTGACGAATGACGCGATGCCGGCGAGCTGCCAGTCGTCGAACACGCCCTTGACGATCCGGTGATTCCACACGGTGCTCAAGCGCGGCACGTCCCACAGGAAGTTGACGACCAGATTGTGTGTGCGGTCATAGCTCGCCTTGCCGTAGTTCCAGATCCGGATTGGAACGAAATTCGCCACGCCTGATCCATCGTCGTCGGCGTATGCCATCGCCTTCGACCATGTCCATGCTCCACCGAACTGCACGCCCCGCGAGAACCTTCGGTTGGCCTGAACCTGAAGCGAATGGTAGTTCGACGTACTCGCGGTCTCGCGGTAGCTCATCGATGCCCAGCCGGCGAACGGGCGGAAGAAGTTATCCTGCAGCGGCAGGCGGGTGGTCGGATCCTGATTCGCAGGCAGGAAGCGGGCGCCATATGGAATCGCGTTGATGTCGCGCCGTTGATAGAGATGGCGTCCGAGTGAGCCAACATAGGCGGCGTCGACGATCGTCTGAAATCCAATGTCGCGCTGGACCCCGAAGCTGTAGTTGTACACGGTGGGCACTTCGCCGCTCGGCGCGGCCACGTTCATCGACGAGGGGAACAGCACGCCGCTTGTATTGAGGAACGTGGTCATGCCGCCGTAGTAAAGGATCGGCGTTAACTGCGAGGGCGGATTCCGGCTCAGGTCGCCAATCGCGCCTCCCGAGGGACGGGTGTTGTAGAACATGCCGAATCCGCCGCGGATCGCGGTCTTGCCGTTGGCGGCGGGATCGAACGCGAATCCAATCCGGGGGCCGTACTGAGTGCCGCGCTGGGCGAGGAATGACCGTGGATAACCGGATGTCCCCTGCGCCACCGTGCCGTTGAACGAATCGCCCGAGCCCGGCACATGAGCGCCGATGAACACGGCGGGCAGCAGCTCGCCCGTACGCGGGTTCCGCGCCACGCGCTGGTTCCGCTCGTTCAATGCCGGAGTGAACAGCGCGACGCCCCGTGCCGGGTCAAAACGGAACGGATCAAAGTTCACCGCGCGACGGTCGGCCTGCCAGTACGGGATGACAACGGTGAAGCGCATACCGTAGTCGAGCGTGAGTCTGCGCGTCACCTTCCAGTTGTCCTGCGCGTACCACTCGATGGTGGAGCCGCGCGCCTGCGTGCCGATGCGCTCGTTGGACTCCGAGTATGCCCGGAAGTTCCCCAGCAGCGCGTTCGCGTAGGCCCAGTTGGAGTCGTTCGGATTGTTGACGTCACGCCCGAAATCGAAGTCCCCCGCGAACGTTCCCTGCTCGCCTTCGTAGTTGCGCGCCCTCTCGCCGTAGAAGCCGAACTTGAGCGTGTGCGAGCCCCAGGTCTTGCTGATGCCGTCCGACCACGTGAACACGATGTCGGATCCACGTTTTGGAAACCGTGCGTCATTGGAGATCCGCGCCGCGTTCGGAATGCCGCCAAACGAAGCCCACGGGACGAGATTGAACAGATTGTTCTTCGGGAAGAACTGCGGCAGATCCATTCCGATCTTGGTCCGGTTGAGCCGCTCGGCATCGGCGAGGTCGAACGGAGGCGTGACTTCGATCGAGTGATGCGCGCCCATGGAGAACTCGTGGACCACGGTAGGACTCAGCACGTGAGTGAACGAGTAGACTCCAGCGTCGTCGGTATAACGCGCGTTGGACTTCAAGTATCCCCAAGCCTGGGAGCCGCCGCCTACGCGATGGCCGTGGTTCTCTTCGCGCCAGATGGATCCGCGGAGGTACATGCGGATCTTTGACGTCGCGTTGGCATCGATGCGGAACAGGTTGTGCTGCTTGGGCTGGAAGATGCTCTCCTGGAAGTTGTAGTTGTAGTTGCCGCGCGTCACGCCACGGTCGAGCTGGTTCGGCATCGGAAGCACGCCGAGCAGCTTCTGTCCGTTTCCATTGATGCGCGAGGGGGGAATCACGGCGTTCGGAAACAGTCCGGTTGCGAGCGGATCGCGGACGGCAACCTGCGTGCCGTTGAGCTCGAGCGTGCGGGAGAAGTCGCCGCGGCGCTCGAGTTCGGTTGGCATCGTTACCTGGACCAGCGGCTGCGGCGAGTTCCCGCGCACGGTTTCCTGGGCGAAAAAGAAGAACAGCCGGTCGCGCCCGGGATTCAGCTTGCCGGGCAGGAGCGCAGGTCCGCCGATCGAAAACCCGCCGGTGGTGTAGCGGTAGCGCGGCTTGCGGAGTCCGTTCAGGTTGTTGAAGAAGCTGTTGGCGTTGTACTGCTCGTGGCGCTTGAAGATGTAGCCGCTTCCGTGAAAATTCCGGGTGCCAGACTTGGTCACCGCATTGACGATCATGCCCGCGTTGCGTCCGTACTCGGCCTGGTAGTTGTTGAGCAGCACCTTCACTTCGGAGATCGCCTCGAGATTGGTCGGGTTGTACATGACCTGTGGCGAGCCGAGGTCGTTCATCGTGAGCCCGTCGATCGAGTAGGTGTTAAAGGTGTTGCGGATGCCGTTGACGGTGGGTCCGGTCGAGGGACCGAGGACATCGTTCTCCGACCCGTAGACCGCGCCGGGCATGGTCCGCAGCAGCGAGATGAAGTCGCGCGAGCGGGTCATCAGGGTCTCGAGCTGGTCTCTGGTCAACACTGCCGAGCGCTCCTGGCTGCTGGTCTGGACCGTGGCGCCTTCTGCGGAAACAGTGACGGACTCAGTGACGGCGCCGACCTCCATCCGGATTTCGCCGATGTTCAGGCGCTCGGATGCAGTGAGGTTGAGGTTCGACCGGTCGAGCCGCTTCATTCCCGGAGCCTGGACCTGGAGCTGGTAGCGGCCCGGAGGCAGTGCGGTGGCGACGAAATCGCCCGCGGCCGACGTGGACGCGGTGCGCGTGTCGCGCGTGGCTTCGTGGATCAGCGTGACTGAGGCGCTGGGAATCGCGAGGCCTGTGGGATCGGTTACCGTTCCGGTGATGGTCCCGGTGACGGTCTGTGAAAATGCTGCCGCGGCGGCAAGCACAAACGTGATGGCGAAACGCATGTGACCCTCCTTTACGACGCCAATTATTCTATCTAATCCGCGCCCCATTTCGTGTATGATGAACCCAATTCGCCATGAGACTTCAACGTGCCACCCTCTTGACGGTGCGCGACCGGACACATCCTTGACACTTTAGCCTGGATTCTTGCTTGACACTTATCAAGGGCGGGTGCGGCTCGATCTTCACCTTACACCTTCTCCGCGCGATTGT
>VFZX01000512.1 GCA_016871015.1 Acidobacteriota bacterium | reverse complement strand
CCAGCACAACTCACGATGCCGGAACTTCTTCCTGCAATGGAATCAACGAGTTGCCTCGCCCTCAAGGTGGAAGGCTGTGGTTCAGTTGTCGCTATGTCCGAAATTTCAAGAATCTTTGCGCGATCCCCACACGCGTGATCAAAAGACGGTCCTGACGGGAAGCCCGGGAAAGGGCGTGAAATCCGGCCAACCGGCGCGACACCCCTGCGGCGTTGCCGCCGTCACAATCAGGCCAGAAGCCGACAATGCGCCGAGGACCTTTCCGGAAGCGAGAGTGTAACGCGGGATTCCCAGACTGAGAATCTGGCGCGTATCTCCGGAAGCCGCCGCTCACCGGCAGATTGTGGCAGCCCAGGTCCCCGAGTTGGTCGCTCGTGGAAAAGAAGCGCCGGCTCGCCTGGGCTCCAGCCTATGATCGAGATTCACCGGACCGCCTGATGAAGCTTCTCGACTCGACTTTCTTACGATCCCCTCGGACGGTCGCCTGGCGTCGTTGGACTTTCCACGTTCACCTGTGGCTAGCGCTGCTGCTGGGACCGGTGCTCGCAGTGGTCGCTTTGACAGGTTCGATCGTCGTCTTCCGGTACGAACTTAACCGGCTGACGGTCCCCGGTACCGCCTACGTGACCCCTCGGGGCGAGCGGCTGACCCTGGATGAGTTGACAGCGCGGATCCGAGCCGCCCGCCCGGCGGACCAGCTTTCCTCCGTGAGTTGGGACGGTGGACCCTCCACCGGCATGAACTTCTGGACAAACTCGCCCGAAGGCCATCGCATCCACACATTCATCGATCCGTACTCCGGCGCCATCACCGGGCAGGAGGATTACCACGGGAAGTGGTTGCAGTGGTTCTTCGAACTGCACGCAAAACTGCTGCTTGGAAACACAGGCATGTTCCTGAACGGCTTCGTCGGATTGACCGCGGTGATCATGAGCATTTCCGGACTGATCGTCTGGTGGCCGGGGCTGCCGCGCTGGCGTTTCGGATTCAGCTTCCAGCGCGGCGCACGCTGGCAGCGCCAGAACTATGACTGGCACAAACTCATCGGATTCTATTCGAGTGCGGCGGTGTTCTTCATCGCGTTCACCGGGATGTACTTCTCGTTTCCCGGCGTTTACAAGTCCGTCATTCAGGCGATTGCAGGCGGCGAAATCGCCATCACTCCTCGCGCCCGCACCGCGTGGAATCCTTCCACCGTTCGCCTGGAAGAGTTCGTACAGAAGGCGATGCAGGCGCAGCCGGGAACACAGTTTGCCTCGCTGGCGTTTCCGAAAAAGCCGGGCGATCCGGTTTCGATTCGCACCAAGGAAGTCCGCGACTGGCACCGGATCGGACTGAACTGGGTCTACCTGGAACCCGCTACGGGCGCCGTTATCCGCAGTACGCGGTTCTCCGATGCGAACCTCGCTTCCCAAGCGGCGTTACTCATGTACCCACTCCATTTTGGCCGGTTCGGAGGGCGATGGGGCACGGTCGCCTTCTATGGCGTGATGGTGGCGTACGTGATCGCCGGTCTGGCGCCGGCGGCTCTCATGGTTACAGGCTTTCTCATGTACTGGAACCGTTCTCTTTCGAAAACACGGGGCCGTTCCGGGAAAGCCGCGGCTCGCATCCCACTCGAGGTCTGATGTTGCACACCAAACTGTCCCTGTTAGCGGTCCTGGCCGTTTTCCCGCTGACATCCCAGACGGCGATCACTCTGGAGGGAGTGGTCAAGGACCCGCAGGGTCTTCCGATCGCGGCCGCGTTGGTCGATGTCTACGGACCGGCCCGGCGCACGATTCGAACCACCGAGTCTGGACAGTATCGGCTCGACCGGTTGCCCCCCGGACGGTATCGGATCACCGCCGTGGCGGAGGGCTTCGCGCTGCGCGAGACGGACCGCGACCTTCAGGCAGCATCCTCGGCCGACTTCAAACTCGATCTGACGCCCACCGCGACGGTGATCGAAACCGCGAGCAAGACTCGCGAGGATGCACTGCGCGTCCCATTTCTGGTGACCTCCGTCAGCCGGCCGGAGCTCCGGGATACGGCCACGGCGTCCTTCGATGAAGCGCTTCGCACGGTGGCGGGGCTTCAGCATGCCACGCAAGGCAACTTCTTCACCCGCGTTACGACGCGGGGACTGCGTGACACGGCGGATGTGCTGACCCTTGTCGACGGTGTGCCGCTGCGCCAACTGAATGGCAGCGCCGATCTCGCCATGATCCCCGTCACCGCGCTCCAGGGAGTCGAGTTCGTGAAGGGTTCGGCTTCCTCGATGTACGGCCGAAGCGCCATCGGCGGCGCCATGCAGTTCTACACCGTTCCCGCCACCGGCCCTGAGATCGCGGGGGACCTCGCGTTCACCCGCGCGAGCTTCGGGACCAACGAGGGACAGGGTGGCATTCACGTCCCCACGCGGCGCGGACGCCTGGCGGCGGCCGGCGTCGTGTCGCGTTCCGAGGGTTTCCAACAAGGCACGGGCCGCGACCAGAACTTCCTGACGGTCAGCGGTGACCATGCATTCTCTCAGTTGTTGAACCTCCGCCTCTCCTATCTGGGCAGCGACGTGCGCGCCGGTCGAGGATCGATCGTACCGCTGATCAACGGCCGCCCGATCTTCGGAATCACCCGGCGCGACAACTTCGGAATCCCGGGCGTGTTCATCGACGGCGAACTCCACTCGGCGAGCGCGAAAGCGGACTCACAATTATCCAGCCGCATTCTGCTGTCAAACTCGTTCAATTTCAATCGATATAACCGTCTCTTCCAGGGCGGCATCACGATCGTGCCTCCACCCGCCGCCGTGACCAAGGGCTATTCGGAGAATTTCACGCGCCAGGATTCGTTCCTGAACGAGACGCTCCTCCAATGGGACGCCGGATCGGCCTCGCGCCGCAATGCGTTCACCGCGGGACTCACGTTCGACTGGGGTAACTTCGACCAGGTGTCGGCCACATTCACCGGAGTTCCCACCTATCGCGGTCCGGACTACAACCGTCCCGTTACCAACGTGGGCAACGACCCGCGTGGCATCCGCGGAGCCGGGCCTACGAGCTATTTCAAGCAGGATGTCGTCAGCTTCTTCGCCCAGCACAATCTGGCGTGGAAGCGTTTGGGGATTCTGGCCGGTCTTCGCACGGACTCGTTCAATCAGGAACTGACCCGAAGCGACACGCGAGTACGCGCGCCGTTCAGCGCGTCCCGGTTCAGTCCGAGAGTCGGTGGAGACGTGGCGGTTCTGCGCCGAGAATCGGTGAACCTCGTGGCGTTCGCCAGCTTCGCCCAGGGATTTCGCCCCCAACTTCCAGGTCTGAATACGCTGAACAACGTGGTTGTGCCTCAGCTTCTAAGGCCGGAAGTCACACGCAACCACGAGGGTGGCTTGCGCCTCCGCCACCGTTCCATCAGCGCACAGGCGTCCTTCTTCAACATGAGGAAGATCGACGGGCAGCGTTCGTTTCGCTCCGGGCCGGAGGACTTCATCTTCGTGAACGCGACATCTCGCGTGCGCGGGTTCGAATCCGAGTTGAGAACGAGGCTTCCTCGCGGGGCCTCCGCGTATGGCAACTACGCGTTTCACAACGCCAGGCACATCGAATTCCGCCCCACGCTTACAGCGAACTTCAGCGGTAACCGGTTGCGGATGAGCCCCCGGCACATCGCCGGTGCGGGCTTGATCTGGACTTGGCGGCGGTTCGTCTGGAACGGCGGCGTCGCCTACGTTGGAGCGCGCCCGTTGCGAGACAACGTCATTGCCTCCCAGATCCTCCCGTCTTACACACTCCTCAACAGCTCGCTGAGTGTCCGGTTGGGACCCGTGCAGGCCATTCTATCGGCCACGAATCTCACGGACCGCTACTACATCGCCGACGACTTCTCCGCCCAGGACGCCGGTAATCCGGGCATGCCCCGCCGCCTCTCGCTGCAAATCCGCTACCGGTTCTAGGCCAGCCAACGGGGAATATCGTCCGCTCAGCGGCAAGAGCCGTCGGCCTGCCGGAAAGTCCCAGGCGACGGGTTTCGAAAGCTTCATGCTGGCAGAAGGAAGAAGGATGCGCTACGTCCGCCACGCGATTCGGCACTCGCTCAGCCAGCCCGGGTTCTCCGCGGTGGTAATCCTCACGATGGCCCTCACCATCGGTGCGGCCACAGCGGTATTCAGCCTCTTTGACGCCGCGCTGCTGCGTCCGTTTCCCTACGCCTCGCCTGAACGTCTGGTGCGCCTGGAAACCCACAACCCGAAAGACATGGGCGCCACGCTGGACGTTTCCCTCTACGACTTCGAGGATTACCGCAGGCGGAACCGGACCCTACATTCGATGGCGGCCTACTTGAGTTGGACCAACCAACTCACCGGCCTTGGTCCGGCGATTCCCGTTCACATGACGTTCGTGTCCGCGGATATCTTTCCCCTGCTCGGCGTGAATCCAGTTCTTGGCCGTGTATTCACGCGTGAGGAGGATGTGCTCGGCGGGCCGGTGCTGAAGGCCGTGATCGGCCATGCGCTCTGGCGAGAGCTTTTCGGCGGGCGCGGGGACGCGGTGGGGCGAACCATCCAACTGCGCGGACAGAGCTACGAAGTGATCGGCGTCATGCCGCCGGGCTTTGCGTTTCCGGCCCGCAGCCAGGTGTGGGTGCCGCTCCTGGCCCGTTACAGCTCATATCAGGACAACTGGATATCCGCTTCACTCAGCAAGACCGTCTGAGGCGCCCGCGAAGCGATCGTGTTGTCTCGATGGTTTCCGGTGCCGGTCTCGGTCGCGAGACGCTACTCGAGGCCTTGTG
>VFZX01000511.1 GCA_016871015.1 Acidobacteriota bacterium | reverse complement strand
ACCAAGAAATCCGGAATATAGGTATTGACAATCGCGCGGAGAAGGTGTAAGGTGAAGATCGAGCCGCACCCGCCCTTGATAAGTGTCAAGCAAGAATCCAGGCTAAAGTGTCAAGGATGTGTCCGGTCGCGCATTGCCAAAACGGAAGTCCCGGATATACTGAGTGCCCACTTGGTAGTAGGTAGCGATCCCCATTCTCGAGCGAGAGGACTGACATCCGATGAGACGCTATTCCCTTCCTGCAATATTACTGATTTCGGCGTTGCTCGCCTCCGCTCTGCACGCCCAGGTTTCCCGCGGCACGATCGTCGGCACCATCACCGATCCGTCCGGCAATCGCGTTCCGAACGCCAAGGTCGTAGTTACCCAGGAAGGGACCAACCTTCGCCGCGAGGTCCAGTCCACCGGCCTCGGCGACTACGAGGCCGTCGCCCTGCCCGTGGGACGCTACTCGGTCGACGTGGAGGCCACCGGGTTCAGCCGTGAATCGCGCACCAACGTCGAGCTCAGCGTGCAGCAGCGGCTCCGCGTCGACGTCACCCTAAAGGTCGGCTCGCTGACTGAAACCGTCACCGTCACCGGGCAGCCACCCCTGGTAGAAGGCGAGAACTCCCAGCGCGGCCAGACTCTGCAAGCGCAATTCATTGTCGACCTTCCCCTGAACGGCCGCGACTTCCTGACGCTGCCGCTGCTTTCCGCAGGCGTGAACATCGGCGCGCCCGGCAACGCCCAGGGCAATTACTTCGACCGCACCCTCGCCGCCAACGGGCAGCCCGCCGACATGAACGAGTACTACATCGACGGAATGGTCAGCACCGTGCCCCTCGACGCGCTCTCTGGCCCGCGCCAGTCGCCCGACACCATTCAGGAATTCAAGGTGATGACCGGCAATTATTCGGCTGAGTTCGGCGCCAAGTCCGGGATCCATCTGAACCTGATCTCGAAGTCCGGCAGCAACGCCCTGCACGGGTCTCTGTTCGAATTCGTCCGCAACAACAAGTTCGACTCGCGCAACTTCTTCGCGCTGCGCCGGCCGCCGTACCGGTGGAACAACTTCGGAGCCAACCTCGGCGGGCCGATCAAAAAAGACCGGCTCTTTTACTACGGCGCATACGAAGGCACGCGCATCAGAGAGGGGACGACGCGCGTGGCCCGCGTGCCCAGCACTGCCGAGCTCGGCGGGAACCTCTCGGCGCTCCCCGCTTTGTTCGATCCCTTCAGCAGCCGGCCCGACCCGGACCGGCCCGGACAGCGCATCCGCGACCCGTTCCCCGGAAACATCCTTCCCTCCGCGCGGCTGGACCCGATCACCACGTCGCTGGCCCGGCAGTTCTATCCAGCACCCAACGCCGCCGACCCGGCCCGCAACTTCGTCTCCGACCTGAGCATCCGCGACTCTCCGGACATCTACAGCGGCAAGGTGGACTACCGCCTCTCGGACAGCAACACGATGTTCTGGAAGTACAGCATCAGCACGCGTCCCCGCTACAACCCCGGGACCTTTCCAGGCGTGGGCGGCGACGACCAGCTCATCCGCCCCCAGCAGGCGGCCTTCACAGGCACGCACATCTTCAGCCCCTCGACGCTGCTTGAAGCCGGCCTGGGATACGTGCGTTTCGTCGCCAACTTCATCCAGCAGAATGTGGGTAAGGACATCGCAGGCCAGGCGGGCATTCTCGGCACCTCGCGCGATCCGTTTACCTTCGGCGCGCCGGTGTTCTCCCCCTCCGACTTCAGCGGATTTGGAGACCGCACCTTCCGTCCCAACGTCGAGACCGACAACCAGTATCAAATCACCGCCAAGCTGTCGCACCGCCGCGGATCCCACGGACTGAAGGCCGGCATCGACTTCCGCAAGTTCAACTGGCATCAGTTTACCGACGGCTCTTTCAACGGCAACTTCGCCTTCACGGGCATCTTCACCACCCAGCGCTCATCCACCGGCTCGGCCAGCGGACTCGCCGACATGCTGCTTGGCGCGCCAGCCTCAGCCACGGTCTCCGGCGGTCTCGACCGCGTGCGCATGTTCAGTTGGAGCGTTTATCCCTTCGTGACCGATGACTGGCAGGTGACGCGCAACCTGACCCTGAACTTGGGCTTGCGCTGGGAGTTCAATCATCCATTCCGCGAAGCGCAGGACCGCTGGGTATCGTTCAATCCCTCAACTGGACGCGCTGTCTATCCGCGCACCGCGAATCGCTATGGACGCACGCCGCCGTTTCCGTTCACCGAGGAAGACCGCACTGATCTGTTCACCCCGCGCTATTCGAACTTCGCGCCGCGCTTCGGTTTCGCCTACCGGCCCTTCGGATCGAACAAGACGGCGATCCGCGGCGGCTACGGCATTTTCTACAACAGCCACTTTTCGGTGGACCTGCTGAACGTCGGCGGCAACTTCCCGTGGCGCCTCACCCGCTCGGTGATATCAGATCCCGCCGTCCCGCAGCTCAACGTCCGCGACGCCCTGGTGAGCACCGCCCTGCCGCCGCTGTTCAACATCATCTATTCGTGGGAAGGCCAGCGCCGCGAGGGACTCACCCAGCAGTGGTCCCTCGGCGTGCAGCGCGAACTGGGTGCGGGTTTTGTCGCCGACACCTCCTATGTCGCCTCCAAGCGCGACCGCGGACTGATCTACGGTGTGCCCATCAACCAGCCGGCGCCCGCGCCCGGGCCGGTGCAGCCGCGCCGCCCGTATCCCCAGTTCAACAACATCACCGCCTACCAGACCAACGGCTCGGGCAGCTACCACTCGCTTCAGCTCAGGCTCGAGAAACGCTTCGACCGCAACCTGTCTCTGCTTACGTCCTACACCTGGAGCAAGACGCTCGACGACAACGAAGGCTTCGAGGGCTCGCGTCTCATCAATCCGCTCAAGGAAAAGGGGTTGGGCTCCATGCACCGAGCGCACGTCTTCACGACGGCTTTCAGCTATAGTCTGCCGGTGGGACGCAGCCAGCCTTTGCTGAACGCGCTTCCTGCGGTGGCCCAGGCCGTGCTCGGAGGCTGGCAGGTGGCGGGCATCCTGACCCTTCAGACCGGATCGCCGTTCAATGTCGGCATGGCCGGCGACGTGGCCAACTGCGCCTGCACCAACCGCCCCAACCGCCTCGCCAACGGCAACCTGTCCCGTGGCGAGCGAAATATCCAGCGCTGGTTCGACATCGGGGCGTTTGCGGTAGCCCCATCGTTCACCCACGGAAACGCGGGGCGCAACATCCTGATCGGGCCGGGCATCCAGAACCTCGACGTCGCCTTGCTTAAGAATTTCCGAGTGAAAGATCGCTCCACGGTGCAGGTCCGCTGGGAGATGTTCAACAGCCTGAATCACGCCAACTTCGGATTCCCGGCGGCCGCGGTGAACGTGCCCGCCGTCGCGGGACGCATCTCGAGCGCGCTCGACCCGCGCATCATGCAGTTTTCGCTCAAGTGGCTATTCTAGGTAGGCGGCAAGGATGTATCCTTGCCGCCTACCTGGATCGACCCGAGGATCTTGGCCCCTACACAGCCTTCGAGAACCGGAGGCAGAACTCCGGATCCTCTGGAGCATACAACCCCCAGGAATGCTCGGAGGGCCGGATCGTTTATGTAACGCGGCCGATCAGGTATCATCCAAGCATGCCGCTCGTTGGGCACATCTCCGTGGACGAATATCACGCCATGATCGAGTCCGGTGAGATCGGACCACCGGTTGAACTCATCGAGGGGGTGATCACCGCGAAGATGGGCCATAGTTCACGACATAGCACCGTCACGCACCTCGCCGCCGAACAGCTCCGCGCCTCGTCTCCCAGTGGCTGGGTGGTTCGGATCCAAGCACCCGTGACACTCGACGGTAGCGAGCCGGAGCCAGACATCGCGGTAGTGCGCGGCCGCCTGCCAGACTAGCTGAACGCGCATCCCGGTCCGGGCGCTATCGGATTGCTGGTCGAAGTAACCGATTCCAGCCTGCTTACAGACCGGTTTGACAAGGCGCGCATTTACGCCAGGGCAGGCATTCCGCTCTACTGGATCCTCAACCTGCAGGCCAACCAGGTTGAGGTCCACTCCCATCCGGCCGGTGACACCTACACCCAACTCGCGGCGTACGGCGCCGGCAGTGCCGTCCCCCTGGAACTCGACGGAACCGGCGTCACGTCCATTCCTGTGAGCGGCCTGCTCGCCTTGTAGCCGGCGCCTCCTGACCGCCACGCCCCGCGGACTACAATGAGTAGAGAACTACTGTAGGAGGAGTCCACAAGTGTTTCCAAGCAAGCCCGTCTTCGCATGCCTGTTCGCAACGGTGGCGTCCGTGTACGCGCAACAACAGGTCACTTCAAGAAACGGAAATTTACGTACGCTAAGGGTCCCATTGGTACCGTCCCGGCGGCCGACGGGTTTGCCGGAACAAACGCGACTTTGCAGGTTCTATCAGAATCGCTGCTGAGCCAATAGAATGGTTCAACGAACCGAGATGACTAAACGAGGCCTAGCGCGAAGGGTTGTATTGGCGGTAATGCTGTCGAGTCAATCAAACGCCCAGCAGTCCCCGACCATTCCTGCTGCCGGGAGAGTCGCCCCTGAACTAAAACGTCTGGACGACGCAATGCTGTTGATGATGGGCAGGTGGGGTCTCAAAGGTGGGCAATTGGCCGTCGCAAAGGACGGCAGGCTGGTGCTCAGCAGAAGTTATGGCTACGCTGACATCGAAAAGAAGAGGGCGGTGAAGCTGTGCGAACCGGAGACATCCTTGACAAGTGTGCCGGTGGGCGGTTGACACAAACGAAGGGTAACCGGGGGACAGCGGTTAAGCTGGGGGATGCCCTGGCGAGAGGTGAGCCGCAT
>VFZX01000510.1 GCA_016871015.1 Acidobacteriota bacterium | reverse complement strand
TCAGGACAAAGGGCGCGGCCGCGGAGGCAAGGATCTGGCGTCGGGATTGCATGGCGTCGTTCGTTTACTGTATCGCAACCCGCGCCGGTCTGCTCGACACATTACCAGCCGTCACCACCAGATCGGCATTGGCGGTGGACAGGGTGGCCGGGGCACGGAAATTGACTTGGTAGACGCCCGCCAGGTCCGGCGCGAGTCCGGCGAACAGCACCTCGCACGGCGCGCCACCGAGGGTCACCGTTACCTGTGCCCGTGTCTGAGCCAGCGGATCACGCGGAGCCGCGGCGCCACTCGCGGGCTGGTTGGTGACTCCGCCGAGTCCGGTGACATAGACGTAAGCGCCCTCGCCTCCGCGCAACCCGGAACCTGCGGCTACGAGCGTATTGTCCGCCGAACGGACCACGATCGCCAACCCGTTCGCGGCGAAGACACCAGGCTGGACCGCCAGGACCGGGATCCGCACCGGATCGCTCGCATCGCCGTCGCGCCGCACGACCACCTCGGCCGATTCGCCGGCCACTTCCCAGGGAACCTGGAAGTTCACCTGTTCGGCGCCGCCCGCGTTGGCGACTGCGAGAATCGGCGCGTTGCGGCCGCCTACCGACACCGTCACTCCGTTCATGGACGTGGCCAGTGGCAGACGGGGAGCAGCCGCGATTCCAGGTCCAGCGGTGATGTTGGTGGTGTAGACGGTGGCGAGGCTTCCCGGAACCAGTCCAGGAACGAAGCTCGCGGCGTTGACGACCGACTGGCTGTTGAGGGACGGCCGTGCGGGACCGACGAACCGGTAGATCTCGCCTCCGGTGTGGTGCGCCAGGTACAGCTCACCCGCCTCGTCGACGCCGAAGCTCGAGATCCGGTAGGGCGATTGGAACAGCAGGCGGTTGGAGATTCCGTCTCCCTGGCGCCGCATCACCCAGATTCGTCCGCTTTGGTAGTCCCCGTAGACGTAGCTGCCACGGAGTGCGGGAGCAAGCGATCCGTGATAGACGTTGCCGCCGGTGACGCTGACATCGCCTTGCTGGCGCGTGTACTCGTGAATAGGCAGGACAAGCCCCGTGCGGTCGCAGCCCCCATCCAGGCACTGGAGCCCCTCCATAAGCCGCCACCCGTAGTTCTGCCCGCCTTGGCCGGCTGGCTGGAAGTTGATCTCTTCGGCGCGGTTCTGGCCCACGTCCCCAATCCAGAGATCGCCTGTTGCCGGATCGAACGAGAAGCGCCACGGATTGCGAAGTCCCCACGCCCAGATCTCAGGCAGGAACGCCGGGTCGTTGACGAAGGGATTGTCGGCCGGAACACGGTACGGCGTGACGCCCGTTTCCACGTCGATACGCAGCATCTTGCCGAGCCAGGTGCGGCGGTTCTGCCCCGCGTTCTGCGGGTCACGCGCGCTGCCGCCATCACCGAATCCGATGTAGAGGTAGCCGTCGGGCCCGAACACCACGCCGCCTCCGTTGTGGTTCTGGAACGGCTGCGCCTGGGTGAGGATGACGGCTTCGCTGCCCGCCTCGGCGGCGTTGGGGTTGCCGGACGAGATGCGGAATCGCGACACCGTGGTCACGCGGCATTGCGGATCGGTGTAGTTGACGTAGAAGTATTGTTTATCCTTGAAACCAGGCGGGAACGCCAGTCCCAGAAGCCCGCACTCGCCATTTCCGCGGGTCCGGGCGCTGATGTCGAGGAGCGGCGCGGTCAGCAGGGATCCATCGCGCCAGACACGGATGATTCCGTTCTGCTGGACCAGAAACAGGCGGCCCGTTCCGTCCCCTGCGTGTTGGATGTCCACGGGCAGAGTCAGGCCGGAAGCCACACGGACCAGCCGTGCATCAGGCTCCTGCGCGAACAACAAGGAGCAGGTGGCGAACAGCGTACAAGCGCGCATGCAATACTAAACACATTTCACCATGACGCGACTCTGCTTCGTTCTCGCTTCCTTCGCGCTGTTCGCCGCCGAGCGTCCCGTGCCGCCGCCGGGCGTGGCCGTATCCTCCGCTGACCGGGCCGAGCTCCAGGCCGGACTTGACAAGCTCGCAGGCGCCCTCAAGCAGCCGCCGGGCAAGAATCCGCTTCACGCCGCCGACGTCCGGATCTTCCATGACGCGGTGAAGTTCGCCTTGGACTACAACGAGTTCCTCAAGCCCGAAGAGATTCAGCGCGGCAAGGACCTGCTCGCCAAGGGACAACAGCGCGCCTCCGATCTCGCTGCCGGGAAAACTCCCTGGACCGCACAAACCGGACTCGTCGTTCGAGGCTACGTCTCGAAAATCGACGGGAGCGTCCAGCCCTACGGCCTGGTGGTGCCACCCACCTGGTCGCCGAACGCTCCGGGGCGCTGGCGGCTGGATGCCTGGTTCCACGGCCGCAGCGAGACGCTCACCGAGGTGAACTTCCTGCATGACCGCATGACCAACCGCGGCCAGTTCACGCCCGAGGACACGATCGTGCTCCACCTTTACGGCCGTTACTGCAATGCGAACAAGTTCGCGGGCGAGGTCGACCTGTTCGAGGCGCTCGCCGCCGTCCGCCAGGAATACAAGATCGACCCGAACCGGATCACGGTCCGCGGATTCAGCATGGGCGGCGCTGCGGCCTGGCACATCGCCGCGCATCACGCCGGACTCTGGGCCGCCGCCGCGCCGGGCGCCGGATTCTCTGAGACCGCCGAGTTCCTGCACGTGTTCCAGCGGGAGACCGTCCAACCCACGTGGTGGGAGAAGAAGCTGTGGCGCATGTACGACGCCACCGAATACTCGCTGAACTTCTTCAACCTGCCCGTGGTCGCCTACAGCGGCGAAAAGGACCGTCAGATTCAAGCGGCGCGCGTCATGGAGCGCGAGATGGCCAAGGAAGGCATCGCGCTCACCCACGTCATCGGACCCGCCACCGAGCACCGCTACCATCCGGATTCGAAGGTGATCATCGACCGCAAGCTCGACGCGATCGCCGCGCGTGGGCGGGATCCGTACCCAGACCACATCCGCTTCACCACCTTCACGCTGCGCTACAACCGGATGAAGTGGCTGATCGTCGACGCGCTGGGCGAGCACTGGGAGCGCGCCACGGTCGACGCGCGAATCAACGGAGACCGCGAAATCGCGATCACGACACGCAACGTCGAGGCATTGTCGCTGCACTTCGGAGCGGGAGGCTGCCGGCTGGACGTGACGGCGAGGGCGCGCGTGGTCATTGATGGCGCGGCGATCGAAGCTCCAGCGCCGATGTCGGACCGCTCCTGGGATGTCAAGTTCCGGCGCACCAACGGGCAGTGGCGGCTTGCTTCCGGAGCGGCTTCGGCGGGACTCGCGAAGAAGCATGGACTCCAGGGTCCGGTCGATGACGCGTTCATGGACCGGTTCATCATCGTACGTCCCACGGGATCGCCCGCGGCTCCGGGCGCGGCGGCTTGGGTGAAGGAAGAAATGGAGCGGGCGGTCCGCGAATGGCGCAGACATTTCCGCGGCGAGGCGATCGTGCGCAACGACACGGAGGTCACCGATGCCGACATTGCGTCGTCGAACCTGGTGTTGTGGGGCGATCCGGGGAGCAACCGGATGCTGGCCAAGATCGGGGACCGGCTGCCCGTTCGCTGGACTAATGGATCGGTGGCGGTGGGCACGAAGAAGTACGACGCGGCGCGGCATGCGCCGGTGATGATCTATCCGAATCCTTTGAACCCGGCGCGCTACGTGGTGGTGAACAGCGGCTTCACCTTCCGCGAGTACGATTACCTGAACAACGCGCGGCAGGTGTCGAAGCTCCCTGACTGGGCGGTGCTGGATCTGTCGGTGGCGCCGGATTCACGGTGGCCAGGCAAGGTGGTGGATGCCGGATTCTTTGGTGAGAATTGGGAGATAAAATGAAGGCGGCGTCGAAGGAGACGCGGCATGATCACGGGTGGCAACGCGACGGTATTCGTTAGCAATATGGATAACGCGGTGCGATTCTATACCGAAGTTGTGGGGCTTAAACTGACCACTCGGTCCGGTGACCGCTGGGCTACGGTGGAGGCTGGCAAGGGGCTCACGATCGGGCTGCATCCGGCCTCATCCAAGTACCCAGCACCGGGGACCAAGGGCAGCATCATGTTGGCCCTCGAAACCGGAGTGCCTATTGAACAAGCGGTTGCACGTCTGACAGAGCGCGGCGTAAAGGTAGGCGGCATCATTCGCGATCAGTCATCCGGCAACTTCGCGGGCTTTGAAGACCCGGACGGAAACCCGATTTGTCTTTGCGAGTTCCCATCCGTGGCACTCGGAGATGAGAACAAACAAGTCGATCGGAAAGAATAGAGAAATGGACGCGGCACCAGTATTGAAACCAAGCGTCGAAGAGTACCTGCGGCAGGACCGCCTCGCTGACCGGTCTTCCGAATACTACGATGGCGAGATCATTCCTCTCGAATCATCCTCTCCGAACCACGCAAAAATCTCCGCGAACCTGACGGTCGCCCTGGGCGTGCGGATGCGCGGGATCCCGTGTGAGTTGTTCGCACAAGGCCTCCGGATCGGGGCAACCTCGAGTCACTACGTCTACCCCGATCTGACGGTTGTGTGCGGCCTGCGGCAGTACACCGATGAATTGGAAGAGACCGTAACGAATCCCAGAATTGTGTTCGAAGTGCTCTCCCCCGCAACCGAGGACCGGGATCACGGATTCAAGTTCCGGCTCGCTCAACGCCTGCCGTCCCTTCAGGAGTACGTGCTGGTCTCCCAGTTCGCACCCGAGGTCGAACTCCGCCGGAAGATGCCAGATGGCACCTGGGTCATTTCGAGCATTTTCACGTATAATAAAGAAGCTCCACGCGAATCCGCCAACTGAGAATGGCTAGGGCCCTAGGAATTGACCTGCGTAGGCGGGTGATTGCGGCGCGTCAAGATGGGGATACGGTTGAGGAGA
>VFZX01000509.1 GCA_016871015.1 Acidobacteriota bacterium | reverse complement strand
CTCGGGCGTGATAGAATTTTTTTCACGTGATGAATTGGGTGATCGCCAGTCTTCTGGCGGCCGGCTTGCCATTGTGTGCTGAGAACCTGTGGTTTGCGGGAGCAGGCGCAGGGCTCTCGACTCTATCGGGCGACGCGGCTTCATCGGTGTCCGCGGCCACTACTGCCGTGTCCCAGTACAAGCCCGAGAACGGCCCCCTGTTCCACGTATTCGCGGGCCGCCACTGGCGCGAGTACTTGAGCTTCCAGGCCGTCTACTCGTGGAACCGCAATGAAGTGGCGCTCCTGTCGGCGGTGACCACCGGCGGCGCGGAGACCACCTATGAACAGGCGCGCCGCAGCCGCCAGCATAACGTGGCCGGCGACGCGATGCTCTACTTCCGGAAGCGGAAGAGCTGGGTCCGGCCCTACCTCTCAATAGGACTCGGAGTCATGCACTTTCGCAGTCACTCGCCCGTACTCCGGATCTCCAAAGGCCGCCCATCCCCGCCCGGACCCGTGTTCACAGCCGTCAAACCAGGACTCCGCGCCGCCGCGGGCATCGAGCTCATGCACCCATCCGGCTGGGGATTCCGCTACGCGTTCCTCGAAACCATCCAGGGCAATCCCGTGAGCGCCCAGCTATCCCCAAAGGGCAGCCGCGGACTCGCGAATTTCCAGAACACCTTCGGCTTCGTCAGGTACTTTTGAGCGCAGCCCGGTGGAACTGCGCGTACGGGCAGCCCTCCCACCAGATCGGCGCGTTGTCCATGTTTTCCGCCAGCACCCGCGCATGGCACACGCGGCAGTAATTGAGCTTGCGGATCTCCTCGCCCACCGGCGCCAGCCGCATGATCTCCTCGAACACGCACAAATCCCGGCCCGCTGCCTTCGATTCCGACACGCTCGCCAGCGGCCCCTCGCGCGCCTGTTCCTCCATCAGCCGCGAGAATATCTTCGACCTGAGGCGGGCCGGAGCCTGTGGATCCTCGGGATCACCGGTGGCCTCCGCGAATTGCCGCCAAAGCTGGTCCAGCTCGTCAGCCATTCTGCCACCTCCTTCTGAAATCATCTCGCGCCCGGGCGAGCAGCCGCTCGACCGCCTTCTCCGTACGCCCACACGACTGCGCAATCTCTCTTGAATTGAACTGCGCCCGTCCCAGTAGCGCCACCGCAGGACCGCGGCATAGTGCTCCGGAATCCCGCCCAGCACCTGTTGCGCCCGCTGCGACGCCCGCGCGCGGTCGAGGATCAGATCCGGCGGCGGACCGTCATCGGCCACATCAGCGCCATCCAGGCTCTCGGCCTCGGCGATCCTGCTGCGATAGTAATCCTCGACCTTATGACGCGCGATCCCCAGGATCCACGCCCCCAGCGGCGAGGTGCCACGGTATCCGGGCAGGTACTGCCAGGCGGCGGTGAACACGTCCTGCACGAGATCCTCCACTTGCTCTGTACGCGGTTGGAGCCGGGACCGGATGTAGGCAAGCACCGGACCGGTGTAGCGGTCGACGAACTCGGCGGTCGCCTTGCGGTCCTTGCGCAACACTTCGCGCGCAAGGTCGAGGTCCGGGTGCGGCGCGCCAGATGGTGGCGCTGCCGCGATCCGGACCAAGTTCCCGGTCGGCGGCCCATCCATTCATTCTTAGAGTCGCACGGATCCGGGATTCCCCCCTCGCGCCTCGGAGCCGGTGGCTGGCGCTAGCGGTTGCCCATCGCCAGCAGCACAATCCCGCACAGAATCACGCCCACTCCGGTGAGCTTGGCGCGCGTGAACGGCTCGCCGAAGAACAGCCGGGACCACACCAGCGTCCACACGTACCCGAGCGACACCATCGGGTACAGCACCGTCAGCTCACCCTTCTTGATCCCCTTCAAGTAAAGGATCGACGAGGCCAGGAAG
Organism: Acidobacteriota bacterium; assembly: GCA_016871015.1. GTDB lineage: Bacteria > Acidobacteriota > Terriglobia > Bryobacterales > Bryobacteraceae > SYLY01. The sequence continues at coordinate 3,027 of VFZX01000509.1, read as the reverse complement.
AACACCACTCCCGCCGCCAGGCGCCAGTTGGTGAGCAGCGACCGCAAATCGCGGTGCAGGTGTTCAGCGCCGGACTTCAGAAACGCCGCCCCCACCGAACCCACCAGGGATGCTCCAAACACCAGCAGAATCGACGAAAACGGAGTCGGCTGGCTCACTTCCGGCTTGCCCTTCCAAGGATCCCCACGCCAAAAATCACGGTGCACAGCCCCACCACTTTGAACGGATTCAGCGTCTCGCCGAAAACGAACACCGACAGCGCCGTCACCCAGACATAGGTCAGCGCGATCACCGGATAGATCAGCGACAACTCACCGTACTTGAGCGCCACCGTCAGCAGCACCGTGCTCAGTCCGTACAGCGCGTAGCCGGCGAACAGGCGGGGGCTCCGGAAGATGTACAGGAAAAGCTGCAACGCCCCGTCGGGCGCGGTGCCCTGCGTGCCCGTCTTCATCAGGATCTGAGCCGCGGCTCCAACAAAAGTGCAGATGAGGACGAGGCCCAAGGCGATGTTCCGGGCAAGCGCCGGGTTCCGCTGGACGAGGGGGACGGTCTGCAACTGATTTAGCGTAGCATACCAGTCGGAGAGTGAAACAAATTCCGCGCTGGAGCCATTGTTGGGTGGCGTATCATGAACAGACCGGGACCCATGCCTCGAACCGCACCCCCACTGCCACCCATCCCCGCCCTTTCGGCGGCCCTGCTCAAACCCCACCAGCACATCCGCCTCGGGCCGTTTGAGTGCCATCTCCTCACCCCGCTGTTTGGCGGTGGCGCCAATCCGCGCGAGTGCGCCGAGCCCGACGCGCTCATCCACCCGCTCCAGATCCGCGGACTGCTCCGCAAGTGGTGGCGCGCGACAATCGGCGCGCAGAAGTGCGCCACCGTCGCACAACTCCAAGAACTTGAAGGACATCTGTGGGGCACGGCGACCCATGGCGGCCGGATCCGCGTCCACGCCGACACCCTGGAATCGCCTGCCCCACGCCCTCTATCCGCCTCCGAGCGCGCCGTATTCCCCCAGAGCCACGGCGAGCGGCTGTTCCCCATCCTGCACGGGGACTTCGACAAGGTCCGCCAGCAGGTGTCGTTCCGCATTTCGATCGACACCGAACCCGGCAAGACGCCCTGTGACAAGGATGCCTTCTTCGCGCTGATCGCCCTGGTCCGGTTCGGCGGCGTAGGATCCCGGTGGCGCCGGGGGACGGCAGCGATCAACCCCAAGTCCGCCTTCCCCACCATCCCGCAGACCTGGACGGCGCTCGCCGCCCCGCCCGGAGTCCGGCGTCCCTGGCCGCACCTGTCCCAGGACTTCCCGCCCCTGTTCAAACCCTGCCCCGGTACCGCGCTCGACGCCATGGTGGCGCTCATCGACGACCTCCGCGCCTACCGCCACTCCAACCGGTGCAGCGACGAGTTCATCAGCAAGCGCGGCGCGGCCCGGTTCCCCTCGGCGCTGATCCTGCGTCCCGTCCAGTCCGCCAACGGAATCTCCCAAATGGCCGCCACCACCGCCATGTCCTCACCCAGAACCGACGGCAACGGCCGCAGCTACGACGACGCCATCAAAGACGCGATCGACTTCTTCCGCACCCGGGGGTACAAATGAAGCACCTGCTCGCCATCACCATCGGACCCGTGCAAGGCTTCATCGCCGCCGCCCGCCGGACCCGCGACCTGTGGAGCGGCTCCGTCCTCCTCTCGGAAGTCTCCAAGGCCGTGGCGCGGACCATCCACGCGGCGCACCGCGACTCCCTGATCTTCCCGTCGCCGGAAGACCCAGCCGTCGACCTTGCCCCCCGGTCCGACTACAACGTCGCCAATGTAATCCTCGCCGAGATCGACACGGACCAATACGAAGAGTTGGCACTGAAAGCCCGCGCCGCCGCCGAACAGGAGTGGACCACAGTCGCCCAGGATGCGTTCGATCAGCTCTCCGGCGTCATCCACCCGGAGCGCTTCCACGAGCAACTCCCCGGCGTGATCGAGTTCACTTGGGCCGCGGCAGCGCTTCCAACCGGCCCGAAATACAAGGAGACGCGCAAGCAATTGATGCAAGCGGTCGCGGCGAGAAAAGCGTGCCGCGACTTCCTTCCCTGGAAAGGCTATGCGAAGGTCCCCAAGTCCTCGCTCGACGGACTCCGCGAGTCGGTCTGGCTCGATCCGCGCGTCAAGAATCTGGCCGGGTGGAAGAAGGCCCAACTCCGTCTCCAGGACAACGAACAGCTTGACGCCGTGGGACTCGCCAAGCGTATCGGACTCGGGGCACGCAGGTTCCCCTCGGTCGCCCGCATCGCCGCGCAGCCGTGGATCGAGCGCCTGGATGAAGCCGCGCGCACCCGCCTGAATCACGCGTGCGAAGCTTTCGGCAAGGAGGACCTGCAGCGGTACACGCAGAAGGCGTTCGAACAGTTCCCCTTCGAAGGCACCGCCGTGTTCCTGTCGCGCCTCCACGAAATCGAGCCGGCCTCGCACGATTCCGAACAAAAGAAGGACGTGCTCGCTGCCAACGTGGCGAACCTCGCCTCGGTCCTCCGCGAACTTTACAAACGTTTCGGCCCCCCGAATCCCTATCTCGCGGTCCTCGCCGCCGACGGCGACAAGATGGGCGTCAAGATATCCGAGCTGGAAACCGCCGCTGACCATCGCCGCTTCTCCCGCGCCCTTGCAAAGTTCGCAAAACGCGCTGTGCGAACCGGAGACATCCTTGACAAGTGTGCCGGTGGGCGGTTGACACAAACGAAGGGTAACCGGGGGACAGCGGTTAAGCTGGGGGATGCCCTGGCGAGAGGTGAGCCGCATGGACAGCAAGGTCGAGTTTATCGAAGATTGGCAGGCAAACGACCTGTCATTTTCAGAATTGTGCCGGAAACACGGGATATCGAGGCAGACCGGGTATACGCTGGTGGACCGGTTCCGTGTGGAGGGCTGGGATGGCCTGCAAGAGCGGAGCCGTGCCCCCCACCACAGTCCGGCCGCCATGGAGGAGGGCACGCGTGAGGAGTTGATCGAACTGCGGATGCAGCA
>VFZX01000508.1 GCA_016871015.1 Acidobacteriota bacterium | reverse complement strand
GCCATCTTGCAGCCAGAACCAGCCGCCGTACAATGGATTTTCAGTCGGCGGCGAACAGTGTCTTAACTGCGTGTCTCACGCCAGGGGCTCACTTCAGACGCGCGCCGCGACGCTACCAAGAAGGGAATGGAGAAAGGGATCGAGAAGGGCATCGAGAAGGGGATTGAGAAGGGGATTGAGAAGGGGATCGAGAAAGGGATCAAGAGAGGGATTGAGAAGGGGATCGAGAAAGGGATCGAGCAGGGGGTCGGTACGGGCCGCCTGATCGGGATCCGGGATGCGATCCTGCAGATCCTCCAAGACCGGTTTCCCACGCTCGCCAACTCGGACGCGGTCGGCCAGATTGAGCATTACGATCGAGCCCGCAAGCTGTTCGCTTCACTCTTGTCGGCCAAGTCCGAACGAGAGGCCCGCCGGGCGCTGCAAGCTCACTCCCAAAAGGATTGAGGAACGCTCCTTCGAAAGGAAACCGTGGAGCCCGTAAGCTGTTCCCCCGGGTGCCACGGAAACAGCAGGACCTCCTCAGCCCTTCCGCCATTGGACTCCCACGCCCAACTGCTGCTTAGCGTACTCGATACTGCGCTCCAGGTCCCTTCGCTGTTGCTGCTTGAGCGGCTCGGCGAGTTCCGGTGGCGGTGCGGCGCCGCGCACGTCGCCGATCACCATGTTGCCCATGAACGGATGTCCGTTCCGCGCCAGCCGCACGAACCGCGCGAAATCGCCCGCCGGAAGGTTTGGGTAATTCTTCCAAAACCCCGGCTCGAAATAGGGATGCACTTGGGGCGCGCGCCCGGTGATCACCTCCAATTGCATCGCCGCCGACGGACACAGTTCGGTGTAGCGCGCCAGGATCCGCTTCCAGTCTAACGACCCTTCCCCCAGCGCGACCCACTGGACCGCCGCTCCGCGCGCATGCTCGAAGATCACGGAATCGCGGATGTGCGTGGTGACCGTGTACGGCCCCAGGACCTCCAGCGCAAGCAGCGGATCCTCGCAGATCGACACTGGATTCCCCGTGTCCAGGCATGCGCCGGTGAACTCCTTGCCCGCGGTCTCAATCAGCGTCCGCAGCTCGCGCGCCGACAAGTCACCGTGGTTTTCAATCGCGACCTTCACCCCGAGATCCATCGCCTGGGACCGCACCGCGCGCAACACCTTGAGCGTGCTCTCGGCGTGCTTCTCCATCGGGACCTCACCGACCAGCGCGCGGTCCGCCGGTGATCCGATGAAGCAACGCAGCGACGCCGCGCCAACAGCCTTCGCCACACGCAGTCCCTGGCGCAGGTACTCGGCCGGATCGCCCTGCCGCGGGTTCCAGGACTTGGTGGTGGGGCAGATGCAGCCCGTGCCCCCGTCGATCGCGATACCAAGCCGCGCGGCGTGGTCGCGGACTTTGGCCAGGTGCGCCGGCTCGAGGCTTTCGTACTCGGCGACCGAGGAGATCTGGATGGCGTCGAGCTTGAGCGACGCCGCGTAGTCGAGCAGTTGGATTGCCTTCCAGCGCCACGCGCGGATCGAGTAGGTGTCGATGCCGAGACGGATCATCGTTTTGATTATCTCAGGGTCAGGATTTGCGCTGAACGGTCCATTCTGCTAAGAAGGTTGAGTGCACAAGATCCTCTCAACTTTGCTCTTCGCCGGCGCGGCCACCGCGGCCGAGTGGACCGGGGCTGTCTCCGAATCGAGCTGCGGAACCAAGCACGCTTCTGGCGGCGCGGAAAAATGCGTCCAGGCCTGCGTGCGCAAGGGGGCGGCGCCCGTGTTCGTGGTGGAGGACAAGGTGCTGCGCTTCGCCAACGCCGAAAAGGTGATGGACTTCCTTGGGCAAAAGGTGAAGATCACCGGCAAGCTGAGCGACGATACGATCACGATCGAAACGATCGCCAAGACGCAGTGACGATGAACCGCCGCGCATTCCTGTCCTCGTTGGGCGCACTGGCCGCGCCTGTCCTCGCGCAGTCGAAGCCGAACCTGATTCTGATCATCGCCGATGATTTGGGGTACGCGGGCATTAGCGCTCAGGGCTGCGACATTCCGACGCCGCATATCGATTCGATCGCGCGCAGCGGAGTTCGCTTCACCAATGGCTACGTGTCCTGTCCGGTGTGCAGTCCGACGCGCGCTGGAATCATCACGGGCCGCTACCAGCAACGCTTCGGCCACGAGTTCAATCCCGGACCCGCGGGCGAAGCCGATACCGTCTTCGGACTCTCGACGGACGAAGCCGCGCTGCCGGAGCGCCTGAAAAAGCTCGGTTACGCCACGGGCATGGTTGGCAAGTGGCACCTCGGCTACCGGCGTGACTCGCTGCCCTTGCAGCGGGGATTCGACGAGTTCTTTGGATTCCCCGGCGGCGCCCATTCCTATGTGGCCGATGACCGCCAGGGCAATCCCGTGATGCGTGGGAACGATCCGGTGAAAGAGTCCGGCTACCTCACCGATGCCTTCGCCCGCGAGGCTGTCGCCTTCATCAAGAAGAACAAAGACCGGCCTTACTATCTGTATCTGCCGTTCAACGCCGTCCACGCACCGATGGAGGCGCTCAACAACTACAAGGCGCGCTTCCCGAAGATCACCGATGAGTTGCGGCTCATCCATGCGGGCATGTTGAGCGCGATGGACGACGCCGTCGGCGCGGTGCTCAAGACCGTGCGCGACGCGGGACAAGAGTCGAACACCCTAATCGTGTTCATCTCCGACAACGGCGGGCCCACGCAGCAAACGACGTCGAGCAACAAGCCCCTGCGTGGTGTGAAGGGCCAGGTGTACGACGGCGGAATCCGTGTCCCGTACATGATGCAGTGGAATGGCAAGATCCGTGCAGGCGCTGTGTACGATCAACCGGTGATCGCTCTCGACATTCATCCCACCTTCGTTACGGCAGCCGGTGGATCGCTGCCGCCGAACCTCGATGGCGTGGACCTGATGCCCTACGTCACGGGCAAGAACAGGGACGCGCCACATTCAGCTCTCTACTGGCGCTTCGGGCAACAGTGGGCGATCCGCATGGGCGATTGGAAGCTGCTCGGCCAGGGCGGTGATCCGGAGTTGTACAACCTGCGGAACGACATCGGCGAGTCACGGAACCTGGCATCGAGCGAGCCTGGGAAGCTCAAGGAGCTGCAATCTGCCTGGCAGAGCTGGAGTGCGCAGATGCAGCCGCCCAAGTGGTCCCGGGCGGGGGATGGGAAGAAGGGCGGCGGGAAGAAGAGAAAGAAGAAGCAATAGATGGCGACCCAGGCCAGGCGGGCTTTGATTCTGGTGGAGACCGAGCACGCCTACAGGATCTTGCGCGGAAAGCTGCAGAACCTGCGTGAGACTGTCGACACCGGAGTTATCTATGAAACAGGTCTACTGGAGTGCAACGGATCTGTTTGGCAGGTTGCGATCGCCAACGCCAAGCAAGAGGGGCTTTCGGTCGAAGACGGAATCAAGCGGTTTTCGGCGGCGGTAGTCTTCCTGCTGGTTCGCGGTTCCTTTACGAGTGTGAATGAAGTCGTCATTCCGACAGGGGTGACACGGAGTCTCGCTTCAGCGGAAGTCCGGGCTTCATCGGTGACCATCCTCAATCGCGCCCGTCATGTGGTCTCCGTCCGCACCGAAAAGTACCGAGGCGTTGAGTTCCGCGGAATATTCTCGAACCTGACTTCGCCATTGCCCCCGATAGATTCCGAGAGTCTAACGATCGTTCACTCGGACATATCTTCGCCCGATGCAGTTCAACTCTTAATTTAATGGACGTGCTTGCCGGGCTGAGGGCGGACGTGGCTCCACAGGTGGAATCGGATCCGCTCATTGATTTTCAGCTAACCCAGTTTCACGTCTCCAGTCTGCGGGCATTGGGTGAGGTCACCTGGCAATTAAGCCAGGCGCCCGCGTGCGGCTGGTATGTCCTCGTCGGGGACAATGGATCCGGAAAAACGACGGTGCTTCGTTCAATCGCGTTGGCACTCATGAGCCAACGCGAATCGGATGCGCTTGGCGAGCCGTGGTCAAGGTGTGTTTCCAAAGACGTTCACCCGGAAGGGGGGTGGACTTCGCTGCTGCCTGCCGGTTCGCAACAAGTTGAGCTGGAAGACTTGGGCGAAATGGCTCTTCCAGCTCAGAAGAATCGCCCTGCTGCCGCTCGTACCGTTGTCCAAACACACTTGGCGCGACATGGACAAGGCAGCCGGAATACCGCAGGAAGAAGGGGACGGGTACCTGACCAGCGTGAGGAAGAAGTCAAGAGGCGGCGATACGATGATCTCCGTCGACATGGGAGAACTACCTGCACGCCTGCGGCCCGTGCAACGGACCGAAGAACAACCACTTCCAGGTGTTCACTGCCAACGGCCCGGCCATCAACGTCGCCTGCCGACGCAACGCACCCGACCCGCGCCGCGACGATCCGATGGACTCCCTCCGGCTGGATTCGTTGAGTCCCGCCCGGCGCCATCCATCGAGTACGGGCAGGCCAAGTACACCATCCGCTTCGCCTCAATGAACGCGAATTCCTCGCCGTACGTAAAACGGCGGGCTGACGGTGAGGAAGGCTCCGGACAACGCATGCACCCGAGACGCTGGCTTTGTGCGAACCGGAGACATCCTTGACAAGTGTGCCGGTGGGCGGTTGACACAAACGAAGGGTAACCGGGGGACAGCGGTTAAGCTGGGGGATGCCCTGGCGAGAGGTGAGCCGCATGGACAGCAAGGTCGAGTTTATCGAAGATTGGCAGGCAAACGACCTGTCATTTTCAGAATTGTGCCGGAAACACGGGATATCGAGGCAGACCGGGTATACGCTGGTGGACCGGTTCCGTGTGGAGGGCTGGGATGGCCTGCAAGAGCGGAGCCGTGCCCCCCACCACAGTCCGGCCGCCATGGAGGAGGGCACGCGTGAGGAGTTGATCGAACTGCGGATGCAGCA
>VFZX01000507.1 GCA_016871015.1 Acidobacteriota bacterium | reverse complement strand
GCTGAATCCGGCTTTCGCCGCGGTGATCCGGTAGGTGCCCTGCGGGAGCAGCGGAACCGAGTAGAATCCGCTGTCGTTGGTGGTGGCGGTGCTTGATACACCGGTCGCGGCGTTGACCAGGCGAAGTTCAACGCCCGGCACGGCGGCGCCGCTCGGATCGGTGACAAGGCCCTGGAGGCCGGAGGTTTGTGCAAACGCGGAGACAGCGATCACACCCAATAGAAATCGCATGCGAGACTCCTTGAGTGAGATCGTACCACGCCCGGGTTAGCGGGAGGCTGGGAGCAGGCTTTCGGTGGGGACGGCAGCGATCTGGAGGCCGTCGAGAATGAGTGGGATCTCGATCCAGTAGTGCGGGATTCCGGCGGATGCGTAGATGTGGCCCTTCAAGCCGCGGTCGCGGCGAAGAGTCGCGTCAGAGACTTCGATGACGAGGCCGGTGTCCGCGGGGCTGGGATGGCGGTCGCTGTATTCGTCGTTGGCTCCCCGGATGCCTGGTTATCCACAACCAGCAGGCCGGAATGATCTTCGCCAGTGCGGAATGGACCTTCAGCACCGCGGTACGTTAGGCGGCGTCTTCCATAGCCTTCGGACAAGCCGCCCGGAAAGGGGGCTGACGGGTTGGTTGGACGCGGGACGCACTTGCATGGCCATGGCTTTCTAGATCAGCTTATCGACCGGAATGCTCCCAACCTGCCGGCCGTCGAGAAACAGGGGTACTTCGGAGCCTCGCCGATAGTCGTGCCGGACTGTGTACACGCCGTCCCGCGGGTGAGTGTAGCATTCGATCTGCCGGTCCACCAGATTCGCGATCCAGTAGCAAGGAATGCCTGCTGATGCGTAAAGCGGCCCTTTGAAGGTCCGGTCCCGGTGCAGCGAAGACTCGGCGACTTCGACGACGAGGCCAGTCTGGGCGGGTCCGGGATGCACATTTTCGTAGTCTTCAATTGTGCCGCGGATCAGCGACACGTCCGGCTCCGGCACGCTGTCACTGGTAGCGATCGAACGCTGATTGCCCACGATCCAACCCCCTGGAACGCGTTGCATCAACGCATTGTTGATTCTCGCGGCCGCGGTTTCGTGGGCAGGACTTTTCGACGTCTTCCCGACCAGCCGTCCCCGCAACAGTTCTGCGCGGCTGCCGGAGTCCAAGATCCCAGCGCGAATCATCTGTTGATAGAGGTCGACGCTGATTGGCCACAAGTCGTGCCAAGCCAACTCCTCGGGCGGCGGGGAAGTCACGCTGTCGGAAACGGCGGGGGGCATACTCAATTCCAATTTAGCAGCCGCCGCGCGTTGCCCCGGTACAGCTTCTCCAGCACCGGCGCAGGAAGCTCCAGCCCGTAGTAGCGCCACCAGATGCGGCCGGGCAGGTACTCGTCACCGGTTTCGAGGAGCCTCCACCAGCTCCGGTACATGGACGGCGCACGCTCCATATCGGTCCCAAACAGCACACGATCCTGGTAGCGCGCAAGAAAACGGGCGGAGCCGCGGGGCTGGCGGCCGACCTCGTAGTCGCGCGCAGAGATGTCGAGATAGAGGTTTGGATGCTGGTCGAGCACCTTGCCGAGCGCGGCGAGATCGTTACCCTGGTTGCCGAGATGGCAGGCGATGAACGTTGTCCCCCTGTGGCGGGCGAGCATCCGGTTGCGCCGCTCGAGCAGTTCCTCGTACGGCAGCACATCCTTCCCATAAAGATTGAAATGCTGGAAATCGGGAGTCCGCTCCTGATTCGGCCCGAGCGGCTTCCAGCACGAGGGATGGTCGGCGATATGGACGTTGGCGGGGATCTTCAGCTCGGCGCATTTCTTCCAGACGGCATCGAGGCGCGGATCGTCGGGATGGAGGCGCTGGGCGCGCGGCAGCGATCCCCGCTGCATCCCGGAGCCTTTGTCGGTGAGCTCGCCGATGCCACGGGCGCCCTTGCGGTAGCAGCGTTCGAGTTCACGGGCGGCGCGCTCAGGCCAGTCCGGCGCGTTCACATCGCCGCCTTCGAGCGAGCACCAGACCTGGAACCGCTTGCCGTAGGGCTTGAACAGCTCAGCCTGGCGGTCGAACTCCGCGCCGGTCGCCCCGGTGAACACGACCGTGGTTTCGACGCCCACCTCATCCATCGTGCGGACCCAATCGGCCACGTCGGCCGCCGTCTTAATCCGGCTCTGCGAAGTGTGGGTGTGGACGTCGACCACGGGGAAGCGCGCCTTGTTTACAGTGGTCTCCGGACTCACCACCGAGGAAGCGGGCGCGTAGTCCTTGAGCAGAATGGTGTCCATGGGCCCGGGCTGGACGGCGACACCGAACTTGGTTTGGGCGGTGACACTGACCGCAAGCCCGGCGGCGGCCAGGAGCGAATAGAGCAGGGCGGGTTTCATGACTCTGATGATCTCTCAAACTCGGGCGGAGATCCTCTATGCTACCTTCAGATCAGATCATCCCTCAGGAGTGCAAGAATGACCCGAACGCTTTGGGCCTTAGTGTGCCTTCCCTTGGCTTTGGCCCAGGACCCTCTCAAGGAATTCGAAAAACGCGTCACTGAATTCACGCTTTCCAACGGCTGGCGGTTCTTGATTGTCGAGCGCCACCAGTCTCCAGTGGCGTCGTTCTACACCTATGTGGATGTTGGCAGCGCGAACGACGTCAAGGGCATCACCGGAATGGCGCACATGTTCGAGCATATGGCGTTCAAGGGCACGCGCTCCATCGGCACCAAGAACTATGCCGAAGAGAAGAACGCGCTCGACCGTGTCGACCAGGCGTTCGCCGCGCTGAAGCGGGAGCGCGCCAAACCCGGCGGCGGTGACAAAGCCGAGATCGAGCGGCTCGACAAAGAGTTTCGCGCTGCCCAGGAGGGCGCGGGCAAGTTCGTCGAGACCAATGAATTCAGCATCGCGATCGACCGTGCGGGGGGACGCGGCGTGAACGCGTCCACCGGCTACGATCGCACCGACTACTCCTACAGCCTGCCGACGAACTCCTCTGAGCTGTGGTTCTACCTCGAATCGGAGCGTTTCCGCGAGCCCGTATTCCGGGAATTCTATAAGGAGGCCGGGGTGGTTCGCGAAGAGCGCCGGATGCGCGTCGAGAGCCAGCCGGTCGGAAAGCTGGTTGACGAACTGCTTGCGACCGCGTTTTCCGCGCATCCCTACGGCGAGACCGGCGTCGGGCATATGAGTGATCTTTCGAGTTTCACCACTGCCGACGCGGCCGCGTTCTACAAACGGTACTACCAGCCGTCGAACATGATGAGCGTCATCGTCGGCGACGTGGATCCAAAGCAGATGCGCGCCTTCGCCGAGCGCTACATGGGCCGGCTTCCGTCGGATCCCAGGCCCGAGGGCCTGCGCACGGTGGAGCCCGAACAACCCGGCGAGCGGCGTTTTCTACTCCGGCGCCAGGCGCAGCGCTTCACCATGATCGGTTACCACATCCCCGCGATCACGCATCCGGACTACGCGGTCTACACGGCAGTCGGAAATCTGCTGAGCGCCGGACGCTCATCGCGCCTGAATGACCGGCTGGTGAATCAGCAGAAGATTGCCGTCGCCGCAGGCGGATTCCCCGGATTCCCCGGCGACAAGTATCCGGCGCTGTTCCTCTTTCTAGCCATCCCCGCTCCGGGCAAGACCAACCAGGACATCGAGAAGTCGATGCTCGCCGAAGTCGAGAAGCTCAAGACTGAGCCTGTGACCGGGGACGAGTTGGAAGGCGTGAAGAACCGGCGGCGGTCCGGGCTGATCGCGACGCTTGGCAGCAACACCGCCATCGGTCCGGAGTTGGCCAAGTGGCAGATGGTCACCGGTGACTGGCGGAACGTGTTCCGGTTCCTCGACAAGCTGGCCGCGGTGACGCCCGCCGACATTCAACGGATCGCCAAGGCGACGTTCACCGAATCGAACCGCACGGTCGGCTACCTCGAACCCATCCAGCAGTAATAGGAGCGCATCCATGAAACCACGCCTCATTTCACTCACGTTGGCGGCGGCCGTTGCGCTCTCCGCCCAATCGATTCCGGCGAGCTACAAGGACCTCAAGTTCGGCCCGCTGAATCCGGTCAAGGTGCCAAAGATTGAGCGCTTCACGCTGCCCAACGGGATCCGCGTTCTGTTGGTGGAGGACCACGAACTGCCGTTCTTCAACGCGCGCGCTTTCATCCCCGGCGGCGAGAACCAGGATCCCGCGGACAAAGTGGGACTGGCGGCGATCACACTGGGCGCGATGCGCACGGGTGGGTCGACTTCGAAGTCCGGCGATGACCTGGACAAGGAACTCGACCGGCTGCCGGCCACGGTCGAGACCAGCTCGGACGACGACGCCAACGCCGCCGTGGTGTCGAGCCTCAAGGAGAACTCCGCGCGGGTGCTCGAGATTTTATCCGGCCTGCTCCGCAATCCGGCGTTCCTGCAGGAGAAGATCGATCTCGAAAAGACGCAGATCCGCGCGGGCATCGAGCGGCGCAACGAAGACACAATGGGGATCGCATACCGCGAGACGGCCCGCCTGTTGTTCGGAAAGGACAGTCCCAAGGCGCGCCAGGTCGAGTACGCGCACCTCGACGCCATCCAGCGCGAAGACGTCCTTGCGTATCACAAGGCCAACATCCAGCCCGACCACATGATGCTCGGCGTGTGGGGCGACTTTGATTCCGCCTCAATGCGCGCTCTCATCACCAAGACGTTCGGGTCCTGGCCGCGCGGTGGACGTCCAAAGCCGCCAGCGCTCAAGGTCGACTTGGCCGCCCAGTCCAAGGGCGTCTACCTGGCCAACAAGGACGATGTCACGCAATCCTGGATTCAGGTGAGCCACCTGGTGGACATGCTGCCCAGCCATCCGGACTATCCGGCGATGACGGTCGCGATGAACGTGTTGGGCGGCGGATTCGGGTCGCGAATGTTCAACAACATCCGCACAACTGAAGGGCTCGCCTACG
>VFZX01000506.1 GCA_016871015.1 Acidobacteriota bacterium | reverse complement strand
CCTGCGATCCGAACAGAATCCGGTGCTGCTCCACGCGTTCGTTGATACCCTTGCGGAACTCGGTTTGCGACTTTTCGCGGGCCTCCAGGGTCTCTTTCCACTGTTTGGAGGATCTTTCCCACCGCTTCGGATCGAGCCTGGCGGCCTCGTACTGATGAAACGGCAACTCCGCAACGTCAACCGTCATCGGCGTGAAAAACGCTTCGAGACGATAGTAATCTTTGGTTGGCAGCGGATCGTATTTATGGTCATGGCAGCGGGCGCATCCGAGCGTCAGCCCCAGGAAGACGGAAGCCGTCGTGTCCACCAGATCCACCATGAAATCGCGGCGGATCATCTCGCGCTCTACTTGTTCCACCTGCACCCACTGGCTCAGAAAGGCAAGTCCGAGCCTGCCTTCGGATCCAAAGGCCGGGAAGGCATCCCCGGCTAGTTGTTCCTTGATGAACCTGTCATACGGACGGTCCTGATTGAACGCCCGGATCACGTAGTCCCGGTACCGCCACATGTGCGGCCTCGGGTAGTCGATCGCGCCTCCCTTGGTGTCGGAATAGCGGACCAGATCCAGCCAGTGGCGGCCCCACTTTTCGCCGTACCGCTGGTCTTGCAGCAACCTCTCCACCTCGTTCCGATAGGCGTCCGGAGAGGTGTCCTCGAGGAATCGCTTCATCTCTTCCGGCTTCGGCGGCACGCCAAGCAGAGCGAAATGTAGCCGGCGGTAGGCTCCGCGGCGGGAAACCGGCGGCGCGGGGGTGAGCCCTTTCTCTTCGAGCTTCGAGAGCACGAAAGCATCGATCGGGTTGCGGACCCATTCCTTGCTCTTCACCGCCGGAACGGCCGGTTCGACCGGCTTGGTCCACGGCCAGCCCAGTTTCTTGTTCCCTTGGCTCTTCGCGCCGGCCTGCGGCGTGCCTGGCCGCCCGGGCAGGGCGTCGATCCACCTGGCGATGCGCTCGATCTCCGCGTCAGCGAGAGGTTTTCCGCCCATCGGCATGCGAGGCTGCGACGTGCCGCGAAGCCGCAGCACCAGCGGACTGCGGTCACTGTGGCCGGCCACGACGGCCGCGCCATTGGCTCCGCCCCGAAGCAGGTTGTCCACCGTGTCTACCGCCAAGCCACCTTGACGCTCCGCCACGCTGTGGCAGGAGGCGCAACGGCTTTCGAGGACAGGGCGGATATCCTTATCGAATTCCGCGTTTGCCCGCGCCCGGCCGGAACCGAAGGAAACAAAAAGAAGAACCAACAAAACCGCAGCTCGCATGTTGCCTGATTTCACCTCCATGGCGGCATCGTGTATACCGGGCCTTGAACACAACACAACGACCATGCTATCACGGCCTCTCCCGTTGACGAATAGGCCCCACAACACGCTGTCAACTAGAACTCGAAGCCCAGGTGAAGGCGTATGGTCCGGCCGGAAACGATGGGTCCGGGCAGCCGCGATCCCGTGGAGGTGTTGATCGAAAACGACGGGTTGTTCGGCGGATAGCCGAAGATGATGTGGTTGAAGGGATTGGTTAGCGTCGCCGTGAAGAGGAAGTGATGTGACTTCTCCCGGAGCGGATAGAAGCTCTTGTATACTCCCAGGTCCATGTTGAACAAGCCGGGTCCGCGGATGATGTTGCGGCCAGCGTTGCCCAACCGTCCGATATTGTTCGCCGGAACCCGGAACGCCTCGCGGTTGAACCAGTTATCCTCGTTGCGCTGACCTTTGGGCAGACGCCAGTCACCCACCACATCCGGCCTTCCGGAGGTGATTCCGAGGCCCAGCGGGTCCGCGCCGGTAAAGAAGGCGTCGACGGCATTGCCTTTCTGGAAGCGAATATCGGTGGAAGCCTCCCATCCGCCGAGCAGCGTGTTCACCAGAGGATGAATGTTCGAACCGAACCGCTTTCCGCGGCCGTAGGGCACTTCCCAATACAGGTAGCTTACCTGGCGAATCGGAGGTACGGCGGCGCTTTCGGCGCGGTCGCAAACGCGGCAGTAGGGATTGGCTGTCGCCAGCCCCGACAGTCCCTCGAATCGGGCATTCGGAATATCGGAGATCTGTTTCGACCATGCCAGCCCGACCTCCCCGCTGAAGCCAAACGCCTTCCTCAAGTACAGCACGGCTTCGCCGGCGTGATAGGTCGAGGATCCACCGTTCTCAACCACAAACAGATTGCCGAAGTTCTGCCGGGGGCGCAGGCTGTCGCTAAAGGCAACGCCCGGAGTGGGACGAGGCAGATTCACATTGCGGCGATATCCGAGTTGCGTGTCTTTGGTCAGGATGTAAGAAAGCCGCAGGCGCTGTCCGCCAACGGCTCGCTCCACGGTCACGTTGGCCTGCTGTGTGTAGGGATAGCGAAAGTTGGGATCGGTGAACGTAAATGACGGCAGCGGAGGCGCACCCGCCAGACTCGCGCCGGGAATTCCGACGGGCCAGGCGAAGCGCGGCTGCGGGCCGCGGGCCGGATTGGAGTTGTCGACGTTGTTGTAAGTTGCGTTCAAGGCGAACGGTCCGCCCCACTGCAACTGGTTGGTGCCGCCTGTATTGGTGCCGGTGGAGAATTCGGGCACGACGTAGATTCCATAGCCGCCCCGGATGACGAATTTGTCTGTCCCGCGCGGTCTCCAGGCGAAGCCTACTCGAGGGTAGAAGTTGTTCCGGTCCGCCCGCACCAGGCGCAGCGGCCGTCCTGCTTGCGACGCCGTCACGACCGGGTTGCGCTGCAGCGGCCAGGTGGGATCGATGAACCGCAAGGCCTCGTCGGTCGGCACCACGATGTTTCCGGTGGCCTGATCGAAGCCGAAGTGGAACCGGCGCTGGTCATACAGCGGAGACGAGTAGTCCCAGCGGAGGCCGTAGTTGAGGGTGAGACTGCTGGTTATCCGCCAGGCATCCTGCAAATACAGGCCCCACTCGGTGTTCCGTGAGGTTTGTTGCGGTCTGATGTTCTGGCGGGACACGGTTTCAGGAAGGCCCAGAAGGAAGTCCCCGACGGCGTTGGTGGTGAACCGGCCGGTCATGTTCATCACGCCCCAGCCGCTGGCAGGCAGGTTGTTGTTGTCGTAGGCCCGGTACTTGTACTCGATGCCGGCTTGAATCGTGTGCCGGCCTCTGTGGATCGAGAGGTTGTCGGCAAAGTGCCAATGGTAGGCGTGATAGGGGCTGCTGTCCCAGCCGCCGAACGGAAAGAATCCGGCAACGTTGACACTTGGGCCCGAAGGAGGCGTCGAGGAAGGATAGTCCGGAATGCCCGTCCAGCCGATGTCTCGAATTCGCTGAGCGGTGCTGGGCCTCGGGCTACTGACGTACCCGCCATTGTCGTTGTGTAGGCCGAACCGGGTTTCGTTGATCACGGTCGGGCGCAACGTGGAAGTCAACCCGAGGGTGTACACAGGAGATTTGGAGCGAAGCGCGAACGGTCCGGACCAGCCGGCGACGTTACGGTCGTCGAATCCGGCGCCGGTAAATGTCTGCTGGAACGTCGTGTAGGAAACCGCCAACTGGAACCTGTCGCCGATCTTTTGATCCGCGCGCCAGAACATGTGGTTATTGATACTGTCGTCCCACCTCATGATGGTGGGTACTTCGGTAGAGGTCTCATTCCGCGGCGTTCCGTAGAAGGCCATCAACCGCCGAGACACCGGATTGATGCGGCTGGACGGCATCATGTTGCCTGGAAACGGCGCGTTCGATTCCGGATCGCGCAGCGTGCCGCTAAACAGAGCAGAGTTGGAGAAATCGCCGCGGCGCCATACCAGCGGCGGTTGTATCTGGGTCAGCGGGAACGGCGCGTTGCCATTCTTCCGCTTGGTGAAACCGAAACTCCAGAACGTGCGGTTCCGCCCGTTGTAGATCCGGGGGATCCAAACCGGTCCGTTCGCATTGAATCCACCCTCCCAGGTGGTCAGGCCCGCGGGCCTTCTGTGGACCCGGGGGTTGGGCAAGGCATTGATCGCGGGGTTGGCAAACGAGCCGTTCACACGGCCGTGTAGGGTATTCGACCCGCCCTTGGAGACCAGCATCACGCTCACCGGAGTCTGGTAGGCGGCCGGGGCCACGGTATGCTCGACCTTTACCTCTTCCACGGCGTATGCCGTGACGTAGCTTCGGAAGAAGTCGAACTCGACTCCGTCGTAGGTGGTCGTGCCCTGCTGCTGCCGCGTTCCGTTGTATCCGTTGTATCCACCGGCGGAACTCACCGTGTTCGACGGGCCGAAGGAAACAGTGTTGTTGGGTCCCTGCGGCGCCCGGGATATCCAATTGAAGCTCCGGTCCGTGCTGATATTGGAAGCCTCCGTCTGAATCACCGCTGCATCGCCGGTCACGCGCACCTCGGATGCAACTTCGCCCAATTGCAGGCGAACATCGACGCGCAACTGCTGGTTTGTCGCCAGTTGAACGTCCGCGTTCACTGACTTTTTGAATCCCGACATCTCAGCCGTGATCGTATACGTGCCTGCTGGCAAGAGCTGAAACAGGTAGGTGCCATCGCTCGAAGAGGTGACGGACCTGGCCGCTTTGGTGAGTTGATTGGTGGCGGTGACGTTGACTCCGCCGATCAGCGCGCCGCTGGGGTCGCTGACCGCTCCGATGATGTTCCCATTCTGGGTTTGGCTGAAGGCCGCCGGCTGCGCCAACAGCAATGCCGCTAACGCGATGAGAATACGTTCCCTGGTTCGCATTTCTAACAGCCCCCTATTCTCGCTTTGCTTCTGCCGATCTTTGCACAAGCGCCTTTATTACACACCAACGCTTTCGCGGTGTCAAGGGGACCGGATGTGCGAAAACGGAAGTCAGAGGTTCGCCGGAATGCAGGCTAGGAGCCTGTCCGAGAATTGACGGGCGAACGCTCATCGCCGCCGGTCGAAGTGTGGTTGTTGCGTAGCACGATTTTTCGTTGCCAGGCTGCCGGAACGCCTTGGATTCCCGATTTTGGCCTCCAG
>VFZX01000505.1 GCA_016871015.1 Acidobacteriota bacterium | reverse complement strand
GCCCGCGGGCGCGTTCTACGTGTTTCCGCGGGTGGATGGCTTGGATGACTCGTTCGAATTCTGCAAACGGCTGCTGCTCGAAACCAAGGTCGGCCTCGCCCCGGGAGTCGCTTTTGGCGAGGGCGGGGAAGGGTCCATCCGGATTTGTTATGCCGCGGAGCGGTCGATCTTGGAGCCGGCGATGGAGCGGCTGGTCCGGTTCCTTTCCGGCTGATTGGTGCGAGGAGGCACTCATCAGGGCAGGCTCCAAGAGGCTCGCGGCGGGATCCGCCAACTCACGCTACAGGTGCTCCGCGCGAAGCTCAATAAACGGATAGGAACGCAGTCAAACGCGCCCTGGCTGGCCAGTCACATCCGGTAGTCCTGGCCGCGGCAATGGAGACCCGTGCCGAAGCTCCCAAGTCTGAGTCCGCCCCGGCTGCTGTCGTGCAGCGCCGATCCGGTAGACTGGACAGCGTACGCCAGGGCGGCTGTCCTGCTGTCCCGCCGCCCTGCGCTACGATCGAGGACCTGTGTCCCAGAAGCTATGATGCGCTACCTACCCGCCCTGCTCTCATCCGCCATCCTGCTCGCCCAGAGCCCGACCGGTGAAATTGCCGGACTCGTGAGCGATGCCACCGGCGCCCGCGTCCCCAAGGCGCAAATCGTCATTCTGAACCAGAACACTGGCGAGCGGAAAACGGCCGCCGCGAACGAATCCGGTGAATACGTTGCGCCGCTCCTCGCGGTCGGAATCTACACCGCCACGGCATCGGCGCCCGGATTCCGCACCGTCGAACGCCGCGGGCTCACCGTCAGCGCGCTCCAGCACCTGCGCGTGGACTTCGCTCTCGAAGTCGGCGAAACCAGCCAGACGGTCGAGGTCCGCGATCAGGCGCCACAGGTCGACACCCGCTCCGCCGTCCACGGGATGCTGGTCGACGACCGCCGCGTCCGCGACCTTCCCCTCAACGGCCGCAACGCACTCGACCTGGTGCGCCTCATCCCCGGCGTCAACGACATCGGCACCACGATCCGCCCAACGTTCGGGCAGCAGACGATGCGGCTCAATGGCGGCCGGCAGACCGGCGTCAATATCCTGCTCGACGGAGGATCGCTCGCCTACTTCCACCGCGGACAGGGGCTCGGCCTCCCGCCTCCCGACGCCTTGCAGGAATTCAAGGTCGCAACCGTCGGGACTCCCGCCGAATACGGGCGCGGCGCAGCGGTCGTCAGCGGCGTCACGCGTTCGGGCACCAACGATCTGCACGGCAGCGCCTGGGAGTTCCTCCGCAACGATGCAATGGACGCCCGCGGCTTCTTCCTGCCCCGTGTTTCGAAACTGCGGTTTCACCAGTTCGGCGTCACCGCCGGCGGTCCGGTTTGGATCCCCAAACTCTACAACGGACGCAACCGCAGCTTCTGGTTCTTCTCCTACCAGGGCCTCAAGATTCGCGAAGACCAGACCTCGGGCGTATCCGTGCCCGCCACCCCGGAGGAGGTGCGCGGAAACTTCTCGCATGTGGCCGGCGGCGTGAGAGACCCGCTCACCAACAGCCTGTTTCCGAACGGCCAGATTCCAACGAGCCGCTTCGATCCGGCCGCCACCAGGGTCATCGAGCGCTACAACCGCCCCTCCAACCGCCCCAACGGCGGATTTCAAGCCCAAGTGAGCCGGCCGACTGACGGCAACCAATACCTCTCCCGGCTCGACCAGGTGATCAACGACCGGAACCGGTTCAACATCCGCTACTTCATCGACAACAACGCCGGAACCGACAATTTCCCGCAAGGCAGCGCCTTCCCTGGCTACAGTCCGTTCGAAAACTCGCTCCGCATGCAGACCGCCACGGTCGAGGACACCCACACCTTCACTCCCTCGCTGCTCAACACCGCGCGGATCACCTACACACGGTTCAACTACCTCGAAAACAACACGGTGCGCCAGACACTCGTGGAACTCGGCGGAACCGACTTCGTGCACGCCGGCGGAGCCGTGACCCTTCCGCGCCTTGACGTCACCGGCCGCTTTACCCTGTCCCCTGGCCGCGACCGCCAGCGCCTGTCCGACAACCTCGATATGTCGGAGAGCCTCACCTGGGTGCGCGCCGCGCATCAGTGGAAGTTCGGCGCCGACGTCCAGCGCAACCGGTTCCTCTATCGCGACAACAACAACACAGGCGCGGTGTTCCGCTTCGACGGCACCCAGTCGCGTGACGCTCTCGCCGACTTACTCCTTGGACGCGCGCGGTCCATGCAGCAGGCCTCGCCGCTCGACACCGATCAGCGCTACGCCGTGGTTGGACTGTATGCCCAGGATGCCTGGAAGGTCCATCGCCGCGTCACCCTGAATCTCGGTCTCCGGTGGGAATCGTTTCCTGCCTGGGCCGAGCAGTACGGAAAGCTGACCAGCTTTGTTCCCGGCGCGCAGTCGGCACGATTCCCCAATGCTCCCGCGGGCGCGGTCTTCCCCGGCGATTCCGCCTATCCCTACCGCGCCGACCGCAACAACTTCGGGCCGCGCGTAGGCATCGCCTGGGACGTGTTCGGGAACGGCCGCACCGCGGTCCGCACCAGCTTCGGCGTCTTCTACGAGCCGCTGACGGCGGAAATGGCCGGCGGCGTTCTCGCGC
Source organism: Acidobacteriota bacterium (assembly GCA_016871015.1). Lineage (GTDB taxonomy): Bacteria > Acidobacteriota > Terriglobia > Bryobacterales > Bryobacteraceae > SYLY01. The sequence goes on along the minus strand of VFZX01000505.1, from coordinate 2,345 downwards.
CACAGCCCTTCGGTCTGGTCGTGAATCGCGATGTCACCCAGCTCAGCACTCCCTACCGCGGCTCGGTGAACCCGTTCCCGTTCACGGTTGACCCCGGCAACGCCCGGTTTGTTCTCCCGGTCTCGATCCCCAAGTCCTACGCCGGCGACCTGCGGATCCCCTACACGATGAACTATAACTTCGGCGTCCAACAGCAGCTCGGTGCGAACTACATGGTCGAGGCATCCTTCGTCGGAAACGCCGGACACAAGCTGGCACAACTGCGCGAGCTGAACGTCGCGCAGCTCGTTCCCGGCGCAACCACTGGCAACACCAACGCCCGCCGGATCTTCGCGCCCAACTACGCCAGCATCGGGCAACTGAACACCGCCGGCAACTCCGTCTACAACGCCCTGCAACTACAGCTTCAGAAGCGGTTCAGCGGCGGATTCACGGTCAACAGCTCCTACACCTGGGCCAAGGCCATCGACGACTGGAGTTACAACGCCTTCGCCCAGCTTTCCCAGCAGTCCTATCAGAACCCGCTCGACCGCAAGGCCGAGCGCGGCCGCATCGACGAGGACATCCGCCACCGCCGGACCGCGTCGTTCCTGTACTCACTCCCGTTCTGGAGCGGCGGCCAATGGTACACGCGCCTGCTCGGCGGATGGGAGCTGGGCGCGATCGTGGTGGCCTCCTCCGGCAGCCCGTTCACCGTGGTCACCGGGCGCGACAACTCCCTGTCGGGCGTGGGCAACGACCGGCCGAACGTCGTCGGCGACTGGCGGCTCGCCGGGGGCCGCTCCAAGGACGAGCGCCTCGCCCGATACTTCAACACCTCAGCCTTCCAGCCAAACTCCGCGCTCACGTTCGGCAACTCCGGCCGGAACATTATCTCCGGACCCGGTTCATTCACCATGGACACCTCGCTCTCGAAGAGCTTCGCCATCGTCGAGCACTACCGGCTCCAGTTGCGCTTCGACGCTTTCAATCTCCCCAACAGGGCCAACTTCGGCGATCCGAACGCGACCCTCACCTCACCCACCTTCGGCCGCGTCCAGAACGCTGGCGCCGGCCGGATTCTCCAGGTCTCGGCCAAGTATCTCTTCTGACATGGGCGCGGTATCCTGGGTGTGACACGCCATGATTGAAGTCCGGATGCTCGTTGACGAGCGCAAGCTCGAAGCCAAGATCGCCAAGGGCGTCCAGCGCGCTGTGAAGGCCCTTGCCCCGGACATTGTCCGCATCCGGTTCACCATCGAAGAGGACTGGTACGGTGTCCCCTGCGTGGAATTCCGAGTGCTCATGTCGGACAAGGCTGGAGAAGTTCCACGCCTGCACGCGACCGCGAAACGGGCCGCCGGACGGCTGACGCGTGAGGTCGATCCTGGCGCCCTTGGCCTTCAGCCGTATTTCCGTTATCGCACCGTATCCGAGCAGAAAGAACTCGAGGAAGCAGCCTGGGAATAACGCGTGGCCTACTGCGACGAGCTGTCCAGGGACCGCGTTCGGCCCCGCCAGGCAAGCCTTCGCAGGGCGGTCTCATCCGCCTACTACGCTGTGTTTCACATGCTTGTCGCGGACGCATGCCGGAACTGGAAGCTTCGCCATCAACGGACCGTCTTGGAGCGCGCTTTTGAGCACGGACGCATGAGGCAGGTCTCCGATAAGGTCAAGGCGACGGCTTCGCCGGACTTGAAGGCGGTGGCTGCTGGGTTCGTCAAGCTCCAGCATCTCCGGCATCGCGCCGACTACGATAACTCCGCACATTGGACTCGCTCGGATTCTCTCGAGGCCATAAAGACGGCCGAGGACATCTTCGAAACCTGGAGGTCCATCCGCGACCAGCCAGAGGCCCAGGACTACCTCCTCGCCTTCCTGGTGAAGGACCGCTAACCGCGGCCCTACTCCCTCACCGGACGCAGCGGCAGCACCACACCCCCGTACGCCAGCGAGATCACAAACACCGGACCCTTCGCCCGCCAGCACGAACTGCTGCTCATCGATCCGCAGCACGCCCCGCAAACTCCCCCACCTCCCGCGGGACAAATGCGATCACCATCGGCACGCTCTCCCCGGCCGAATCGCGACAATCGACGGCGCGCCCGTAGTCAAAATGCCGTCCCCGTCGAAGATCCCCCCGGCTTCCCGCCGCACCTTGCGATCGGATCGGTCGGCGACGGCCCCCTCAACCCGCGCGCCGACATCCGGTACATCTACTTGAATGGTGGACCCCTAACCCAAGTTCGTCACTGGACCATCGATTTCAGCGATTTTCGAGGTTTCAGTCAAGACAAGCGCCGTGTTTTCAGTACGCGTGTCCGGAGAACACGATGTAGTGTAGACCTACCCTCTTGTCGTTTTTC
>VFZX01000504.1 GCA_016871015.1 Acidobacteriota bacterium | reverse complement strand
GGCGTTGGCGTGCAGCGGGCCCGCCCCGCCAAAAGCGACCAGTACGAACTCACGCGGGTCGAAGCCGCGTTGTACCGAGATCAGGCGGATGGCGGCCACCATGTTCGCGTTGGCGATCTCGATGATGCCTTGCGCAGCCGCGATCGGAGTCAACCCGAGTTGCAAGGCGAGACGTCCAATCGCCTCCGCGGCCAGCTCCGGATACAGCTTGTGCTCGCCGCCCAGGAAATAGTCGGGATTGAGCCTGCCCAACAACAGGTTCGCATCGGTGATGCAGGCCGCGGCCTGGCCCTTGTTGTAGCAGGCGGGACCCGGATCGGCGCCACCGCTTTGCGGCCCGACACGCAGCCCTCCGCCCGGATCGACCCACGCGATCGAGCCGCCCCCGGCACCGATCTCGACCAGATCGACTACCGAGGTCCGCACTGGATACCCTGCCGAACGATTCTCCGCTACGGCTGCGCTGCCAACTTCAAAGTGCGGCACCACTTTCGGTGTTCCGCCCTCCACCAGCCCTGCCTTCGCAGTCGTGCCACCCATATCGAAGCTGATGATGTTCTGGACTCCCAGCAACGAGCCGAGATGAGTCGCGGCAATAACGCCGGCGGCGGGGCCCGACTCGATCAGATGCACAGGCTCCTCGCGCGCCACTCGCGAAGAGATGATGCCGCCGGCCGACGTCATCAGGTGCAATCCGGCGTCAACACCGATTCCGGACAGCCGGCCCTCAAGGCGCTCGATGTACCGGGTCAAGACGGGCATCAGGAGCGAGTTGATCGCAGTGGTGCTCGCGCGAAAATACTCCCGCATCTCGGGGCAGAGGTCCGAGGACAAGGACAGGTAGACTCCGGGCAGTTCCTGCCTCAGAATCTCGCCTACCCGGCGCTCGTGGGCGGAATTCACATAGGAGTGCAGCAGGCACACCACCACGGCTTCCACCTGCTCGTCCCGGATGCGGCGCGCGACCGCGCGGACCGCCTCCTCGTCAAGCGGGCGCAGGACCAGACCGTCGGAGGCCAACCGTTCGGGCACCTCGAAGCATAACCGCCGGGGCACAAGCGGCTTCGGTTTGTCGCAAAAAATGTCATAGAGTTTCGGCCGGATTTGCCGGGCAATCTCGAATACGTCGCGGAAGCCCTCGGTGGCGACCAGGGCTGTACGAGCGCCTTTTCCTTCGATGATCGTGTTTGTCGCTACAGTCGTGCCGTGGATGTTGTAGGACACACTGCTCGCCGCCACCGCGGATTCTCTCAGGATTCGCTCCACGACATCCGCATACCCGATGGACGGGTCGGAAGGCGTGCTCGACATCTTCACCAGCCGGATCTCCCCCGTGCTTTCATCCATCATGACGGCGTCGGTGAACGTGCCGCCGATATCCACTCCTAATCTGCAGGCACTCATGCCGAAACCTCTTCCGCCGGATTTTCCTGCCCCGCGCCGCCGACGAACCTCAGAATGAGAGTCGCCAGCAGTGGCATTAAACCCGCCAGCACCAGCGACGGGGCGAACGAGTGGAAACGATCTGCCAGAACACCGGTGATCTCGGTGAATACAATGCCACCTAACCCCCCGCCCAGCCCGCTGATGCCATAGACGCTGGCCACCACGTTGCGCGGAGCAATGTCGCTCGGAATCGTCATCACGTTGGTGAACCACGCTCCATGGCCCATCGTAGCCATGCTGATGAGGACCACCGGGGTCATCAGGTTCTGAGCGAAGGCCGCCGGTATGGTCGCCATCATCAGTCCCGCGGCAACCGCCATGACGGTGAGCTTGGCCCGACGGAGCGGTATGCCTTTGCGGAGCAGGCGCGTGGCGGCCCACCCGCCCGCAATGTAGCCGACGTCCAGGCTCAGATACGGAATCGTCAAGACCCAGCCCATTTCGAGCAGCGAAAGACCCTTCACGTCCACCATGAACTTCGGGAGCCAGAAAACACAGAGCCAGATCAGTGGCTCTTCAAAGAATCGAGCAATCGTGATCGCCCAGACCTGCCGATAGCGGAACAGATCAAGCCAGCGGATGGAAGTGGTCTCGCCAATGGTGAGTTGCGACTCGGCCAGCAGCGCCCGCTCGGAGGAAGACAGGTACGGGTGCCGGGCGGGAGTCCGATAGAGCCACAGCCAGCCGGCAAGCCATAAGAAGCCCAGCGAACCGGTGAACAGAAAGGCCGCACGCCAGCCCCAGTAATGCGTAATGGTCGCAACCAGCGGAGCGGCCATCACGGCGCCGATGCTCGCACCGCTGGTGAACACGCCGCCTGCAAAGGGCCGCTCACGCGGCGGGAACCACTCTGCCAAGACCTTGACCCCGCCCGGATAGTTGCCCGCCTCACCCACGCCGAGCAGAAAACGAAACAGGCTGAAGCCCCAGGCTCGCGTCACAGTGGCCGTCAGCATGTTCGCCAGCGACCACACCACGACGAAGATCGAGAAGCCAAGACGGCTGCCGGTCCAGTCGAGAAATTTGCCCGCCACCACCTGACCGAATGCATAGGCGAAAAGGAAGGAGGACAGGATGCGCGCGATCTGCTCGTTGTTCAAGCCGAATTCCTGGGCGATCACCGGTGCAACCACGGACATCGTTTGGCGGTCGATGTAGCTGATCACGGTCGCCAGAAACAGCAGCCCGCACATCCACCAGCGAAGACCAGGGAGCGTCATTCTTCCACCAGGAGGCGAAATCCTCGAGTAGCGGTCCGGCTTTCCGGTTCGATCTCGGCGCGGAAGGAGGAGCGATAGAGGTCCGGTGTGCTCATCCAGCCTCCGCCGCGCATGCCTCGAATCTTCTCGGCCCCGGAGCCGCGCGGGTCCACGGCCGCAGGTGTGATCCCGAACCAGTCCAGCGTGTACTCCCAGACGTTCCCCGCCGCATCATAAAGGCCGAACGCGTTCGGGCTGAACATCCCAACTGGCGACGTGAACTTGTATCCGTCGTTGCGGCCCTTGGCGACAGGATTCTTCATCACCTCCCGCCGCTCAAAGAACACGTCCTCATCTTCCATTCCGCCGTCATCTGCGACGTTGGCCCAACGCCACTTTGGGTCCATTGAAATTCCCCAATAGTATCGAGTCCGGCTGCGGGCGCGCTGCGCGTATTCGAGCTCGGCCTCGGCGGGGAGGCGGCACTTGCGCCCGGAGCGCTTGCTCGCCCACTCGCAGAAAGCGTTCGCGTCAAACCAGCTCACGCAAGTCACCGGATGCCGGCCATCCTGGGCGAAGCCGGGACGCCTCCAGTTAACGTCCGCGCCGCCCCTCCATGCACCATCCAGCAGGGTGAAGGCGCCCGTGGTGAGGCCCCGCCAGGGGCGCCGGCCCGTTTCCGCGTCGGTCTGGTATCGGGCGTCTTCGGCGAAACGGCGGAACTGATCGACCGTGACCTCGTACTTGCCGATTCGGAATCCTCGGGTCAGCCGGACCATTCTGCCGAAGAACTCATGCGGTCCAAAGACGCCGGTGAGGCTGCGCGTGATGTGGGCCTCGCCCAGCAGGAACTCGCCTTCGGGAACCCGGACGAGTTCCAGTGCGACGCCGTCCCCCAAGTCTAGCTTGTCCTGCGCCGTCAGAGCGCCCGCCATCACCAGCAGGATCATGGTTTTCATTTCTCGATCGCCGCAATGAGCCGGAACAGCCAGTCTCGGTCGCCCGCGCCGATCTCTTCCGCTTCTTTTTGGGAGCGCGCCGTGTAGTTCGTGCGAATCGCGGCGACCACCAGATCGAGATGCGGCACCACGGAAATCCGCGAGACGGCCTTCCAGTCGATATTCAGGCCGCGCGCCTCAAACACAACGCCCTCACGTGGCAGCCACCAGTTGAGGCTATAGGCACTGCCGCCTTCCACCGAGTGTGCGCGGGCCTGCCCTTTCATCAATTGGGAGATCCACGCCTCGCTGAGCAATTGCTTGCCCTTCCACCGCCCCTTGCGCAGGAACAGGTAACCGAATCGCGCCGCGTCCTGTGCCGAAATCACCACCCAACCCGGGCCTGCGCGGACGGGCTTGCCGCCGATTTCCCAGGGCGGGTCGAGATAACGGCCATAGCCCGGCCAGGTCGGGTAGAGCGTCGTTGACTGAACCACCTGACCCGGGACCCAATCCCAACGGTCGGAGGGGACACCCAGGTCAACGAAGATTCTCTCGTCCAGAACCTGTTTGATGTCTTTGTTCCAAAGCTTGGTCAGCGCCTGGCTGAATCGCCACATTGCTCCATCGGCGTACTCGAACACCTTGCCAGGTTGCCATTTCGCGTAGTTCCAGTGAACGTCTCCCATCTCGCCGGCATTGGAAGAAAACAAGTCAATATCCTGGAAGCCGGCCATCATGTTGGCAAGGTGCCGCCACGTAATCTCGCGATGGAACCCGAAGTCCAGATACTTGTGCGGATCCGATAATTCGCCCTGGCCGGTCCAGGTCAGGTGTACGGGATCGTCCAGCTTCACTTTACCCGCGTCGATCGCCAGGCCCAGCACGGTGCTGGTAAACGATTTGCCCATCGATGCGGTCTGAACCGCGATCTCCGGATTACCCCAACTCGCCACGAGATAGCCGTGGCGGATGATCACGCCGCCGATACCGATCCGCGGCTGCAGCTTCGCGAGGGCCTGCTCGTCGATGCCTGCTTCCGATGGCTTGCGGCGCGGCCATTCTGCTTCGGGATACTGTTGCGACGCCACGGGCTCGATGGCCGCAAGGTACAACAGGATCAGCTTCGTCAGTCTTGACATAACCGTAGGTTTCCAAAGGTGTCGACGTCAGCCCGATAACCCGGATGGATGAGAGAGGTCGAGTCCATCTCTTCAATCACCGCCGGGCCGCGGATGACGTCGCCCGCTGCAAGGCCATAGCGATCGAACACTGGCGACTTGAGAAATGAGCCAGCTTCGTGAAAAAAGACCGGGCGAGTGTCGATTCGTGCCGCCTCGAGGCTGCCCTTTCGCGCGGGCCACTCCCGAGGCTG
>VFZX01000503.1 GCA_016871015.1 Acidobacteriota bacterium | reverse complement strand
AACGACATGGTGGGGGGCACCATCGGAAACGGAGTTTTCGCCGGATTCGCCCGCGCGGTCTTCCTGGGGCAAAGTGCGGCGTTCGACTATCAGGGCGAGCGCACCACCGGCGGCGAGCCTCTTTTCTACTACCGGTTCGACGTCCCAAGGAAGAAGAGCGGATACTCGATCAAGGTCGGGATCGCCGAGGCGATCGTCGGGTACAAGGGTGAATTCGAGAATCACACCCAAACCTTGGACCTGCGCACCCTGGAAGTAGTCGTCACCGAATTCCCGTCCACGATTCCCCTGTCGTCCTCGACGGTCCGGGTGCAATACCAGCGGACTGCGATCGGCGACCGCGAGTTCCTGCTGCCGGATCTCGCGCAGATGACCATGGTGAATCTGGATGGCAGCGAGAGCCGGAACGTGACCCGGTTTTCCGCGTGCCGCCAGTACCACGGAGAATCCGTGCTCCGGTTTGATGACCCCGTGGACATCACCCCGGCGAATCAACCCGTCACCGTTGCGGTCACGCTGCCGCCAGGGTTAATCGTGGAGGGCGTGCTTGACCAGCAAATCGTGTTCGGCAAGACGGCGATCGGCGACGTGCTGGAAGGCAGGCTCACCGCGCCCGCACGGATCAAAGGACGGGTGATGGCGCCCAAGGGAGCCAAGCTTCAGGCGCGGCTGACGGGGATCGAGCGGCGGCAGGGCGTGCGCGGCGGCTTCGACGTCAAAGCAGGGATTCAGCTCGAGTCGATTGAATTTCCCGGAGCCCGTGCCGCGGTCAGCGCGATACTGGTAGAGGCCGGTCCGATGATCCAACGCAACGTCCGGGCCGGCGTCGGCTCCCAGGGCACGCTCTGGCTGTCCGGCACGATGCCCGAGTTGCCGCGAGGGGTCCGGCTGGTCTGGCGAGTCACAGAAACACCGAGCAAGGAAGAGAAGTGATCCATTTCGAACTGGAATCCGACCGCGAGCTTTTGAGCTCCGCGATGGCGTTTGCGCAGAATCAAGTCCGGAACCTGGTGGCCAAGCACCCGGACTACACGCCCATTTACACAAAGGCCGGCAAGTGGAAGCATGAGGGTCCGAAATGGACGGATTGGTGTGACGGCTTCCTTCCAGGAATGATGTGGATATTCCGCCGCTACGAAGGGAGCCGCGGCCGCGATTCCCGGCTTTGGCTGGAGAACGCGATCAAGTACACCGAGCCACTCGCCAAGATGGCCGAGGATCCGGACCAGCACGATCTGGGCTTCATTCTGTTCCCGACGTATTACCGGTGGTACCGGCTCACGGGCGACCGCCGGTTGAACGACATCCTGATCCAGGGTGGAAAGCGGCTCGGCACGCACTTTCAAGAGCGAGGCCAATACTTACGGTCGTTTGTGGGCGAGAACTCGCTGTTCATCAACTTCATGATGAATGTCGGGCTTGTGCTCTACGCGGCCCGTGAGACCGGCGACAAGAACCTCCGCGAGATTGCGCTCCGCCACGCGTTGACCACGCGGCGATGCCTGGTGCGCGGGGATGGATCCGTGGCCCACGAAGGACTGTTCGACACCAATACGGGCGAGTTCCAGCGGCAGACCACGCACCAGGGGTATCGAGGCGATTCCTGTTGGGCGCGTGGGCTGGGCTGGGGGATGTACGGTTTTGCCCTTGCCTACGAGTACAGCCGGGATCCGCATTTTCTGGAGACCGCCGGGGCGTGCGCGGATTACTACATCTCAAAGTCGCCCGCCGACGGCGTGCCGCCCTGGGATTTCCGCGCGCCATCCGAGAGCCGCAAGCAGCAGGATACGTCCGCGGCGGCGGTGGCGGCGTCCTCATTTCTACGGCTCTGCCGGATTGTACCGGACCCGGTGAAGGGCCACTTCTACTGGACCACGGCGATCCGGATTCTGCGCTCGTTGTGTGAGAAACACCTCGGCGTGGATGACGGCTGGGAGGGCGTGCTCAAGGGTGGCGTCTACCACTACCACAAGGGACTCGGAGTGAACGAGTCGTGCATGTGGGGTGACTACTACTTTGTCGAGGCGCTGGAACAGGCGCTGCGGAACCTGTAAGGAACCATGGAACAATTCGCGATCGGTCTGGACTATGGCACCGAGTCCGGGCGCGTGATGCTGGTGCGGCTGTCGGACGGCACCGAGGCCGCCTGGTCGGTGGTTCCGTACGCGAACGGCGCGATGGATGAGCGTTTGCCCGACGGAACACCGCTCGGACACGAATGGGCGGTCCAAGATCCGGATGACTACATCCGGGTGTTGCGCGAGGGGATTCCGGAGGTGTTACGGCAGGCAGGGGCGGCGCCGGAGCAGGTGGCGGCGATCGGTGTCGACTTTACCGCGTGCACGATGCTGCCTGCCCTGGCCGACAGTACCCCGTTGTGCCGGCTGCCCGCGTTCCGGTCGAATCCGCACGCCTGGGTCAAGCTGTGGAAACACCATGCGGCGCAGCCGCAGGCCGTGAAGATTGAGGAGACCGAGGCTCGGTCGCGAACCGGCATCCTCCGCATGTACAACGGCAAGTATTCGTCGGAGTGGTTCTTTTCGAAGGTCCTGCAGATTGTCGAGGAGGCGCCGGAGATCTATGCGGCGTCCGGTCGGCTGATCGAGGCGGCGGACTGGATCGTCTGGCAGTTGACCGGTGAAGAGCGGCGGAACGAATGCTGCGCGGGCTACAAGGACATGTGGGTCAAAGGCAGCGGCTACGCTTCCCGCGAGTTCTTCCGGGCGTTGCATCCGGCGATGGAGCACGTCGTCGCCGAGAAGCTTTCCGTGGAGATGTATCCCTTGGGGACGCGCGCTGGCGGCCTGACTGCGGAGATGGCCGCGGTCACCGGGCTGAACGTGGGCACCCCGGTCGCGGTGGGTGTCATCGATGCGCACGCAGCGGTCCCCGCATGTGGGGTGACCGAACCCGGAGCGCTCGTGATGATCATGGGGACATCTCTGTGCCACATGCTGCTCGGGCGCAGCCAACAGTTCATCAACGGTGTGGCAGGCGTGGTCGAGGACGGCATCCTGCCGGGATCCTGGGGGTATGAGGCGGGCCAAGCGGCGGTGGGCGATCTCTATGCCTGGTTCTTCCGCACGTTTGGCATGGACGCCGATGAAGCAACCGCAAAGGCGGGGATCCTCCGGCCTGGAGAGACGGGGCTGGTGGCGCTGGACTGGTGGAACGGCAACCGAAGCGTCCTGATGAATGCGGATCTTACCGGACTGCTGATCGGTGCCACTCTCGCCACGCGGCCCGAGGAGATCTACCGGGCTTTGATTGAGTCGACCGCTTTCGGGACTTATACGGTGATTCAGGCCTTCGAAAATGCCGGGGTCGAGATCACCCGTTTGGTGGCATGCGGCGGACTGCCGCTGAAGAGTCCGCTGGTGATGCAGATCTTTGCGGACGTCACCAACCGCGAGATTCTGCTGCCCCGCTCGCTTCAGGCATCGGGGCTAGGGGCGGCAATGCATGGCGCGGTGGCGGCAGGCGTTTTCCCGGACTTTACCGCGGCGGCGGCTCAGATGTCCGGCGGTTTTGTCCGCAGTTTCCGGCCGGACCCGGTGGCACATGGGGTGTACGAAGAGCTTTTCGCCGAGTACACGGCCCTGCACGATCACTTCGGGCGGGGGGGATCGGCGGCCATGTCCCGGCTGAAGGCTATCCGGCAGCGGGTGGCAAAATGAAAAGCGCCCGGCAAAGCCGGGCGCTTCCAGTTGTTGAGCGGAATAATACTTAGTTGCTCTTGGTGCCTTCGTAGATCCCGACGCCGGCGCCGACGCCGCCACCGATGATCAAGAGGGCAACAGCCGCCTTGGCACCCGAACTCATACCGGCCCAGCCGCCCGCTTTACCAGCGCCTGCGGCCGCGCCGCCCAGGCGCCGCTTCTTCTTCTTCTCTTTTTCGGATTCCTGACCCGCCGCCTTCGCGCCACCCTGGTCACCAGGAGCGTCGAAGGCCAGCGATTCACCGGCTGACAGCCGCGCGAGAACTTCACCCTTGGGTCCGAGGACGTTGGTGGTACCATCGAGAGCCGCAACATCCAGGACACCATGGCGGACCGAGACAAGTGCCCGGCCAGCGGTGTCAGTCACAACGCTCATTCCGAGGCCATCCACGCGGTAGGCGCCCGCCACCGCACCACGGCCCTGCTCGAGGACGGCGTGGTTTCCAAAAACCCGGCCCTTGGAATTGGCGTCAAAGCCAAATACGGCCCCGTTGGTCAACTGCATGCGGGCTGGAACGGTGGTTTCCACCACGGAACCCTCAAACAGGGTTGCGTTTCCTCTCGCCTGCCCTTCATCAACACGCACGGTGCCCTTCGCAGTCAAAGTCCCGATTGCCGGAGCGGCAACGGCGCTACTGACCATCAGCGCTGCGGCGAAAAGACCTTTTCTAAACATAGGTAGTATACACCTCCAGTTTTGCAAACAATCTTCACCCAGTGTACCACCGACCATCGCATTGTGCAACGGAAATTGTGGACTAAATTTGTCCGTTGCGTCGCCCCGCGTTCGGGAAGTGTGGTACGGTGGTCGAAGCTGGCATAAAATCATATCGGATGACCTTCTACGATGAATTAGGGGTCCCGCCTGATGCGCCGATGGACGAAGTCCGGCGGGCTTACATTCGTCTCTCGAAACGATACCATCCCGATCTCCAGCGCGACGAAGAATCGCGGCACGAAGCGGAGTGGAAGATGCGCCGGTTGAACCACATTCAAGAGGTCCTGATGGACCCGGACCGCCGTCAGGCGTACGACTTGGCGGCCTTGGAGCCTGTCCCCGCCGTGGTGACGGGCCCCGCGATCCCCAAGGCTCAAGCGGAGCCTTGGACGGCCCGCCTGCAAATGCCTGTGTTTGCAGCGGTTTCTGCGATACTGATTGGCGCCTCGGGCCTATGGATGTTCTGGGACGATGTTCAGGGTTGGGGGCCGGGCTCATCAGGTCCTAGAGCGGCAGCCACTGCTTCCGGCGGCGAACCGGAC
>VFZX01000502.1 GCA_016871015.1 Acidobacteriota bacterium | reverse complement strand
GCGATCCATGTAGCCTCATGCGGCTCCCATTCGGCGGGCATCCGCGGACCGCGCCCGGTCACGATCCCCATCTCGCCGTGATTCCTCCGTACGCATCGATCCGCCGGTCGCGGAAGAACGGCCAGTTGCGCCGGACCTCCTCCATGCGCGCGACCGGGCACTCGGCCACCAGGATCTCTTCACTAGCCACGCCCGCGTCAGCGGCGAGCTGCCCGAACGGATCGCTGATGAACGACGAGCCCCAGAATTCGAGACCCCGCTCCCGCGGGCCTTCGAAGCCCACGCGGTTTGCCGCTGCCACCCAGATCCCGTTGGCGATCGCGTGTCCGCGCTGGATCGTGCGCCAGGCCTCGCGCTGTCCCGCGCCGTACTGCTCTTTCTCCGCCGGATGCCAGCCGATCGCCGTGGGATAAAACAGAATCTGCGCGCCTTGCATCGCGGTGAGCCGCGCGCCTTCCGGGTACCACTGATCCCAACAGATCAACACACCGATCCGGGCATAGCGCGTGTCAAAGGCGCGGAATCCCAGATCTCCGGGAGTGAAGTAGAACTTCTCGAAGTACAGCGGATCATCCGGGATGTGCATCTTGCGGTAGATGCCGGTCAGCGATCCATCGGCGTCGATTACCGCGGCGCTGTTGTGGTAGACACCGGTATCGCGCTTCTCAAACACCGGCACGACGACGGCCACCGCGTGTTCACGCGCGATCCGTGCCAGCGCCTCGGTCGATGGCCCCGGAATCGTCTCGGCCAGGTCGAACAGATCCGCGCTCTCCTCGCGGCAGAAGTATTGAGACCGGAACAGCTCTTGCAGACAGATTACCTGAGCTCCCCGGCGTGCGGCTTCGCGCACGAGATCGATGGTTCTAGACAGATTCTCCGCCGGATCCGGACCGCAACTTGTCTGAATCAGACCAGCGCGGAACGAGCGGCGTTCCAAAAGGGGCATAGTATCATTGTGACCTATGAGGTCCCTTTCCGGCCTTCTGTTTTGCTCGCTCGCGCTGGCCGCTGTTCCCACGCCCAGGGAACACCTCGGCTACACGCCCGGCGACGACTACAAGCTGGCCGACTACGCCGACGTCACCGCCTATTTCCGCAAGCTCGCCGCGTCAAGCGACCGGATCCGCTTGGAACAGTTCGGATCGAGTGCCAACGGCAAGCCACTGCTGGTGGCCTACCTGTCCTCACCGGAGAACCTTAAACAGCTCGACCGTTGGAAGAGCATCAGCCGCCGGCTGGCGCTCGGCCAGGCCAACCTGGAGGAGGCGCACAAGCTGGCCGCTGAAGGCCGCGCGATTGTGTGGATCGACAGCGGACTCCACGCGAGCGAGGTCGCACCCGTGCAGCACTCCTTCGACCTCGCCTACCGCATGATCACCGCCGAGGACGAAGAAACGCGGCGGATCCGCGACCGCGTCATCCTGCTGCAGGTTCCCGTCATCAATCCGGATGGGCTCGACTGGATCGCGCACTGGTACCGGTCCAACGTCGGATCTCCACACGAGCTCGCGCCGCTTCCGCGCCTCTACCACAAGTACGCCGGGCACGATAACAACCGGGACTGGTTCATGCTCAACCTTCCCGAGTCCCGCCACGTGTCGAGCATGCTGTTCAACGAGTGGTTCCCCCAGATCGTCTACAACCAGCACCAGTCCCCCGCATTCCCTGCTCGGATTTTTGTTCCACCCTATGCCGAGCCTTTGAATCCTCACATTCCCGCGGTGGTCATGGAGGGCATCAACACGATTGGCGCGGCGATGAAGGAGCGCTTCGCGCGGGAGAACAAACCCGGAATCCTCTCCTACTTCGGATTCGACGCCTGGTGGAACGGCGGACTGCGCAGTGTTCCCGCGTTCCACAACATGCACGGGATTCTGACCGAGACGGCGCTCCACAGCTACGCCACTCCCAAAGTTTATGACGCCAAGGATTTTCCGGCGCGCTTCGGCAACGGTGTCCCCACCAGGGAGCCCAGCGTGTTCTACCAGCGCCCGTGGATGGGCGGCAAATGGGGCGTCCGCGACGCGATCGAGTACATGCTCACCGCCGATTTCGCGATTCTCGACCAGGCAGCAGTGCGGTCCGGCTACTACCTGCTCAAGGCGTGGGAGCTGGCACGGAAGTCCATGGACACACCGAAGCCGCACGCCTGGATCCTGCCCGCGGGGCAGTGGGATTTTTCCGAGGCCGCTAACATGACGAACCGGCTGCGGATGTCGGGTGTGCAGGTCTACAGGTCGCGGTCCGCATTCACGGCGGCGGGCAGGGAGTACGGCGCCGGATCAATTGTCCTCCCCGGCGGACAGCCCTTCCGCCCCTACCTGATTGACCTGATGGAGCCGCAGAAGTATCCCGAGATCCGCGCCGGACAGTCCGGCGCCGCCAAGCGCCCCTACGATGTTGCTGGATGGACCCTGCCGATGAACATGGGCGTCGAAGTGGTTCGCGCTGAGGATCCGTTCGACGCCGCTCTCGACCCGGTGCAGACTGGGATCGCGCCTCCGGAGACGCTGGAACGCAAGCAGAACGCCTCCTTCCGGTCGCTGGCCACACTGTTGGCGCGCGCGGCCCCGGCCCGCTTCACGTCCGGCGGTGACATCGTGACCGAGGGCGCGGCCTACACGTCCGCCGCCTGGGAGATCCGCCAGCCGCGCACCGCGCTCTATGAGCCCTACACCGCCAACATGGACACCGGCTGGACACAATACGTCCTTGAGGATTACAAGATTCCGCACACGCTGATCCACAACGAGGACTTTCAGCGGAACAACCTTGCCACCCGGTTCGATTCAATTATCCTTGCGTCGCAGTCCGCGCAGGGGATCCTTCACGGCACACGGCCCGGCGAGCCAGGCGGGCGTGGGCCAGACCCGGACGCCACCACCGTCCAACGGCCCGAGTTCAGCGGAGGCATCGGACTCAAGGGCGCCGCGCACCTTGATGAGTTTGTCCGCCAGGGCGGCACGTTGATCGCGTTTGACGACGCGACCCAACTCCCGGTGCAGCAATTCGGTCTGCCGCTGCGCACCGTGAGCAAGGAGAATTTCTACTGTCCGGGCTCGATCATCCGGATCAAGATTGAGAGTGGACATCCCCTCGCCTGGGGAATGAAGCCGGACTCTTACGCCTTCCTCAACGACGGCGGATATGCATGGGAAACGTCGCTCACCAAGGAGTACAACAAGGGCGACCGGGAGGTGAGAGCGGTAGCGCGCTATGCGTCATCGAACCTGCTCGCCAGCGGCTGGATGTCCGGCGAGCGGGCGGTGCTCGGCAAGCAGATCCTGGTGGAGGCGCGGCATGGCAAGGGACGTGTGGTACTCTTTGGGTTCCGTCCTCAATTCAGAGCCCAAACCACGGGCACGTTCAAGTTCCTCCTGAACGCCATCTACCTCGCATCCGCCAAACAACTATGAGCCAACCGTTCCGTATCGGTGTGTCGCACGACTTCTATTCCGAGGCCCGCGAACACGTCGAAGCCGTGCTGGCGCGGAAAATCGCGCCGTTTCCTCACATCGAGTGCGTGGCACTCGAGACCGGACCGCAAAAGTACGCCACTGCGGAACAGTTGAGCCAGTTCGACGCGGTATTCGCACTGGCGACCAAGATTGACACCGCGAGCCTTGCCGGAGTGGAGCGGCTCACGGTGGTCGCCCGCTGGGGCGTCGGCTACGACCGGATCGACACCAATGCGCTCACCGCCGCCAACGTGGCTCTCTGCATCACGCCGAACGCGGTGAAGCGCCCAGTGGCTGAAGCCATCCTCACGTTCATTCTGTCGCTGTCGAAGAACGTCGTGATCCAGGACCGGGTCACGCGGGCTGGCGGTTGGCGTGGCAACCTTCCGCGCCTCGGCGTCAACATTGAGGGCGCGACGCTGGCCTCGGTCGGTTGCGGAAACATTGCGCGCGAGATGTTCCGCTTATGCAGCGGACTCGGATTCGGCCGTTACATCGCCGCCGACCCGTATGTATCGAAGGAGCAGGCCGCTGAGGCCGGAGTCGAACTGGTGGATCTCGACACCGTGTTCCGCGATGGCGACTACGTGGCCGTGAACACTCTGCTCAACAGCTCCACTCTGGGACTGATCCAGGAGCGCCACTTCAGGATGATGAAGCCGTCCGCATTCTTCATCAACACGGCGCGTGGACCTATCGTCGAGCATCAGGCGCTGGTGACCGCACTCCGCGAGAAGTGGATCGCCGGAGCTGGCATCGACGTGTTCCCCGTGGAGCCGCCTCCCAAGGACGATCCGCTGTTCGGACTCGACAACGTCATCGTCGCGCCGCATGCGATGGCCTGGACCAACGAGTTGATGCGCAACAACGGAATTGAGGCGTGCGATAACGTGCTCGCGGTCGCACGGGGTGAGGTTCCTGGTGGAGTGGTGAACCGGGCAGTGCTGGACCACCCGGTATTCCAGCAGAAACTAGCGCGCTACGCGGCTTAACCCTCGCAGGTGTCTTTCACCGCCGCGCCGGGACCGTTCTTCTTCACCGAGCGGATCCCCTTTTCCATGGATGACTTGGACTTGTACTGTTCGCTCTTGCCGATCGGCTCTTTGTTCCCTGCAAGCAGCACGAAATAATGCTGTCCGTTGGCCGCGACCTTGCGGTTGTACCGGTCGTCGAGTGCCGAGTTCTTCCGAACGGATTCGATGCCGCCAAGGGCGCTCTTCTTTTCCTTGTAGGTCTCGCTGGTCAGAATCACCTGATTGTTTCCAGCGTGCAGATTAAACATGAACTGGCCATTCTTGGTACTCTTCAGCGTATAGTGCGCGGCCATTGATTCGACTCTCCTGTGTGTAGTGACGGCTGAAAGCCGTATCACCATAGCATACACGGGATTCCGCGAAGATCAAGGGAAATCCTCAACTATTGGGTGCGCGACATCAAAGTGAAGAACGGGCCAGGACGGAAGCAGGCAGCTCAATTCTGAGCGTATGTATATACTCAGAAGGAGGTGCCTTCATGACTTTGACCATTTCCGA
>VFZX01000501.1 GCA_016871015.1 Acidobacteriota bacterium | reverse complement strand
ACCACTACGGAAATAAGGAAAACCTCTTCAAGGACTTCAAGGAAGGCCTTACGGGCGACGATGTCCGTGAAGGTTTGACCGCCGTGGTCAGTGTCAAGCTCCCGCAGCCTCAGTTCGAGGGGCAGACCAAGGGCAAGCTGAACAGCGACATCCAGGGCCACGTCACTCAGTTCGTCAACGACCAGCTTGGGGCGCACTTCGACAAGAACCCGTCCGTGATGAAACGGATCGTTGGCAAGGCGATCGACGCCGCGCGTGCTCGTGAAGCGGCGCGGAAGGCACGCGATCTGACCCGGCGCAAGGGCGCACTCGATTCCGGCGGGCTGCCCGGAAAACTCGCCGACTGCCAGGAGAAGGATCCCGACCGTTGCGAGTTGTTCCTGGTGGAGGGTGAGTCGGCCGGCGGCACCGCCAAGACCGGGCGCGACCGCCGCTACCAGGCGATCCTGCCACTGAAGGGCAAAATCCTAAATGTCGAAAAAGCCCGCTACGACAAGATGCTGGGCCACGAGGAAATCCGGGCCATGATCACCGCGATCGGCACCGGGATAGGCAAGGACGACTTCGACATCTCGCGGCTCCGGTACGGCAAGATCATCATCATGACGGACGCCGACGTGGACGGGTCGCACATCCGCACCTTGCTGCTGACCTTCTTCTTCCGGCACATGCAGGAGTTGATCAACCGGGGCCACGTGTTCGTGGCCCAGCCGCCGCTGTACCTGATCAAGAAGGGCAAGAGCGAGAAGTACATCAAGAACGAGAAGGACTTCACCAAGGAGATCCTGCGCCGCGCAACCGAAGACCTGAAAGTCGAGCTCGGGGTGAATGGCCATGGACCCGTGGGATCGCTCGAAGCCGCTGAACTCCGGAACTTCCTCAGCTCGCTCGATGAGCTGCAGGCACTGCTGAAGCGCGTGGAGCGCCGCCTGCGGGATCCCCGCGTCGTCGAGCTGATGGCTGACCCGGCGGTCACGCTCGACACCAAAGCGGACTTCGCGGACAAGGGCAAAGTCGAAGCCGTGGCCGCCCGGCTGGCGGAATTCAAGCTTCAACCGCAACTGGCCGCCGACGAGGAGCACTCGGCCTGGTCGATCGTGTATCGCGACCAAACCAACGCGGACCGCAAGATCAACATCGAGCTTGCAGCCCAGCCGGAATACCGCCGGATGCGGGCGCTCACCAAGCAGTTGGCGGGCTACAACCAGCCCCCGTTCGTCATTGTGAAAGAGGCTCGCCGTACCAGTCAAACCAATTGGCGTGATCTCCTGGCCGGGCTCAAGGCGGATGGCATGAAGGACGTCAACATCACCCGCTACAAAGGGCTGGGTGAGATGAACTCGGACCAGCTCTGGGAAACCACGATGGACGCCGAGAAGCGCACGCTGCTCAGAGTTGAGTTGAAGGATCTGGTCGAGTCGGACGAGATCTTCTCGACGCTCATGGGCGAAGACGTGGAAAGCCGCCGCCGGTTCATCGAAGAGAACGCGCTCGACGTGCGCAATCTCGACGTTTAGACGTACACCCGCTCGACCCGGGCGCTGATGCCGCACAGCACGGCGTAGGAAATGGTGCCTGCCGCCCGGGCAAGCTGTTGGGCGTCCTGGCTGCAGCCGCCCTCACCCCCGATGATCGTTACCGGATCTCCCGCCCGCACTCCAGGGGCGGCGGAGAGATCGATCGTCGTCACGTCCATCGAGACCGCACCGAGGATCGGCGCGAACTGTCCACCGGCGATCATGCGTCCACGGTTGGACAGCCTGTGCGGGATGCCGTCGGCATAGCCTGCGGCGATGATTCCGATCCGCATCGGACGCGGTGCTGTGAATTGAGCGCCGTAGCCGATCCGCGCCCCTTGCGGGACCTCCTTGACGAGCAGCACGGCCGCTTTCCAGCAGAGCGCGGGTTTGACTTCGAGCAGGCAAGGGGGCCCGCTCCGCACAGGCGACACGTATCCGTAGATCGCGTGGCCGGGACGCACGAGTTCGTGCCAGGCCTCGCGGCGTCCATAGGCGATGGCGGTGGTGCTCGACGCGTGGCGCAGCGGGGGATTGACCACGGTGGCGATGGCGTTGAAGCATCCGGTCTGGTCCTCGGTTTGCCCGCTCGAGTAGTCGGCCGCGGAGGCGAAGTGGGTCATCAATCCTTCAAGCCGGGTCCATTGCAGGTCCCGGGTGGCGCCAAGGATTTCCGCCGCAGTGGCGCCCGTGCCCAGCCGGCCCATGCCGGAATCGATTTTCAAATGGAATGAAGCCGCCCTCTCCATTGAGGCGCAGATCCGTTCGAGGATCGCAATCTCTTCCAGGCCGTGCAGCACCGGGGTAAGGCGCAACTCGACCGCGCGGCGGAGGCTCGTGGGAAGCGAGTCCGCCATGACGAGCACCTGCGGATCCAATCCCGCCGCGCGCAAAGCCGCGCCCTCGGCCACACTGCTCACACAGAGCCATTTGGCGCCGCGTCCGGCAAGGATACGGGCTACTTCGACCGCACCGTGCCGGTAGGCGTCGGCCTTCACCACTGGTGCGACCTCGACACGCGGACCGACGAGCGCCGCGACCGCGTCATAGTTCGAGGCGATTGCGCCGCGCGACACCTCGATCCAGGAGCGGCGCATCATCTCCGTGCGAGCGCGGTCAACAGTTCTTCGTATTGCGTGGTTACCGATTCCCAACTGTATCTCTCAGCGACCCGTTCCACCGCGAGAGCGCGCCAGTGGTCCTGCTCTGGCGGGCTCATGGCGAGCACGCGTGCGAGCTGCTCCGCCAGGTCCGCCGGCTCGAAAGCGATTCCGGCGCCGGCCGCGGCCTCGGCGTTCTCCGCGGTGTTGAGGTAGAGCGTCAGCGCTCCGCGTCCCATTGCTTCGATAAGCGCGGGATGGGTGCCACCCACTTCCGTCGCGTGAATATAGGCGAAGCAGTGCGATTGCAGCTCCCGGTAGCCTTCGCCGTAGATGGCGCCCGGCATGACGACGCGGGGATCGCGGGTATCGCGGACCCGCCGGATGTAATCCGCCGCATAGGGAGCATCGCCGATGAGCGCCAGCTTGAAGGGAGTATCGAGCCGTTCGAACGCTTCGCGCACGAGAAGCGCGTTGTTTTCGGGCTCCATACGGCTGACGTAAAGAAAATAGCGCCCAGACTCGAGCCCGAGCTGGTCGAGAACAGCGCGCGAGGCCGCGCGTCCCGTCTCTGCGCCGTAGGGGATGAAGGTCGATTGTTTGCCGTACCGTGACAGGTAGTATTCGCGGATCCGGACCGCGTCGCTCACCACAGCGTTTGGGCAGAAGGTCGACAGCCGCTCGCCCAACTGATACCAAAGCCTCCCAAGGACGTTCCACTTCCTGCGGTTGCGCTCGAGTCCATCGACATTGAGAGCCACGGGGATCCCCACCAGGCGAGGCATCCAGGTGAAGACTGCGTTGGCGGCGTTGCAGTACAACGCGGCGTCCACGCGATGGAAGAGCAGGTGGATCGTGGACAGGCAGGTGTGGACTACGGTGTCGACGTACTTGTGCCGGATCGTGGGGAGCGCTACCAAGTCGACGCCATGGTACCGCGGTTCGCCGTGGCGCTGGCGGCAATAGACGACGACGCTGTGGCCGCGCGCGGCAAGGCGCGTGCTCAACTCTTCAGCGAACGTTTCGAATCCACCGTAGCGGGCGGGAATTCCCCGCGTGCCGGCGATGGCAATCTTCATTCACCTTAGCGGCCGGCGGTGCGGGCGCGCGTTCCAGCGCGGTTGGAAGCCTTGCCTACCTTGGGAGCGGGAAAAGACACGGGCTGGTAGGCAAACCACGCCGCCATGTATTCGTCGGTGACGCGGACGCGCTCCATGACCTTGCGGCGCTTTTCCCAGCCCCGGCCCAGATTCCTGGCGAGAAAGACGAACGCTTTGAGGGAGGAGGTCTCACGGGTCAGGCAACAGGCAAAGACCACAAGATCACGCAACGTGATGGAGACCAAGTTCCGCCGGTACACGCCCGGGGTGATGTTCTTGATCCGCATCAGGAACCGGTTCTTGACCGAGTGCATGTTGATCTCGGCCGGCAGCGCACGGCGTTTACCGGGCAGCACGCTGCGAACATGATAGCCGACTGCGTGGGGAGTGTACAGGCACTTCCATCCGAGCAATTGGGCGCGCCAAGCGACATCGGCGTCCTCGCGGTAGACGAAGAAGTCCTCGTCAAAAAACTCGCCGTCGATTTCGATGTCCTCGATCATGCGGCGCCGGTAGAGGGCGGCTGCCGCCGTAGCACCGAACACATACTCCGGTGTCGTGTAGTGGCCGCGCTCGATCTCCAGGCTTCCGCGGTCGAGATGGCGGAGCATCGGGTTGAAGAAGATGCCGGTCGAGTCGAGCCGCTGCTCGTCGGGGATGTCGAAATTGGCGGTGAGGGTGAGCAGCTTGCCGCAAACCGTTCCGACGCGCTTCTCCCCTTGGCCCGCGGCGGCCAAGTTGGAGACAAAGTCCTTATTGAGAAGGACGTCCGGGTTGAGCGTCAGGACCCAGTCGCCGGACGAAAGCCGGATCGCCTGGTTCTGCGCGGCGCAGAACCCGTTGTTCTCCTCGTTGTAGACGATCTGGCACCGGCTCTCGAATTGTTCCAGAATGTCGGCGGTGCCATCGGTCGACGCATTGTCGATCACAATGACTTCGAGCGCCGGATAGTCCTGGGCCAGGATCGACTCCAGGCAGCGCTTGATGAATCTTCCACTATTGAATGTGACGACGGTGACGGAAACCAGTTCGTTCAAAGCCATGTAGTTGCCAGTTGTGGGCGTCAACCCTTTCGATCCCGGTCGACGGAGCCGGACAACAGGTAAGTCCCTGCAAACCCTACCACTTTAGCACACCCGCGCAAGGAACCTCCTGTCCCCGTCACCCATCCCGCGATAGTTCGCGCCACCACGCCCGCGATGACCGCCCCCCCTACGGCACGGATCCACCACGGGCTGAAGTGTTTGGCAGCGAACTCTAACAGGTTACTATACCAGTACGCTTGTCGCACGTCT
>VFZX01000500.1 GCA_016871015.1 Acidobacteriota bacterium | reverse complement strand
GAGCTTGACGTCGGCGCGCGTGGTGCTGTTGGCCGCTACCTCGATGCCCGTCTGCTTGTAGGAGCGGAATCCACCGGCGGTGACGTTCACCTGATAGGCGCCGGGCTGGATCGTGGGGAAGCTGAAGATGCCGCTCTCGTTCGCCGTGCCCTCGCGCGTGGTGCCGGTGCCTTGATGCGTGACGACGACCTTCGCACCAGGAATGGCGGCCGACGAGGCGTCGGTGACGTTGCCGAGGAGTCCTCCATACAGGATCTGCGCGAGGGCCATGACAGGAGAGAAAGCCAGCAGCAATGCAATCTTGGTAGACATCGACGTATCCCTTTCTCGGGCTAACCCGCCAAAGCCGCGTGCGACGAGGCGCGCAGCATTTTTCGTAAGCGTTTCTTTTCCTCGGCGGTGAGCGAACGCCGTGGCCCCAGCGCCTCGCCGCAGTCGAGCCCCTGCCACGCGAGGATGGTCTTGATCGCGGGCGTCAGTGGGAACTGGAGCCCAATGGCGACCAGTTCATTGATGCGCGATTGTAGGGCCTGCGCGCCTGCCCAATCCTTGCGCCGGGCCAGTTGTTGCGCTTCGACGAAGAGTTCGGGAATCAAGTTGTAGAACGACCCAATGCCGCCATCGGCGCCCATCAGGAGCCCGGCGGTGATCACTTCGTCGTGGCCATTGAAGACCACGCGGCCAGTCCGTTTGATCTGCCAGAGTTTGTACAGATCCATGTCGGTGAACTTGAGCCCCACGACGTTCCGGATGGCCAGTAGTTCGATCGCCTGTTGCACGCCCTGAATTGCCGGACACATGGCCGGGAAGTAGTAGACCAGCACCGGAAGGTCGGAAACCGCGGCCAGTTTCTCATAGTTGGCGCGGACCTCGGCGAACGAGTACGGGCCGAGCGGCGGCAGGCTGGCAATCGCATGTGCGCCACACCGGGCGGCATGCCGGGCGAGTTCGAGTGCGTCGGACGTGCGATATGCGCCCACATGGGCGATGACCTGTTTGCCTTTCGGTGAACACCGCACGGCGACTTCGGTGACCTGCTTTCGCTGTTCCACCGGGATGAGCAACCCTTCGCCGGTGTTACCCGTGACGTAAAGGCCGTCGATGTTAGAGCGATAAACGTGATCCAGCAGCCGTTCGAATGCCGCAGGCGCAAAGTTGCCGCGTTTATCGAACGGCGTTACAATCGCCGGCAAAATGCCTTGAAACTTCATCATGAAACTAACGGTCTCCTCCTCGTTCCGACTGGCGGCGGAAACGCTCCCGCATCCATTCCTCCGTGGCCGCCGGATTGTAATTCTCCGGCGTGGGGATTGGCATCTGCGCGCCCACTGACTTGCGCCACGCGGCCATGGCCGCATGCAATTCCTTCGCCTTCTCCGGCTGGTTCAACACCAGATTCCGACGTTCGCCGATGTCTTCGCGAACGTTATAGAGTTCGAGCGCGCCATCCTCGTAGAACTCGATCAGCTTGAAGTCGCCTCGCCGGATCGCGCCGGCCGGACGCATCGGGATCAACGGCTGATGGAAGTTGTAGTGCGGATAGTGCCAGTAGATGGCATCGCGTTGGAAGCCGGTTTGCTGCTTCAGTAAGGGCATCAGGCTCACGCCGTCAATGCCGGCGGGTGCGGCAACGCCCACGGCCTCGGCAAGCGTCGGCAGGTAATCCACGCTGCTCACCGCCGTGTCACACACCGAACCGGGCGTGACAACACCCGGCCAGCGCACGATCATTGGCACGCGGATGCCACCTTCGTAGAGAGTACTCTTCTCCTCACGCAACGGCTCATTCGACGTAATGTGCCGCCGTCCCACGACGCCGCCGTTATCTGACGTGAAGATCACGATCGTGTTCTGCGTGAGCTTCAGCTCGTCGAGCTTCTTCATGATGCGCCCGACGCTGTCGTCGATGCTCTCGACCATCGCCGCGTATTCCGGATGCGTGTGCGCCTGTCCGGGTTTGATGCGCTTGCGGTAGCGCTCGGCCACGTCGGCTTTGGCTTCAATCGGCGTGTGGACTCCGTAGTGCGGCAAATAGAGGAAGAACGGCTGCGACCTGGAACGCTCGATGAATTTCAGCGCCTCGCCGGTCAGGCGGTCCGTCAGGTACTCGCCGGGCTTGCCGTCCTTGATGTTCGGAATGTCGTAAGGATAGAAAAACGCCGGCGGCGCGCCCATGTGACAGCCGCCAAAGTTCACGTCGAATCCTTGCTTCTCTGGATAGTGCGACTCACCGCCGAGATGCCATTTGCCAATGCTGGCCGACACGTAACCGGCGGGCTTCAGTGCTTCGGCGATGGTCGTCTCTTCGAGAGCGAGTTGCGGTTTCCAGGCTGGAGGCTTCATCTTGAGGCCAGGCGGAATGCGGCCGGGAATCCAATCGGTCAGATGAAGCCGCGCCGGATACTTGCCGGTCATCACCGCGGCGCGGGTTGGAGAGCAGACCGCACAGGCGGCATAGGCACTGGTGAACTTCATGCCTTCCTTTGCCAGCCGGTCGATGTTCGGTGTCTGGTACAGAGTGCTGCCGAAGCAGCCGACATCGGTCCAGCCCATGTCGTCGATCAGGATAAAGACAATGTTCGGCCGGCGAGTCTGCGCGGCCGCGGACGAGACGGCGCCGAGCGCGCTGAGGAATTGGCGTCTGGAAATCATACTGCCTCCTGCATCGCGCTCAGCCGCCGCTGGACGTAGGTCCGGCAGTCAACGCTGTCGGAGTCCAGGAACTCCTGGTAGGCACTCTGGCAATGTTCGGCCATGAGTCGCTCCAGAAGCGCGTGATCGCGCTTGCGCAATGCGTCGACAATCGCCGCGTGCGAGTTCATCACCCGGATCAAGTCCTGCGAGCCGGCACTGCGCAGGATGCTGACGAACGCAAACAGCGGCACGGCGACGCGGTCGAGCGCGGCGGCCAGTGCCCGGTTCCCGGAACAGACCCAGATCTGCCGGTGAAAATCGAGGTCGGCTTGTGCCGATTCATAATAAGCGTTGGCGGCCACGGCCGACGTCAACGCGGCCAGTCTCTGCTCCAGCTCACGGAAGTCCGCCGGCGTCATGCGCTCTGACGCTTTCACGGCGGCAACCCGTTCGAGCTGCAGGCGCAACTCGATCTGTTCTCGCATTTCAGCGGTGCTGAGGTTGGTGACGATCGTACCCACGTTTGGCGTGCGAACCACCAACCCATGCTTTTCGAGCTCAAACAGTGCCTCTCTCACGGTCGGTTGGCTGACATTCAGGTCGCGCGCCAAGTGTAGCTCGCGCAGCGCGTCTCCGGGCGCGAATTTACCCGCAAATATGGCCCCCCGGATGGCACCGACCACTTGGACTTTGAGGGTCGAACTACGGACCGGATCGAGTGTCTTCATGATTCCCTTTTCTTGCGCAGCCGTACTCGAAGTTCACGGCTTGATGCGAAACCGGCCGAAGTTGATGTGGGTCCGCGGGGTATTGGCCGTGCCACTATCCCATACGGCGCGGAAGTCTCCGGGCGCTAACTCGATCAGCGTGGGGTAGGAGTTCTTGATGCCGGCGTCGTAGAACGTCCTCTCTTCACTCCAGGCCCCGCCGGGCGCCTTCGTCTTGTAGCGCAGCGACGTGCGGGACCCCTTGGCCGGCTGGGCTGGGCCGTCGCTGTAGACATACACATGCGTGCCGTCCTTCGCCCGGCCGTAGTAGCTCTTCGACTTGGCGTTATGAAGGTCGGGTTCGGCTTGCGCCGGGCTCCAGGTGCGGCCGCTGTCCTTGCTAACGCTCGAATACGCGCGGGGCGGATTGGTCGTTTGGGATGCATCCTCGTATCCGGCCGTGCGCATCATGATCTTCAACTCACCCGCAGTGTCGCCAGGCGCGATATTCCCTTCATGCAGGAACACTTTGTTGCCCGTTGAGGGCTGTGGAATGTAGGACTCCAGCCGCCACTCCAACAAGCTGCTGCTGCTGAGCACGAAGTGATCTCGTGAACCGCGCTCGTCCTTTTGCAGCGTATTGCGGTGTGCGGGCAACAGATAACGCTGTTGGCCGTTCACCACCACTGGCTCAATGCCCGCGTTGAGGATCAGCGGACCGCCGTAGTCCATCGCCAATTCCACCTGGGTCCAGGTGCGGCCGCCATCGGCCGTGTATGCGGCGGTCAGATGCGAGTCTTCACTGTTGGTGTAGTTGAGTGGACATCGCATCGCAAAGCACCAGATAACTTCCTGGCCCGGCGGACGGAACAGAACGGGATTGGCATAACCATACTGCTGAGCGCCTTGGCGGATCCGATGGTCGAAGATCGCCACCGGCTCTTCCCAACTGTCCCCGTCGTTTGTTGAGACGCTGGCCAGGATCGAACCCATGTCCTTTTTCCCGTTCGCCATAGCGCCAAAGGCGACGACAAGCTGGCGGCGCTTCCACTGCGCGATAAACGGTTGCCACAATCGCCAGGACTCTGGGTGCTTGTCAACGTGGCGGATGACGCGAATGCCGTTGACGTCGCCCTTGAATCCAGAATCCTGAGGGAGAAGAGTCGAAGAAACCAGCAAGAGTGGGATGAGGATGCGCACCCGTTAATGATAACGAGAAGTGGCAAAATTGGCAACCAGATTGACACTCGATAGCGGCGTCACTACAATTAACGCTAATGATCAGGTGCGCCGCTCTCCTGTTGTGTGCCGGTCTGACCGCGCTGGGCCAGACGACCAGGGGGCGCATCGTTGGCATCGTTTCGGATACCTCAGGTGCCATCGTCCCCTCAGCCTCCGTGGTGGCCCGGAACGCCGGAACAAGCGCCCGGTTAACCGCGGTGACGAGCGCCTCCGGGACGTTTGCCTTCGCCGACCTGCCGATCGGCCGGTACGAGATCTCCGTCGAGGTCCCGGGCTTCAAGAAGTATCTTCAGGGCCCGTTCGACTTGCTCGTCGATCAAACCGTACGAATCGACGTTGCGCGACCGGACACATCCTTGACACTTTAGCCTGGATTCTTGCTTGACACTTATCAAGGGCGGGTGCGGCTCGATCTTCACCTTACACCTTCTCCGC
>VFZX01000499.1 GCA_016871015.1 Acidobacteriota bacterium | reverse complement strand
TGGAAACGCCGGCGGAAGCCGTCCGGTCCACGGAGCGTGACCGCAACAACTACAAGACGGACTTCTACGCCGGACGCTCTGCACTGATCGACAACGACCGGTCCGTTTATCCCGACACGGGCTATTCGGGCTGGGTGCAACTGCCTGGCGGCGAGATGTACGTGGTGAACTACATTGTCGATGACGCCCCGCGAGCGCAGATTCGCGGTTACCTCGTATCGCGCAAAGACTGGTTTCTGTTTCCAGAGGGCGCCATCCCCTGGCAACATGCAAGCCGGGAACCTTACATCGAGATCGCGGCCGAAGGGTCCGCCAAACAAGCTCGCGCAAACCAGGGGCGGAACTGGGCGGAGAGGGTTCCGACGCAGAAATGAGCGTCCAGGACGTAGTGATCGCCGGCGGCGGCGTCAGCGGACTGAGCATCGCGATTCACCTGCGCATCCTGGGAGCCGGGCGAGTGACCGTGCTCGAGCGGTACCATGCCGGAGCCGGGCAATCCGGCCGGGCGGCGGGGATCTTGCGCGCACTGGTGAACAACTCCCCGGTGGCATCGATGCTGCTCGAGTCAATCCGTTTTTTCGAGAGCTTCGAGGACCGGTTCGGGCAGGCGATTCCTTACCATCGGCCAGGCTATCTGTTGGTGAGCCGCTCCCCGGCTGCCGGAGCCATGGACCGGACCATCGCCAGCGCAGGGGCGGCGGGTTGCTCCGCGAGCCGGATTTCGGGACACGAAGCGGCGGAATTGCAGCCGGGCCTTCGGTGCGGCGCCGATGCCATTTACGCATACGAACCCGGTGCGATTCACCTGGACCCCATGATGGCGACGCAGGTGCTGGCTCGCGTGGCGCGAGGACTGGGCGTGCGAATCGAAGAGGGTTGCCAGGTGGAGTCGATCCTGGTGGAGAACGGCCGGGCGGCGGGTCTCGGCACAGCGAAGGAACAGTTCCGCGCCGGCAAGACCGTGCTGGCGACTTCGGTTCTCGGCGCCGGGCAACTGCGCGAACTCGGCGTGGAGGTTCCCGTTTTCCCGCATCGCGCGGAAATGGCGTTTTTCTCCGTGCTTCCGCAATCGCCGTTCCGGCTGCGGCGGATCCTCTCCGATGCCACGACGCTGCTCTACATGCGGCCGGAGGGCTCCGAACAGATGTTCGTGGGCTGGCGCGAGGGCGACCGCATCGCGAGTCCGGAGGACTTTGCCGCCGTGGATCCCGAAAACTACCGGCAAACCTCGAACTACGCCACGCTCGCCGATATGCAGGCGCGCTTGTCGGCCACGCTGCCGTTCATGAACGACGGTTTCGTTCACCGTACCTACGCCTGCGTGTATGACTACACTCCGGACGGCATGCCCGTCCTCGATCAGGCTGCCTCGGTTCCGGGGTTGTACTTCGCCTTGGGCTACAGCGGCGGCGGATTCTCGCTGTCGCCCTGGGTAGGGTCGGTGATGGCCCGCTATCTCTGCGAAGACGTCAAGACAGCGGAATTGGAGATGCTGCGGCTGGCCCGATTCAGAGAGGGCGCAGCGGTTTCCTGGAGCAACGCCGCGGCGGGAGACAAAGAATGACTGGGCGCAGCCGCGTCACGGAGGAGCATGAGAAGAACATCGGTTCGCATGGGATTGTTGGGCTGTGGCACCATCTCGCAGTTTGCCCACATTCCCGCGCTGATGAAGGCTCGCGGAGTGGAGTTTTCCGCCATCTGCGACGCCGCGCCAGATCTGGCGCGGGCGATGGGCGAGCGAGCGGGCGTCGCGAACGTTTTCACGGACTACCGGGAGTTCCTGTCGTCGAGCGGAGTAGAGGCGGTGGTGATCGCCGTTCCCGACGAGTTTCACCTTGCGCTGGCGCGTCAGGCGCTCGAAGCCGGCAAGCATGTTCTGGTGGAAAAGCCGCTCGCCGTCAACAGCGGCGAGTGCGCGGAGCTCACCGAAGCCGTGAGGCGCTCGGGAAAGAAGCTCCAGGTGGGCAGCATGAAGCGCCACGACCCGGGCATCGCCTTTGCCCGCGACTTCATCCAGCGCGGCGTCGGCGAGGTGTTTTCAGCGAGCGGGTGGTACCGCGACTCGATGTTCCGCTACGACATGCAGGAGGCAATCCTGCCCGATGTCGTCACCAGCAGCCTCTCCATGCGCCCGGCGAAGGATCCCAAGACGGCCGACAAGCGCCACTACTCGCTGGTCACCCACGGCGCGCACCTCTTCGACACGCTTCGCTTCCTGGCGGGAGGTATTTCCGCGGTGAACGCCAGTCTTGTGGAAAAGTGCGGCCAGTATTCCTGGCATGGCGTGTTGCACTTCGAACGCGGCGCGCTGGGTCATTTCGAGCTCTCGGTGAAGACGAGCGGCGAGTACTCGGAGGGCTACTCGGTGCATGGCGAGCATGGAAGCGTCGAGATCCGGACCTTTCTCCCTTTCTACAACCGGAGCAGCGAGGTGCGGGCGTTCGACGGCCGCGCGCAGCAGTGGCACACTCCGCTCGGAAGCAATAGCAATCCATACAAGAACCAGATCGAATCGTTCGCCGCGGCGATCCTCGAGGACGGTCCCACCAATCCGGATGAGACCGAAGGGTGGGCCACCGTCAGCGTGCTGGAAGCGGTGGAGGAATCGGCGAGCCGGGGCGGCAGGGTCGAGGTTTGACCTCCGAAGCTCTGACATGGAATTCGGCATTTTCTCCCGCACCTACTCCCGGCCCACTTTGGACGGCGTGCTGGACGCCATTTCGGCGCACGGGCTTTCCCAGGTACACTTCAATCTCAGGTCAGCCGGCGCGCCGAGTCTTCCCGACCGGATTGATGAGGGGTTGTGCGCGCGGGTGCGCGCCGCTTTCGAGGCGCGCGGATTCACCATGACGTCGATCTCGGGGACATTCAACGCGATTCATCCCGGCATATCGGAAAGGCGCGCGGGTACGCAGCGGGTCTGTCGTCTCATCGAGCACTGCCAGGATTTGGGCGTTTCCACCGTCACTCTATGCACCGGCAGCCGCGACCCGGACGACATGTGGAAACGGCACCCCGGCAACGACCTTCCGGATGCCTGGACGGACATGCTGGAAACGCTGAACCGGCTGCTTCCGGCAGCCGAGGAGCACCGCGTGGTGCTCGGCATCGAACCGGAAACCAACAATGTGGTCAACTCGGCGGCCAAGGCGCGGAGGCTGCTCGATGAACTCGATTCGCCATGGCTGAAGATCATCCTGGATGGAGCCAACCTCATCGAGAACGCCGATCTTTCGGAAATGGCACGGACGCTGGGACAAGCCTTCGATCTGCTGGGGCCGGACATCGCGATGATTCATGCCAAGGATCTGGCGGATCCTCCGTCGCGCCCCGGCCAGGCCGCGGGTAAGGGAGCACTGGATTGGGATACATACTGTAGCCTGATCCGGCGTCATGCCAAGCATGTTCCCGTGATCCTGCATAATTTGGATGAGATCGAGGTGCCCACGAGCCTCGCATTCGTCAAGGATCGATTGAACCATGCCCTTCTTTGAACACGACGGAATCCGTTTCCACTACCAGACAGCGGGCGGCGGTACGCCGCTGGTCTTCACGCACGGGCTCACGGGAAATCTGGAAAACGCCCGTGACCTGACCGGCGAAATGCCCGGCTATCGCCAGGTGTTCTGGGACGCTCGCGGCCACGGCAGGACATCGCCGGCCGGCCCGGCGGGCGGATTCTCCTTCGACGTGCTTGCCCGGGATCTGGCTGCGTTGCTCGATCACCTGCAAATTGAGCGCGCCGTGGTGGGCGGCATTTCGATGGGTGCGGGCATTTCCGCGAAGTTCGCGATTCTCAATCCGGATCGAGTGCGCGCCTTGATCCTGGTGCGGCCCGCCTGGTTGACCGAACCGCTGCCGGAGGGGCTGGAACTGATGCCCGTGGCCGCCGCGTACATGGAGCAGTTCGGTATGGAACAGGGGCGCGAGCGGTTCGTGCAGTCCCCCGGTTACCTCTCGCTGCTGGCGAGCCAGCCAGACACCGCCGCAGCTCTGAGCGAACAGTTCGTCACCGAGGCGGCGTTCGAACGCCGCGGACGGTTGACCGGGATTCCCGGCGACGCCCCCATCCGCGCATGGGGCGAGGTGGAAGGCCTGCGGATTCCCGCGCTGGTGATCGGTTGCGAACCGGATTACCTGCATCCGTTGTCGTTTGCCAGAGCATGGGCCGAGCGGCTGCCATGCGGAAGGTTCGCGCAGGTGCCCGCCAAGTCAGCCGGGTTCGAACTGTACGCAGGGGCGGTGCGGCAGCACATCGCCGAATTCTTGTCTTCACATCGCCGCGATCCGGAGAGTGTGATCAGCCCGGCCTGCCGGTGAGCGGGCCGTAAGGAGCGAAGAGAAGATGGCGCTTCATGTCAGCGATTTGACCCCGGTAACGACGCAGCCGGTGCACACCCGCTACCGCCGCATCGTCACGCCCCTTCCGGCGCCGCAATCGATCGCCGAGATCGAGCGGCTTCGCCAATTCGAACCGCAATCGATGGCCGGAATGCCGCCGATTCTCTGGGATGGCGCCGAGAACTTCCTGGTTCGCGATCCCTACGGCAATCAGTGGATCGATTTGAGCAGCGGCATCGTAGTGGCCAATGTCGGGCACGCCAATCCGGACGTAATGGCGGCGATCGGCCGGCAACTCGACGCCAAACGTATCTTCTCCTATGCCTTCTCCACCCAGGTCCGTCGCGAACTGCTCGAGCGGCTGGTCAAGATCGCTCCGGAGGGGCTGGATAAGGCGATTCTGTTCTCGTCGGGCACGGAAGCCAATGAGTGCGCGCTGAGCCTGATGCGGAAACACGGTTTGCGAATCGCGCCGGACAAGTTGGGGATTCTGTCGTTCGAATCGAGCTACCACGGGCGAACGCTTTCGGCGAAACTTGCGGGCGGCCCGCCGGGAATCGTGGACGGCTTCAGGAGAGAGAGTCTGTTCCATTGGCAACTGCCCCTGCCCGGCGGGCCCGATTCGCGTGGATTCGACGAGGATCTGGCCGCGCGAGGCATCCGGCCGGAATCGGTGGCGGGGATCATCCTCGAGTCGATC
>VFZX01000498.1 GCA_016871015.1 Acidobacteriota bacterium | reverse complement strand
CTGGAGGCCAAAATCGGGAATCCAAGGCGTTCCGGCAGCCTGGCAACGAAAAATCGTGCTACGCAACAACCACACTTCGACCGGCGGCGATGAGCGTTCGCCCGTCAATTCTCGGACAGGCTCCTAGCGAAGCCTCTCAGTCCACCGCGCCCGGCTTGGTCGCGCGCGAGCGGCGACGGGTCCGCCGCAGCCACCAGGCTCACACCCTCGCAGGCCTTCCACGCATCCGCGTGGGTCGCTGCAATACGGCCAAACCCCACAATGCCAACTCGAAGTTTCCTCATTGTCTCTCCCCATATTAGCGGGTACTAGACCTCACGCGTATCGGGGGATCCAGTGAACCGCCTGTCTGAAGCCTCAGGTTATGGCACCAAGGTGAAAGCACCAAGCTACTTTCGTCCTGTTTTGAACCTAGTACGGCGGTTTGCCCTTGCAATTCTGCCGCTTCCGGCATATGGTAGGGACTTTGGCTCTCCTTCTGAACTGCCAGTCCGTCTCCAAGTCCTTTGGAGCCCTTCCGCTCTTCCACGGCGTCTCACTGACGATCTCCGAAGGCGACCGCCTCGGCGTCATCGGACCGAACGGCAGCGGCAAGACTACGCTGATGCGGATCCTCGCGGGGCTCGATACTCCCGACTCCGGTGAGTGCTCGCTGCGCAAGCTGACGCGGCTCTGCTATGTTCCGCAGGACTCGGTTTTTCCGCCCGGCACCACGGTCCGCCAGGTGCTCGAAGCTTCGTGCACCAACCGCGAGGATCTCGAAGCCAGGCTGGCGCAGACGCTGGGCGTGGCCGGGTTCACGGACGCGTCGCAGCAGGCCGCTTCGCTCTCGGGTGGCTGGCGGAAGCGGCTCGCCATTGCCGAAGCGTTGATCGCCACGCCGGACATTCTGCTCCTTGACGAGCCCAC
This sequence comes from Acidobacteriota bacterium, assembly GCA_016871015.1. Classification (GTDB taxonomy): domain Bacteria; phylum Acidobacteriota; class Terriglobia; order Bryobacterales; family Bryobacteraceae; genus SYLY01. The sequence goes on along the minus strand of VFZX01000498.1, from coordinate 4,137 downwards.
CAACCACCTCGACCTTGAAGGGATCCTGTGGCTCGAGCGGTTGATCGCTTCCTCACGCTTCGCCACGGTGATGGTCAGCCACGACCGCTATTTTCTCGAGAACACCGCGACCGCGATGGCCGAGTTGAACAAGGCCTATCCGGGCGGGATCTTTCAGGTGGAAGGAAACTACAGCCGCTTCCTTGAAAAACGTGCTGAGTACCTGGCCGCGCAAGTACGCCTGCAGGAGTCGCTCGAGTCCAAGGTGCGGCGCGAGGTGGAGTGGCTTCAGCGGGGCGCCAAGGCACGCACCACCAAAGCCAAGGCCAGGGTCGACGAGGCGAACCGGCTGATCAGCCAGTTGGATGATGTCACGTCACGGCAGCGGTCCTCAACGGCGCAGATCGATTTCACGGCCTCCGGAAGGCAGACCAAGCGGCTCATCGATGCGCGCGAAGTTTCCTGCGAGGTGGGTGGGCGCATGCTGTTCCGGGCGTTGAATCTGAGTCTCGCTCCCGGGGTCCGGGTGGGACTCGCCGGGGCCAATGGCACCGGAAAAACCACGCTGCTGCGACTGCTGCAGGGCAGTTTGCCGCCGGCGTCGGGGACCATTGAACGCGCCGACAACCTGCGGATCGTCTACTTCGACCAGCACCGCGAGCGGCTGGACCCGGAGGTCCCCCTAAAGCGGGCGCTTGCCGAATACGGCGACTCGGTGCAGTACCGCGGGCGCGTCATCCATGTCGCGGGATGGGCCAAGCGGTTCCTGTTCCGGCCCGAGCAGCTCGAAGTGGCGGTGGGCAGCCTTTCCGGAGGCGAGCGGGCGCGCGTGCAAATCGCGCGGCTGATGCTTGAACCGGCGGATGTCCTGCTGCTCGACGAGCCGACGAACGATCTCGATATCCCGACCCTTGACGTCCTGGAGGAGAGCCTCGCAGACTTTCCCGGTGCGCTCGTCCTGGTGACGCACGACCGGTTTCTGCTCGACCGCGTGTCGACGACCGTGGTCGGGCTGGACGGAGAAGCGGGTGCGGAACAGTTCGCCGACTACGAGCAATGGTTGCAGGCGCTCTCGGAGAAGCGCCGTGCCGCGGCGCTGAGCAGGCCCGCCGCCGGGAAGGCGGCAGCCGCGCCGCGCGAGCAGAGGAAGAAGCTGTCCTACATGGAAGCGCGGGAATGGGAGTCAATGGAGGAACGGATCCTGGAAGCCGAGGCGTTGCTGGAAGCCAAGAAAGCGCTGCTCTCGGATCCCGGCGTGGTGACCGACGGACAGCGTTTGCGCCAGGCCTATGACGAGATGTCAGCCGCACAGGCTGCCGCCGACCAGCTCTATGCACGCTGGGCCGAACTTGAAGAAAAGCTCAAGTAGAATATTCTGATGGTCACCCGCCGCAGTCTCCTCGCCGCGCCCGCGCTGCTGATCCGGGGAAAAGCAGCCGAGGAGCGCCCGAACGTCCTGTTCATTGCCTCTGACGACTTGAACCACAGCTTGGGGTGTTACGGACATCCGATCGTAAAGTCGCCGAACATCGACCGGATCGCGTCGATGGGTGTCCGCTTCGACCGGGCCTACTGCCAGTTCCCTCTGTGCGGCCCCAGCCGGACTTCGCTGATGAGCGGGCTCCGTCCGGACTCGACGCGGATCCTTGGCAATCAGATCGCGATCCGTGACACGCGTCCCGACGTGGTGACGCTTCCCCAACTGTTCCGCAACAACGGCTGGCACTCGGTCCGGGTTGGAAAGATGTACCACATGGACGTTCCTGGATCGGTGGGGACGAACAAGTGGGATGATCCGCCCTCGTGGGACATCGCCATCAGCCCGCCGGGAAAGGAGCAGCATACCCAAGGCCAGGGCCGCAATCTGACTGAGGGCAAGGGCCGGGCCGCGTGGCAGACGATCGCGTTCACCGGTGAGGGCAAGGATCAGGCGGACAACACCGCCGCCGAGCTAGCGATCGAAACGGTGGAGAAGAATCGCAACCGTCCCTTTTTCCTCGGGCTCGGATTCCTGCGTCCGCACCTGCCCACAGTGGCCCCGGCGCGCTTCTTCGACCTGTATCCATTGGCCAATATCCAGGCGGTCCGCAATCCGCCGAACGATCGCGATGATATCCCGAAGGCGAGCGAAATCGCGATCAACACGCGCGCCAACGACATGGGCATGAATGAACTTGACCGGCGTGAGGCGATCCGCGCTTATTACGCTTGTATCTCCTACATGGACTGGCAGGTCGGCCGCGTGCTGGCCGCGCTTGACAAGGCGAACCTGACGCGCCGCACGATCATCTTCTTCTGGGGCGATCATGGCTGGCATCTCGGCGAGCATCACCGCTGGCATAAGCGGAGTCTGTTCGAGGAATCGGCGAGAGCTCCGCTGATCGTCGCCGCGCCGGGACGCAAGGGCGCCGGCAGGGGGTCGCAGTCGCTGGTCGAGTTCGTGGATATGTATCCAACGCTCGCCCAACTGGCAGGGCTTAAGCCTCCGCCGGTGCTCGAAGGCCAGAGCTTTGTGCCGCTGCTGGACAATCCGGGCCGGACATGGAAATCCGCCGCGTTTACACAGATGGCCGACCCCCCGAACGGCATCACGGGACGCTCGGTGACAACCGGCCGCTACCGGTACACGCGCTGGGAGGGTGCCTATCCTGACGAGGAGTTGTACGACCACGCGTCGGATCCCAAGGAGTACACCAACCTAACGCGAGACTCGCGCCAGGCGGCCCTGTTGAAGCAGCTCAGGGGTACGTTGGACGCTGGCCGGAAGGCCGCCCAGGCCAAGGTTTGAGATTCACCGCAATTCTCTTGCTGCCGCTTGCCGCGGGCGCTGAGCAGGTCTGCGTCCGGCAGGACTTGTTTGCGCCCGGCGTCGAGCTTCGGTTGCGCGACGCTCAAGGCGTCGAGCGCGGACGCCGCGCCGGATCTTGCATCGAGCTGCCAGCTCACGCCGAAGGGCTGGTAGTCGAAGTCTGGATTGGATCGCGGATCGAGGCCCGGTTTGAACCGGCGCAACGGATCACGGTCACAGCAGCGCTCGGAAGGACTCAGACCGAGGACGATGCGGCGGAGGTTGTACGATCTGAGCCTGTTCAACTGTGCTGTCCGAACCGGGTGACCTCCCTGCTTCCGCCAACGGTGTTGGGACAGGAGTCGGCCCCAGGGCAGTTCTCACCCTTCCTGCGAGGACTCACTGGATATCAGACGGGACTGCTGATCGACGGGGTCCGGCTGAACAACACGCTGTTCCGGTCGGGTCCGAATCAGTACCTGGCGCTGGCAGTGCCAGCCTCGCTCGAGGAAGCGGAGATCCTGCTGGGTCCGGGGAGCGCGGTTCACGGCGGCGATGCGATGGGAGGCGTAGTGCAATTGCGGTCGGCCGCCCTGCCGGTGCCGGAGTCTGGCCGCTTCCTGTCAGCGGCAGTGAGCCAGGCGTTTGACTCAGTGGATCAGTCCTGGGCGGGCACCGCTCATCTGACCGCCGCCAATCGATGGATGGCCGGGTCGCTGTCGGCAAGTCACGCGCGCCACGGCGACTTCCGCCCCGGGGGTGGAGTGGACAGCCGAAGCGTGCTGGTGCGGCTGCTTGGTCTGAATCCGGCGAGGGCGCGTGATCTACTCGGCAGCAGGCCGCCGGGGACCGCGTACTCGCAGCCGGCGTTCACCGGCAAGTGGATGTGGCGGCCCGGCGCTACCCAGAATCTCGCGGCGTTCTGGCACCACAGCAACCAGCGCGGGGTGGACTCCTACCGCGACCAGTGGGGTGGACTCGGACGGCTGCAGGCGGTCTTCGAGCCCCAGCGCGCTCATCTGACTTACTTGAGCTATCAGAAGTCCGGCGCGGGCTTCCTCGATTCCGTGCAGGCGCGGTTTTCTTTCAACTCATTGCGCGACGATTCGCGGCGGCAGGGATTGCGGATCACCGACACCATCACGATGGACCGGAATCGCGCGGACGCCTACGGATACCGAGTTCAGGGCAATAAGGCGCTTGCGTCGCGGTCCGCTGTGGCGGCGGGATTCGAGTATTTCGATGAGCGGGTCCAGTCGGCGCGTGCCGAACGGAGTCCGGTGACGGGGGCGGTAACTGCGCGGAGGGGCGCGCTGCCCGATCAGTCGGCGCATCGCACGGCCGCGGTGTTTGGCGAAAATGCCGGTGAC
>VFZX01000497.1 GCA_016871015.1 Acidobacteriota bacterium | reverse complement strand
CGGATCGCCGCCGATTGGGAGAAGATGTATGCGCATCCGGTGTGTCTGCTCGAGACGTTCGTCGATCCGGAGCGATTCCGGGGGACCTGTTATCGAGCGGCCAACTGGATCGATGTGGGCGAGACAACCGGCCGCGGCAAGGACGATCAGACCATGCGTGCGAACCGCTCGATCAAGCGGGTGTTGTTGTATCCGTTGGACAAGCGGTTCCGGCACAGGATGAGCGCATGAAGAAGCCAGAGGTGGCCGAGGTTGATAGAGGGCAGTTGCGGGCGCTGTTGGAAAAAGCGCGCAGCTAGCCGTTGTCGGAGGCCGAACACGGGCAGCTGATGAGCGCGGTGGAGACGCCAAGCATGCGCTGCCGTGACGCGTCGAAATCCTGGAACTGCAGGGGAGCCGCAAGATCTGCCGCCAGGGTTTGAAACACAGTCTTGCCCGTGAGTTGCTCGAAGACCGCGCCAGCGACGTTGAAATCCCAATTGGTACTTGTTTACCGCGCTGGATCGGGCCGGAGGGCCGGATGGGCTGCCCGCAGGCGGGCCTGGACGTTGCGGCAAAGGGGGTAAAGATAGATGTCCTTTGGGGAGCCGTCGGCCTCATGATAGCGGTCCATCCGGCCGCGGCCAGTAGTGGATCCGGCATGGATCCAGTTCGCCGCGCGGTAGCACGTCCCCTTGAATCTCGCCGAATCGACTAACGTTTCGAGCAGCAAGGGGCGGTACCCGTATTGTGCTGCCCAGTCGGTTGGCAACTGCTTGGCGCACCGCGCCAGGATCTTACTCGCCAGCCCCTTCACGCGGACCCATGGCAAGATCAGGAACCGGCTGTTGTTGACGATCGACTGCAGGTTGCGTTCCCGCTCGGACGGGCTCCATCCGATCCAACGGTCCCGCGCCGCCATCTTCCACGCTGGGCTCGTCCAGCCCAGGCACGCAACCACCGTGTCACCGGCAGCGCCGCCCGCATGAACCATGTAGCGCAACTGCGCTCCCACCGGCGCTCGGTACCCGAGGTAGTGATAGCGTTCCACGTACTGGCGCCACAACGCGCTATCCTCGCTCGCCGCCGTCACCAGGGTCATTCGCAACGGCTCGCACACCGCCGCTGAACCAGTCAACTCGCATCCGGGTTGGCTGGCCTCGGTGAGCGCCACCTTCCTCGGTCCGCGCGGACCCAGCGCGCGGACCGGCGGCAGTCGCAGCACGCCCTCATCCCGCAACTGCTCGAACAGCAGCCGGCACTCGTGGTTCTTCAATCCCCCACTGGGCCGTTTCCAGTCCAACAACTCGCACACCGTGCGCGCGATCTCGGTGATCCCCAACACGGCGTAGTCCTGGCTGATCTGGCGCATCAACTCCAGTTCCTGCTTCTGGAACGTGCGCCCGGCAAACGTCACCGGATGATCCGGACCACGGCTGGCATCCACTTCCGGCCTACCCGGTTCCCGGCCTCTGTGCCAGATCCAACGCCACCGTCGCTGGTCCGCGCAGCAGCCCCGTGATCCATTCGACGCTGTCGATGGCCTGCTGACGGCACGTCTCCAGCACGCTCACCAACACCTGCTGGACCATCGCGCCGTTGGCCGTCCGGCTGCCTCCCCATACCTTCCGCGCGATCACCGCCGGGCGAATCGCCCGCTCGGCGCGGTTGTTGCTCGCCTCCACTCCGGGACAGTGCAGGTAGGTGAACAGGTACGGCTGTTGCCGTCTCAGATGTTTCACCAGGCGAAGGTCCGCCTCATCGATCCACGGCAGGCTCAATACTCGTTCCAGGTCCGCCGCCAGACGTCCCGCCGCCGTCCACATGCCGTGCTCGCTGATCTCGCCGCGCTCGCGCCGGTCTCGCACTTCCATCCCCTTCACGGCGATCTCGTTCACCCGGCTCGCCAGTCCGGCCGTGCCGGCGCGGATTTCCATCATCGTCCGGCATCGGCGCACGATGTGTTGCAGGCAACTTTGGTGCAGCGCCAGATCGAACCTCAGGTACGCCCCCCATCCATCGTGCACCATGCAACCGGTGAACCCGGCTCCCACCATTTCCACCGCTTGCTAGTAGCTGCGTCCGGCTTGGATCTTGTACACGGCCGCCCGTTCGCTCACCGCCACCCAGAGCCACCGCAGCCTCCCGCCCACTTTTCCAGCCCGTCTCGTCGATCCAGACCACCAGACTCTGCTTGACCACCTCGCACGCCGCCTCATAGGTTGGCTTGGCCTTGCTCGCCAGGCGCTCCATCGCGCGCCATGCTCCTCCACGGCTCATCTTCAACCCGTAGCCGGTCCGGAGCACCTCCACCGCGCGGCCCAACGACAGCCCCATCCGCTTGTTCAAGACCGTCACCAGCGCCACCGCTTCCGGTCCCACTTGCACTCCCGCCGCGTCCAGCGCGTCCGAGGTCTGCAACGGGTGGCGGCCCTGGTGATACTGTCCGCACGCGGCGCAGTGTCCGGTCTCCACCTCGAACTCCCGCACCACCTTCCGCCGCACGATGTCTTCCTGGATCTGCCGCTTCGTCTTCTCCACCTCGACCGCTCCGCCGCAGGCGCACTGAGTCGGTAGCGCGGCCACATAGTGCTCGTCCACCGTCTCCGGCACTGCTCGCCGGTGGTGTTCGCCGTGCTCATCGCCGGATTTGCGGCCCGGCTCTTTGGGATTTGCCTTCGGTTCGCCCTTGGAGAACGGCGAGGTCTGGCGCTTCTGTCCGCGCTGGGCCCCTTCTAACTGCTGCCGGAGCTGCGTGTTCTCCTCCCGCAGCCGCTCGATCTCTTGTTCGGCCTTCTCTAACTCGGCGCGGCGAACGAATTCGATCTCCACGCTGCGTTCCACTGTCGACTTGGCCCGCGTTCCTGAGTCCATCCAAATCTACACTACCCCAGGATCCGGCTTTTGTCCAGCAAAATCTCGTTGCCCCCCAGAAATGGCCCATTTTTCACGTTCTGCGGCGGTAAACAAGTACCCCAATTGTTGTAGTGGAAGTACGCCCCCGGCTTTTGGATCCACGAGGCGGCGTCTGCTCATTCTTCCTGTCGGCCTTTCGGGACAAGGATGCCGCCAAGAGTCTATTTCGCTGCTCGTTGCGACGGTGCGCATCGCCAACCTTGAGTGATCAACACGGACTTGGCGGCCACCTACAGCGCGGCGATTCCGGAGTTGAAGCGGACGGGCGTGATCCGCCGGCGCTGTCGCCACCGACCGGTGCAGTGCCTGAACAACATCATCGAGCAAGACCACCGGGCGATCAAGAGGAGAGTGAACGCCAAGCAAGGATTCCGCGCATTTGGGGCGGCGAGGCGAACGATCGCGGGATACGAAGCAGTTCACATGATGCGGAAGGGGCAGGTCCGCTGGGTTGGTGGTGATGATGTTCGTGGACAGATGAAATTCGTTGACAAGCTGTTCGGAGTGACGGCCTGAACAGAGCGATCTGCGACAACAGGCCCCGCCGATCAGCACTGCGCAAACTCTTTGCAACACTACCCCCTTAAGGCCTAATAGAGTGGCTCCACAACTTCCTGATCGATCTCGACGGCCACGGAACGCTGCAAAAGCGTGAGCGAGACGATCAGTCGGCCTCGGCTCTCTACACGAAGCAGAAACCCCTCCGCGCCAGCCAGGCAACCCGTGCGGATGCGGACTTTCTGGCCGCTACGGAGAAAATCCCAGGGTTGCAGTGGTCGGCCAGACTTCATGATGGTATGAAGGGAGGCGATTTCCAGCGGCTCGACCGCCTCGGGCTGTCCACCTCGGGACACGATATACACGACTCCGGGCGTTTTCAGGATAGGCAGCCTGTGCAGGGGGTTCAGTCGACAGAAGACGTAACTCGGAAACAGCGGCGCATCCACATCTGCATTTCGGTTCCCGCGACGCCTTCGGGCTGTGTAAAACGGTGAGAACGCCTCAAATCCCTTCCCGGTCAGTCGTTCCTGGACTACCTTTTCGCAATGGGAACGAGTGTAAAGGGCGTACCAAGCTACGTCGGCCTCGTCTGGGTTGTGCTCTGCGGCAGCAGAGGGGGGATTTTGAACCAATCGAGTTCTCCATACGACATTCTACCGTTCTGTTGAACTGAATGTTTGGCGACGTCGAATCGAGCTGGCCGGTGAAGACGACGTATGGGGTTCGACTATCATTGGAACCAAGACGTACGCTTGTATATTGGTCTTGTAGCAGATCGATCGTACGCTGACCTCAAAGATCGAGCTTAGCTTCAGGTCGCCACAACACTCCATTCGAGCTCGAATGAATGCCTGGGCCGATGTCCCGATGTCGAGCCCGCATCCGGCAAGCGCGAGCGGAACGGAAATCAATATTTACGGGGGCTTTGGAATGAGCGGAGCGTGTGTGAGGTGGGCCGGTATCGACGTGTCGAAGAGGCGGTTGGATGTCGCCATTCGGCCTAGCGGCAAAAGAGCCGGTTCAGTTGATCGTGATGGAGGCCACGGGTGGCTACGAGTCTGCGCGCACGCACTCATCAAGGCGGGCCCGGCAGTGGCAGATCGTCAACCCGCGGCAGGTGCGGGATTTCGCTCGAGCGGTCGGAAAACTGGCGATGACTGATCCGATCGATGCGCAGATTTTGGCGCATTTCTGTGAAGCGGTGAAACCGGCAGTTTCGGCCATTAGCGGATCCGGAGTTGGAGGAGATGCGGCACTTGGTGACGCGCCACCGGCAACTGGTAGAGATGATCGTGGCAGAGCAGAATCTTCTGATGTCGATGCAAGGGACCGCGCGTCGGGACGTGGAGGTAAGCATACGATTCCTGCGTGGCCGGCTGAATCAAATCGACGAGCAGGTGCAGAAGCTGATCAGGAAGCATCCCGAATGGAGCGCGAAGGCGGAGTTGCTGGACACGGTGCCCGGTGTGGGCCCTGTGCTGATCAGTAGCATCGTGGCGGAACTCCCGGAGTTGGGAACATTGAGCCGCAAAGAGATCGCGGCATTGGTGGGCGTGGCACCGTTCAACAACGAGAGCGAGAAGAGCCGAGGCAGAAGGCGGATCTGGGGTGGGCGAGGGCACTTGCGTGCGGTGTTGTATATGTCGGTGGTGGCCGGGCTGCGTTTCAACGAAACGATAAGAGGGTTACTGGG
>VFZX01000496.1 GCA_016871015.1 Acidobacteriota bacterium | reverse complement strand
CCGCATGCCTGAAGGCAAGGACCGGTCACGTCCCATCACCACCGGGATCATCGAGCAGGCCAAGGAGAACCTGATCCTGCGCCGCGACACCCACCTCGACCAGTTGTCGGACAAGCTGAGCGAGCCGCGTGTCAAGCGGGTGATGCAGCCGATTCTCACCGGCGGCGAGCGTCAACTGGATGAGCAGTCCGACGACGCGCAGTACGCCGTCGACCTCGGGCTTCTCCGGCGGGGTCCTGACGGCATCGAGATCTCTAACGCCATTTACGCCGAAGTGATTCCCCGCGAGATCACGTTCGAAGTCCAGACCGATTTTCTTGGGACGCACAAGGCAGCGTGGTACGTGGACGAGCGCGGACGCCTGAGGATGGAAGCGCTGCTCGAAGCGTTCCAGCAGTTCTTCCGCGAGAACTCCGAACACTGGCTGGGCCGGTTCAGCTATCAGGAAGCGGGTCCACAGTTGCTCATGCAGGCGTTCCTGCAGCGGATCGTCAACGGCGGCGGACGGATCGACCGCGAGTACGGACTCGGGCGCCGCCGCACGGACCTGCTCATCCATTGGAAGGACCAAGCCGGCCAGACGCAGCGTGTGGTGATCGAACTGAAGCTGCTGCACAAGTCGCTCGATGCCACCATCGCCGCTGGGATCACACAGACGAAGGATTACATGCAGACGTCAGGAACCACCGATGGCCACCTGGTGATCTTCGACCGCCGTCCCGAAATCCCTTGGGATCAGAAGATTTTCCGGCGCACCGAGGCCGGTCTCACTATTTGGGGCATGTAACGCTCACCATTTTCCGCTAAATTAAGCGGGATGGCCGCCGCCCGCCAACCCCGCTCCCGGACGGATCTCACGCCCTCCCAGACGGTCCTTGCCGCGTGCCTCATCGAGTCGGGCTACACGCGCAAACCGGACGAGAGCCGCCGCGGAACCCCGGCGTACAAAAAAGGCTGGGAGGTCCGGCTGGTGCTCAAGGACCACGATGAGGCGGACTTCATCAAGGACTGCCTCATCCAGGCAGGTATGAGGCCAGGGAAACGGTTCACGAAGCATGGAATGATCGTGCAGCCGGTTTACGGCCGCAGCGCCGTCGAAGCGTTTCTCGGTTGGGAGAAACGGCTGGCTACCGCACCGGCTGCATGATGATCTCGGGACTCCGGCAGTCCCTCACGTCCGCCGAGCACGGGCGCGGCTTCATCTGCTTGTCCAGGCACAAACGGACCTCCTGCAGGAAACGGCCGTTGTTCGAACACACCACCGCCACGGACTGAGCCGTCATCCCCGGATTCGCCGAAACGAACTTCGACTCGATGTCCTTGGGCGCGGTCGTGATCCGCTTGAGTGGAGTCCGGTACTCCTCCGGAATCCGGATCGCGGCGAACGTATTGCGGATCTGCGCGAAGTACTGGGATGAAGTCAGCCCCGTGCAGGTTCCGTGCTTGGACCATTCGTGCCGCATCAGCCCGGGACTCGGCATGATCGGCAGGGTCGCGTCGATAGCCGTCTTATCCGGGCCAGGATCGTGGCTGCAGTTCTCCGGATAGCCACGCTCGAACTGCGGCCACAGTCCATGCACAATGAATCCGAACTGGCGCTCGCCGGCGCACTGGAAGCGGTCGCGCTGTCCGCCCGGTCCGGAGCAGTGCTGCGGCGACCACGACAGGGCCAGCACGTAGTAGTCGAACTTGCCGGGCGCCTCCTGCGCATGCTGTCGCGGCCCGCTGCTCTTAACGGCCGGCCGCGGCGGCTGTCCGCACGCCAAATGAGCCAGCCCACAAAACAGAATCAGGGGAAGACGCTTCACTCGAAACAGCATAACACCGGTCCCGGCTGGTAAAATAGAGCAAAGTCCTCAGCATTCCGACAGGAGCCTTCCTTGGCAGAAAACGAACCCCCGAAGGGGCCGCCCGCTCAGCTTCCGCTCGGAGGTGACGGCGCGAAGAACCAGATTCCCATCAACATTGAAGACGAGATGCGCCGGTCGTATCTCGACTACGCGATGAGCGTTATCGTGGGCCGGGCGTTGCCTGATGTCCGCGACGGACTCAAGCCCGTCCACCGCCGGATCCTCTACACGATGGACGAGGAGGGAATCGGCCACAACAAGCCGACCAAGAAGTGCGCCCGTATCGTCGGACAGGTGATGGGCAAGTACCATCCGCACGGGGACAGCGCGATCTACGACACCTTGGTGCGGCTGGCGCAGAAGTTCAACATGCGCTATCCGCTGATCGATGGCCAGGGCAACTTCGGATCCATCGACGGCGACCCGCCCGCGGCCATGCGCTACACCGAAGCGCGCCTGGCCCGCATCTCCTCGGCGCTGCTCGAGGACATTGACAAGGAGACCGTCGATTTCCGTCCGAACTACGACGACACCACTGTCGAGCCGGAAGTGCTGCCCACCCGCGTCCCGAACCTGCTGATCAACGGAGCTTCGGGAATCGCGGTGGGCATGGCGACCAATATCCCGCCGCACAACCTCACCGAGATTGTCGACGCCACCATCGAGCTGGTCCGCAACCCGAGCGCGACGCTCGCCGAGATCATGCAGTACGTCCAGGGCCCGGATTTCCCGGGCGGCGGATTTATCCTGGGACGCGAGGGGATCTTGCAGGCCTACAAGACCGGCCGCGGATCCGTGAAGATGCGCGCCAAGGCCGCCACCGAGCAGTTGGGCAAGGACCGCGAGTCGATCATCGTCACCGAGCTGCCCTACCAGGTCAACAAGTCCAAGCTCATCCAGGACATCGCCGCCCTGGTCAACGAGAAGAAGATCGAGGGCATCTCCAACGTCCAGGATGAGAGTGACCGCGACGGAATGCGCGTGGTGATCGAGCTCAAGCGCGGCGAGAATCCCGAAGTGGTTCTCAACAACCTGTACAAGCACACGCAGCTCCAGTTGAACTTCGGCATCATCATGCTGGCCATCGTGAACGGCCAGCCGCGCGAGCTTGGTCTGATCGATTGCATCAAGCGGTTCATCGAGCACCGGGTGGAAGTGGTCCGCCGGCGCACGGATTACCTGTTGCGCAAGGCGCGCGAGCGCGAGCATATCCTGCTCGGATTCCGTAAGGCGCTTGACCACATGGACGAGGTGATCCGGATCATCCGCGCTGCCGGAACTCCCAAAGAAGCGCGCGATGGACTCGTGGGGCGCTTCGACTTCTCTGAGCGCCAGGCACAGGCCATCATCGAGCTCCAACTCCAACGCCTCACCGGCATGGAGCGCCAGAAGATCCTCGATGAGCTGGCCGAGATCCAGAAAATGATCGCGCGCTACATGGAGATCCTCGGCTCAGACAAAGAGCTGCGCGGCGTCATCACCGAGGAGCTCAAAGAAGTCCGCAAGCAGTTCGGCGACGCCCGCCGGACCCAGATTGTGGAGGATCCGGGCGAGATCGTCCTTGAGGACCTGATCCAGCAGGAAGACGTCGCGGTGACGGTGACCCGCTCGGGCTACCTGAAGCGGACTCCAATCGACACCTACCGGCGCCAGTCACGCGGCGGCAAGGGACGCATCGGGATGGGCACCCGGACTGAGGATGTGGTCGAGCACCTGATCCTCGCCAACACCCACTCCTATCTGCTGATCTTCACCAACATGGGCCGCGTCTATTGGCTCAAGATCTATCACATCCCGGATGCGGGAACGGCGGGGAAGGGCAAGAACATCTCAGGCCTGATCAACCTGCAGAGTGACGAGACTCCAAAGGCGTTCCTGCCGGTAGACAAGTTCGAGGCCGGACGCTTCATCGTCATGGTCACCAAGCAGGGCGTGATCAAGAAGTGCGAGCTTACCGAGTTCGACAATCCGTTGTCGCGCGGTATTATCGCCTGCTCGCTCGACGAGGGCGACGAGTTGATCGCCGCACGGCTGTCCAACGGCAAGGACTTCATCTTCATCGGGACGCGCGAGGGCATGGCCATCAAGTTCCCCGAGGAAGACGTGCGCGCCATGGGACGCCCGGCCCGCGGAGTCCGCGGCATCTCGCTCGATGAAGGCGATGTGGTGGTGGGCACTGAGGTCGTTGATGAACAGACCGCGCTGACGGGTCTTGTGCTGGCGATCTCCGAGCAGGGCTACGGCAAGCGCACCAAGCTTGGCGACTACCGCGAGCAGTCGCGTGGCGGCAAGGGCGTGATCAACATGAAGACCACGTCCAAGACCGGACCCGTGGTCGCGTGCCTGCACGTCAAGGACACCTCGGACCTGATGATCATCACCAAGGACGGAAAGATCATCCGGATCGAGTCGGCGGAGATCCGCCAGGCGGGACGCTCGACCCAGGGCGTGCGGCTGGTGCGGATGGAGGAAGGCGATATGGTGGCGGCGGCGGGAGTTGTGCCGGAAGAAGAGTTGGCGGAAGACGCGCAGGGCAAGCTACCGCTTCGGTAACTTCTTCCCGGCGCTCTTCTTCCCGAAGCTGCGGCTGGCAAGTTCGGGACCCAGGCGGTCGATCGCAAGGATCGCCTGGGTTTCCGCGGCATCGAGCCATGCCGCAAGACGCGGTCCGGTCACGGGACCCGCTTTGCGCGGCCACGTGCAACCGCGGCCCTTGCGGCGTCGAGTTGCGCCAGGAGTGTGTCCATTGCGGGGTAGGATCCGTCACGCTCGAGAATCACGGTGAGCGGCCCGGGAGCAAGAGCGGTGCAGGTCGAGCAGCAGAGGACACCTCGACTGGCTGATCACCGCCGTGAGCCAGCCGCCCTCGTCCTGGTCGCTGCCAGGCGGATCGTTGCGCGGAGGCGCGGCAAGGTGCCCGATCTCCACTCCCCCGCCGCGAACAAACGTCCGCAGCACGCGCCGGTCGCCTTGCGCGCCCTCCACGAAGCCGTCTGCGATGACCTCGATCACATCGATCCGGCCAAGATTCGACAGGATTCCAGCCGCGAGCTCGGAAGTCCCATCTCCTTCAGCCGCACGTGGAACCGGTTGACTTGCTGCCAACGCGCGGCACGCTTGAGGAGTTCCGCAATCTGCGTAGGTGTGCGAACCGGAGACATCCTTGACAAGTGTGCCGGTGGGCGGTTGACACAAACGAAGGGTAACCGGGGGACAGCGGTTAAGCTGGGGGATGCCCTGGCGAGAGGTGA
>VFZX01000495.1 GCA_016871015.1 Acidobacteriota bacterium | reverse complement strand
AGGGCATCCCCCAGCTTAACCGCTGTCCCCCGGTTACCCTTCGTTTGTGTCAACCGCCCACCGGCACACTTGTCAAGGATGTCTCCGGTTCGCACACTATTTCGTCATGGGCGACCAGGTGGTGATGACGCCTCTGTTCGTGGGGTCCGAGCCGGTGATCGCAACCGCGGGCAAATACAAGGGGACCGTCATTCTGCAAGAGGAGCAGGCCAAGGGATTCGAGTTCCTCCGTGGACTCGATGACAAGCAACGCGCCAAGGCTGTCCTTGAAGTCTCCAAGACCGCCAACAACAATCTGACCGAGGCGTTCAAGGACAACGTCGACCTCGACTACTCAGGCGCCTCCGGCAAGGACATGACCGCCGCCCAGCGCCGGGCCCTGACCGCGCTGATCAAGCTCTTCGTCGACAACATGGACGACGGCCACGCACGGGTGAAAATGGAAGAAGCCGCCAAGCACCTCGACCGGACCTGGTTCGCCTGGATTGGGTCCACTGAGCCCGGCGGCGTGTTCTACTACCGGATCCACAGTCCGGTGATCCTGATCGAGTTTGATCATCAACGCCCGGCGGGTCTGCGGCACATCAACCCGCCGAACGTGCCCAACCGCGAGCACATCCACGTCGTGGTCCGGACGCCGAACGGCAACGACTACGGCAAGGACCTGCTGCGGCAGCACTACGAGCGGTCCAAGCACGGCGGCTGAGGCCGGCTAACGGTACTCCCATTTCACGTCGAGCGGATCCGCCACGTTAAGGAGTCCCCTGCAGGGCTGTCCCTCGGGCAAGGGGGCTTCCGTCACGCCGCGAAGCTTTTGATGGTTCCACTCGTACTCGCAATATCCGAGCGACTGTTGGGTGAGGTACAAACGCACGCCATCCGGATCAATCACACGGACCTTCCGCGCAGTAAACCCGCTGATCACCGAGTCCACCGTCGCCATGCGCGCACGCCCTTCCACGGCAACTCGCCGGACCGCCTGTTCGTGGCGCCTTTCCGCCCGCGCATCGAATGCAAACTTGGCAGCCATCACGGGAATCAGCAACACAAGCACCAATCCGCGGCGGGCGAGCGCCGGCCACCATGGCACCTGGGACACTCCAGCCCAGGCCATCCACGCAAAGCCAATGATCAGCCAGGTCATAACCGCACTGGCGAAGAGTTCGTCCCGCCCGCGCGGATCGATCGAGACCGGACTGCCTGGTACGCGGGCCCCTTCGTGCCGCGAACCCGGCGTCCACTCATCCAAGAATTCCAATGCCGCGATGGAGCCGGCGAAAGCATTCTTGCGGATGTTGCCCGGAACTCCTCGTGCGCAACCGGAGAGGCCCGAAGCAGGCGCAAATCCTCCACCACGAAAAGCACGGGGCGCGGGCGTGATGGAGGCGCCAGGCGCATCTCGACGCGGACTTCGCGGTCCACGACGGAGACATTGAAATACTCGCGCCGAAGCTCGAACACCACCGTGATCAACAGTCCCAAGACCTGACCGGCTGCCATCGCGGTCAGCGCCCAGCACGCGATCCGGAAACTTAGTGGCACAAGGCGCTTCGAACCCATCCAGCCATTTTCCCGCTGCTTCGGCCGGGCTGGCAACGCGCCGGGCTGGCAACGCTACACTGTAGTTTCTCCCTCATGACCGAATCCCAAATCCGCCGCCAGGCCCTCCTGGACGCGCTGAGCAGCCGCATTGCCATTATCGACGGCGCGATGGGCAGCATCCTTCAGGCAAAACTCAAGATTGAAGACTACGGCGGGCCCGCCTACGAGAATTGCGTCGACCACGTGAACCTGGTCCGGCCGGACCTGATTGCGGGAGTCCACCGCGCCTATCTTGAAGCCGGCGCCGACATCGTCGAAACGAATTCGTTCAACGGACATCCCGTGTCGCTGGCCGAGTTCCACCTTGCGGACAAAGTGTCCGAGGTGAACCGCGCGGCAGCCGCTATCGCGCGAGAGCAGGCTGATGCCCACTCGCGTCCGGGACGTCCCCGGTGGGTGGCGGGATCCATGGGTCCGACCACAAAGGTGATCAGCGTCAACGGCGGAGTCACATTCGACCAGCTTCGGGACGGATATTATCGCCAGGCGAAGGGCCTCATCGAAGGCGGCGCCGATATCCTGCTGCTCGAGACCTGCAATGATGCACGCACGGTCAAGGCGGGAATTCTCGGGATCGAGCAGTTGTTCGGCGAGCTGGGGGACCGCTATCCGGTGATCGTGTCGGGCACCGTGGAGACGATGGGGACACTGCTGGCCGGCCAGGGTGTGGACGCGTTCACCGCGTCGCTCAGCCACGCCAACCTGCTGGCCCTCGGCTTGAACTGCGGCACCGGACCCGAGTTCATGACCGACCATCTGCGCACCATCCACGCGATGTCACCAGCGCGTGTGTCGTGTTATCCGAACGCCGGACTTCCCCTCCCGGATGGCTCATTCCCGGAGGGTCCGGATTCGCTGGCGGCGCAGCTCGAGCGGTTCGCCGACGCGGGCTGGCTGAATCTGGTGGGTGG
The DNA here is from genome assembly GCA_016871015.1 of Acidobacteriota bacterium. Classification (GTDB taxonomy): domain Bacteria; phylum Acidobacteriota; class Terriglobia; order Bryobacterales; family Bryobacteraceae; genus SYLY01. The sequence goes on along the minus strand of VFZX01000495.1, from coordinate 2,598 downwards.
CTGCTGCGGCACCACACCGGCGCACATCGCGGCCATCGCACGAATGGCTGAGGGCAAGAAGCCCCGCGCCACACCGGCCGCATTGAGGCGGGCGTTCTATTCGGGCATCGAGCTGGTGGAGGCCGAGGACTCAGTGCGTCCGTTGATCGTGGGCGAGCGGACCAACGTGATCGGCTCGCGCGCTTTTAAGAAGCTGATCAACGAGGAGAAGTGGGAAGAGGCCACCGATATCGCCAGGCGCCAGGTCCGCAACGGGGCGCATGTCGTCGACGTTTGCCTGCAGCAGTCCGAGCGCGATGAGCGGCGCGACATCCCGCCGTTCTACGAGAAGCTGATCGCCAAGATCAAGGCACCCGTGATGATTGACACCACGGATCCGGCCGCGGTGGAGCTTTCGCTCACCTATTGCCAGGGAAAGAGCATTATCAACTCGATCAACCTCGAGGACGGCGAGGAGAAGTTCGAGAAGATGTGCCCCATCGCCAAAGCCTACGGAGCGGCGCTGGTGGTGGGTACGATCGACGAGGACAAGCTCCAGGCACAGGCTTTCACGCGCGAGCGCAAGCTGGCCATCGCCCAGCGCAGCCACGATCTGCTGACGGGCAAGTACGGGATCCCACCCGAGGACATCATCTTTGACCCGCTTGTGTTCCCCTGCGCGACCGGCGACGAGAACTACATTGGCGGCGCGGCAGAGACGGTGGAAGGCGTCCGGCTGATCAAGGAGCGGATCCCGTATGTGAAGACCGTGCTCGGTGTCTCGAACATCTCGTTCGGGCTCCCGGCCGCGGCACGCGAGATCGTCAACTCTGTCTTCCTCTATCACTGCACCAAGGCGGGGCTCGACCTGGCGATCGTCAACGCGGAAAAACTTGAGCGCTACGCCTCGATTCCGGCCGGCGAGCGCGAGCTGGCGGAGAATCTGCTGTTCAACTATCCGCCGCCATCCATGCCGGAAGCGCCGCGTGACTGGCGCGAGCAGACGCGCGAGCAGAAGGTGGCGGTCAATCAGTTCCACATCGCGGCCATCGCCGAGCATTACCGCGGCGCGGCGGCCAAGGAGAAACCGAAGAAGGCGGACCTGCCGCTGGACCAGAGGCTGGCCAACTACATCATCGAAGGATCGAAGGACGGCCTTGTGCCGGACCTTGACCTCAAGCTCGCCGAGGGCGTGGCGCCGCTCGACATCATCAACGGTCCGCTGATGGACGGCATGACCGAAGTCGGGCGTCTGTTCAACAACAATGAGCTGATCGTCGCCGAGGTCCTGCAGTCGGCTGAGGCGATGAAGGCCGCGGTGAACCATCTCCAGCAGTTCATGGAGAAGAGCCAGACGGCGGCGCGCGGGCGCGTGGTCCTGGCGACGGTGAAGGGCGATGTCCACGATATTGGCAAGAACCTGGTCGAGATCATCCTGGCCAATAACGGCTACGAGGTGATCAACCTGGGAATCAAGGTCCCGCCCGAGGACCTGATCAAAGCCTGGCGCGAACACCAGCCGGACGCGATCGGAGTGTCGGGACTGCTGGTGAAGAGTGCGCAACAGATGGTGCTCACGGCGCAAGATTTCCGGACTGCGGGGGTCAGGGTCCCGCTGCTTGTGGGAGGCGCCGCGCTTTCGGAAAAGTTCACCAACGGAAAGATCGGCCCCGCCTACCACTCGCCGACGTTCTACGCCAAGGATGCGATGACCGGTCTCGGCATCATGAACACGATCATGGATCCGGGCAAGCGCGAGCAGGCGCTGGCGTCGCACGTGTTTACCGAAGAGATCGACTTTGGCGCGCGGCACGAGGTTCCCGTGGCGGATCCAGGCACGGCGCGGTCCGGCAAAGTCCGCGTGGATGTTCCGGTGCCACCGCTTCCCTACCCGGACCGCCGCGTGCGGCTGATCGGCAATGTCGCCGAGGTGTGGAGCTACATCAATCCCTACATGCTGTACGGACGCCACTTGGGCTTCAAGGGTCCGTTTGAGGCGAAGCTCGCCGAGCGCGATCCCACGGCGCTGGCCCTGTACCACGACCTTGAAGAGGTCAAGCAGGAGGCCGGGCGGTTCCTGAAGATCCGCGCCGTGTGGCGGTACTTCGAGGCCGAGCGGGACGGCAACGGGATCCACCTGTTCGAAGCGGGGGCGTCGTCACCAGCCCACAGTTTCCACTTCGGCCGGCAGCCGCGTGAGAATGGACTCTGCCTGTCGGACTACGTGCTTCCGTCCAACGGCCAGCGCGATTCCGTGGCGGTGTTCGTGGTGACTTCGGGCGAGGGGATTCGCGAGAGGGCCGAGGAGGCGAAGTCCGCGGGCCAGTTCTTCAAGGCGCACGCGTTGCAGGCGCTTGCGATCGAATCGGCCGAGGGGTGTGCGGAGTACTTGCACCGGCGGATCCGCGAGGAGTGGGGCTTTCCTGATCCAGAGGAGATGACGATGCAGCAACGGTTCACGTCGCGATACCGGGGCAAACGCTACAGTCCTGGCTATCCGGCGTGTCCGAACCTGGACGATCAACAGGGGATCTGGAAGCTGCTGCAGCCCGAAGAGATCGGCGTGAAGCTCACCGAGGGAATGATGATGGACCCGGAGGCGAGCGTCAGCGCGATCGT
>VFZX01000494.1 GCA_016871015.1 Acidobacteriota bacterium | reverse complement strand
CCAGCCGCCTCACCGCGGCCAGCTTGAATTCCTTGGTGAACTTCCTACGTGATAATCCCATGACTCAATTCTCCATTCGATGAAGGTTGAGTCTTAACTGCCTGTCTCATTTTAGGGGCCCAGCCCACACCCAGTACCTGCGCACCACGCCAGCGACCGACGTGACCAACTTCGGCGCCGACATCCTGTTCCCGGTGCTGGTCCGCGACCTCGACGCGCTGGGCGTCTACAAGGCTCTCGGTCTTCCGGACGCGACTGTCGCCACGCTGAAGGGCCCCCGCGTCGACATCATCACGGCGGTCAACCTGGGGCGGCCGATCCCGGTCCAGGACGGCTCAACCGGCGACGTCATCACGATCGATGCTTCCATCGACTCGAGCTTCCCGAACGGCCGGAAGCTCGGCGGCGGCACCGCGGCCAACCGGCACCAGGTGAACGTGAACACGGTCCTGATCAGCCTGATCGCGGCCGGCAACCCGGCTGCCGGACTGGCCCGGGGCGTTGAGGTGAACGACAAGAACTTCCTCAACCGCTTCCCGTTCCTGTCTTTGGCGCATCAGGGTCTGTTGCAGGGACATGGCGGAACCAACACGCCCACCGTCCCCGACATCCCAGTGCCGTAAGCTAGAACGTAGCGGGAACCGGAGCGGATTCGCGCAAGCCCGCGCGGGCCGCTCCGGTCCTCTGTTGAAAGGGAAAACCGTGAGACTCCTCTTCTTCGCCGCCACCGCCTGCCTGGCCCACGACATGTGGATCGAGCCAGCCTCGTTCTCGCCCGCCCCCGGCCAGGTAGTTGGATTGAAGCTCCGCGTTGGGCAGGACCTGCTCGGAGATCCGATTCCCCGCGATCCATCGTTGATCAACCAGTTCGTGGTCGAGGACGCGCAAGGGCGCAAGCAAGTGCCGGGCCGCAATGGGTCCGATCCCGCCGGGTACATCCGCGCTTCGGCCGCCGGGATGCACGTGGTCGGATACCGCAGCAACGCGAGTCCGGTGGAGCTCCCGGCCGCCCAGTTCAACCAATACTTGAAGGAAGAAGGGCTCGAAGGCGTGATCGCCGAGCGCGCCCGCAAGAATCTGACCGGAGCCGCCGCCCGCGAGTTGTTCTCGCGTTGCGCCAAAAGCCTGGTGCTCTCCGGAACCCCCAGCCCGGCGCAGGGTGACAGAACCCTGGGTTTCACACTTGAGCTCGTGGCCGAGCGGAATCCATACACGCTACGCGCGGGGGAAGAGCTGCCTGTACGCCTGACCTATGAGAACAAGCCGCTGGAAGGCGCACTCGTGGTGGCCATGAACCGCGCGAATCCGGACGAAAAGGTGTCGGCCCGCAGCGGCAAGGATGGCCGCGTGAAGCTCCGGCTGCCGGCCGCCGCCAAGATGTGGCTGGTCAAGGCGGTCCACATGGTGCCCGCGCCCGCCGGTTCCGGTGCTGAGTGGCAGAGCTTCTGGGCGTCGTTGACGTTTGGTCCGGCGCAGACCGCGGTCAAGGCGGATTGAGATGCGGTTCCTGTTAACGCTCGTGCTGGCCGTGCTTGCCCCGGCTCACGAAATTGGAACCACGCGTGTGTTGGTCAACTTCGACAGCGCCCGCACGTATGAAGTCGAGATCGCCACCGATGCTACGAATCTCGCCGAAAAGCTCGAGCAGATTGCCGGTGGCGAACTGGCCGAAGGTCTCGACGCCGCGCGGCTCGAGCCATTGATTGCTGCGCGCGAGCAGGAATTCCGGCGGCGGGTCAAGATCCAGTTTGACGGCGTCGCGGTGCAGCCCGCGATCGGGCTCAAGCTCACTCCGCCAGTGGACGCGAACTCCGCGATTCTGGCGACGATCCGGCTGACAGGCGCGATTCCAGCAGGCGCGAGCAACTTCACCTGGAGCTACGGCTGGACGTTCGTCCAGTATGCCCTGTCGGTCCGCACCGGACCCGGCGAGACTCCTGCCACGGTGTGGCTTGAAGGCGGCCGCACGAGCGAGCCCATTTCGGTCCTCTCTACCATGCCCATGGACCGCTGGAGCATCGCTTGGCGGTACCTGGTCCTGGGATTCACCCACATCATTCCGCACGGACTCGATCACACGCTGTTCGTCCTCGGAATCTATCTGCTCTCGAGCCGCTTGCGCTCGGTGCTGTGGCAAGTGAGCGCGTTTACGGCCGCCCATTCGATCACGCTCGGTCTCAGCATGTACGGACTCATCAATGTTCCGGCGAGTATCGTCGAGCCGGTGATCGCCCTGTCGATTGCCTACGTCGCCGTTGAGAACATTTTCCTCTCGGAGCTCAAATCCTGGCGCGTGGGACTCGTATTCGTGTTCGGGCTCTTGCACGGCATGGGATTCGCAGGCGTGCTGCAGGAGCTCGGCTTGCCCCGCTCCGAATTCGTGACCGCCCTGTTGACATTCAACCTCGGTGTCGAAGCAGGCCAATTGACGGTGATCGGACTCGCGTTCCTTCTGGTGGGATGGCGCTGGTCGCAGCGCTCCTGGTACCGCGCGCGGATCGCGGTCCCGGCGTCGCTTCTGATCGCGGTGACAGCTTTTTACTGGACCTACGAGCGGCTCTTTCTGTAAACTCTACAGAAGAAGGAGACCGACATGTCACTGCGCATCAACGACACGGCGCCTGATTTCACCGCCGAAACCACCCAAGGCACAATCAACTTCCACGACTGGATTGGTGACGGCTGGGCAATCCTGTTCTCTCACCCCAAGGACTTCACGCCCGTCTGCACAACCGAGCTGGGCTACATGGCCGGGCTCCGGCCCGAATTCGACAAGCGCAACTGCAAGGTGATCGGACTCAGTGTCGATCCGGTGGACAACCACTCGCGCTGGGCGGCTGATATCGAAGAGACCCAGGGCCACAAGGTGACCTACCCGATGATCGGCGACCCGAAACTGGAAGTCGCCAAGCTCTACGACATGCTTCCGGCCGAAGCGGGTGAGACCTGCGAGGGCCGCACCGCCGCCAATAACGCAACGGTCCGCACCGTGTTCGTCATCGGACCGGACAAAAAGATCAAACTGATGCTCAGCTATCCGATGAGCACGGGCCGGAACTTCGACGAAGTCCTGCGGGTGGTCGATTCAATCCAGCTCACGGCGCGCCACAAGGTCGCGACCCCGGTGAACTGGAAGGACGGCGGCGACGTGATCATTCTCCCCGCGGTCTCTGACGACGAGGCGCGGCAGAAGTTTCCAGACGGCTGGAAGGCGCCCAAACCCTACCTGCGCATCGTTCCGCAGCCCAAATAGCGCGATGCGCGCAAGCTGCATCCTGCTCGCGCTCGCGGCGCTGTGCCGGGCCCAGGATCCTCCGGAAGTCAAGGATCCCTATTGGCGGACCGAGGTCCTCGGCACCAACGGCATGGTGGCCGCTGAGCATCCCTTGCAGGCACGCGCCGGAGTCCAAGTACTCGAACGTGGCGGCAACGCCTTCGACGCCGCGGCCGCCGTGTTCTACATGACCGGCGTCGTCGAGCAGCATCAGTCCGGCATCGGAGGCGACGCGTTCATCCTTGCCTACCTGGCAAAGGAAAAGCGCGTCGTCTTCATCAACGCCACTGGACCCGCGCCCAAGCTCGCCACGATCGAACGCTACCGCGCCGAGGGCGGGATCCCGTCGAGCGGGATGCTCGCCAACACCGTGCCGGGCGCCGTCGGCGGATTCGATCTCGCTTTGCGCAAGTACGGCACGATGAAGTATCCCGATGTGTTGGCCGGCGCGATCGAGGCGGCCCGCAAAGGACATCCGCTGACCGCGTGGTGCGCGGGCAACCACAATGCCTCGATCAAGAAGCTGTCGCCGTGGAAGTCCTCTGTGGCGGCGCTACTCAACAACGGCGGTCCGTTCGAGCCCGGCGATGTGTTCATACAGCCGGACTTGGCGCGAACGTACGGCGAGATCGCCCTCCACGGCGCGCAGGCCTTCTACCGGGGTTCGATCGCCCGTATGACCGCGGACTTCTACGAGAAGAACGGCGGACTGCTGCGCTATGACGACCTGGCGTCCTGCCAGCCTGAGGAGACCTCCCCGATCCGCTCCGGTTACAAGGGCTACGACGTCTACCAGTCCGCTCCGAACTCCCAAGGGATCGTGCTGCTCCAGGCGCTCAATATCCTCGAGCCCGTGGACCTCAAGTCGATGGGCCACAACTCCGCTTCCTATGTCCACACGATTGTCGAGGCCCTGAAGCTCGCATTCGCTGACCGCGACCGCTACATCGCCGATCCGCGGTTTGTGCCCGGTATTCCGGTGGAGCGGCTGCTGTCGAAGTCCTATGCCGAATCGCGCCGCAAGCTGATCCGGCCGGACCGCGCCATGTCCGGCGTGGCGCCGCACGGCGAGCCCGGTGGCACTTCGTCGTTCTCGATCGCCGACCGGTTCGGCAATCTCGTCTCGGTCACCCACAGCGTCAACGGGACTTTTGGCAGCGGTGTCGTGGTCGAGGGCGGGGGATTCGTCCTCAACAACCGGATGCCCTACTTCAGCCTCGATCCGAAGCATCCGAATGCGCTCGTTCCGGGCAAGCGTCCCCGCCACACAATCAATCCCGCGCTCGCGTTGAAGGATGGCAAGCCGGTACTCGCCTGGAACACGCCCGGCGGCGACAACCAGCCCCAAGCGCTCCTCCAGGCCTTCCTGAACATCGTCGAGTTCGGCATGAATCCACAGCGTGCTCTCGAACAGCCAACCGTCATGACGTCCAATTTCCACGCTTCCAACTATCCGCAGCCGCCCGGCGACAAGCTCATCATTCCCGACGTGCTTGCCGCGCGGATTGGCGAGGCGCTCGCCGCCAGGGGCCACAAGCTGGAAACGACACGCATGCAGCGCCCCTACTCCCAGCAGCCCTCCGGTGTTGGCGCCGTCAAGATGGTGTGGATCAATCCAGCCACCGGTGTGATGCACGGAGCAGTGAGCCCGGCCAAAGACGACTACGCACTGGGCTGGTAGGGTAGTAGGGCAACCTCCTCTTGACCGGTTTGCCGTTAAAAGTTGTATGCTGGAGTGCGCGACCGGACACATCCTTGACACTTTAGCCTGGATTCTTGCTTGACACTTATCAAGGGCGGGTGCGGCTCGATCTTCACCTTACACCTTCTCCGCGCGATTGTCAATA
>VFZX01000493.1 GCA_016871015.1 Acidobacteriota bacterium | reverse complement strand
AAGGGGATACCCAGTTGAAGACGATTGGCGCCATGCGGTCTTATCGGCCCGGCCTCACCGGGTTTTCCACTAAATTGAGGGCCGCATGGACGATAAGGGCAGGGAGAGCATTCTGATGCCGACAAAATCTCTTCTCCTCCTCGCCGTGGCTGGTTCAATGGCCACCACTCTGGCCAGCGATGCATGGTCGAAACAATACCTGAACAACGAGGGCCTGGTACTGCTGGCGCGGGCCGGCTACGGCGAGCGTTTTTTAGCGGAGCTGGTGCAGACCCAGCCGTCGCGCTTTGATACGTCGGTGGAAGGGCTGGTTTTTCTGGCGAAGAATGGGGTGTCGGAACGGATGGTCCGCATGGTCCTCGTGGCCAAAAAGAAGGTCGATGAAGAGAACGACTGGGATGGGCCATCGCAGAAAACCGCCCACGCCGCGGCGCCGGCGATGAAACCGGTGCGGGTGCGGGCGGTCAAGCAGACGGTGCTGGTGCCGCAGGAGTCAGTGGGGGCCGGGGGGCAGGTCCTGCTGCTCGATCCGAGGCTGCTTCAGGCCGGGCATTAGTCTAAGTCCGCTGGGCGCTTCGGGCGCCTGGATCCGATCGCGCCGCCGGCCAGATGCGGAAAGTCCGGGCCGGTTTTGCCGTCCTTGCCTCAATGGGGCTACGATGCAAGGAACCATGCGTTTTCTGTTTCTCGTCTTACTGCTCTCCACCACGCTCCTCGCACAACGGACAGACCGCTCTCACGGACGCTCCGCCGTTCACTCCACGGGCGGCATCGTCGCCACCAGCCAGGTGCTCGCCTCGCAAGCCGGGGCGATGATCCTGGCCCAGGGCGGCAGCGCCGTGGATGCGGCCATCGCGGCGAACGCCGTGCTTGGCGTGGTCGAACCGATGATGTGCGGCATCGGCGGGGATCTGTTCGTTCTCCACCGCGATGCGCGCACGGGCGAACTCACCGGATTGAATGCGAGCGGTCCCGCGCCGAAAGCGATGACGATCGAAGCGCTGAAGGCAAAAGGCCTGAAGACGATGGCTCGCGACGGAATCCACTCGGTGACCGTGCCCGGCTGCGTCCGCGGCTGGGAGGCCATGCACAGGCGCTACGGAAAGCTCCCCTGGAAATCCCTGTTCGCCGCCTCGATCCGGTTTGCCGAGGAAGGCTTTCCGATGCAGGAAATGGTGGGGCGCGTCTGGGATTCCGAAGCCGCCAGGAAGGACGAAGAAAGCCGCCGCGTCTTCTACCCGAACGGAAAAGCGCCTGCCGCCGGGGAGATCTTCCGGAATCCCGGACTCGGTAAGGCGATGCGCCTCCTCGCCGATGGCGGCGCGGACGCCTTCTACAAAGGCGAGATCGCGAGCGCACTCCTGGCGAAATCCGCGCGCCTGGGTGGGACCCTGGCCGCCGCCGATCTCGCCGCTTTCGAACCCGAATGGGTCACGCCCATCTCGACTGACTACCGCGGCTGGCGGCTCCACGAACTTCCGCCGAACGGGCAAGGTCTCGCCGCTCTCACGATGTTGAACATCCTCGAAACGTTCAAGCCGGTCCACTGGAACAGTTCGCTCGAACTGCACCGCAAGATCGAAGCCATGAAACTCGCCTACGCCGACCTGAAATACGTAGCGGACCAACGCGCCGTCAAGACGCCGACGGCGGGCATCGTCTCGAAAGGCTACGCCACGCAAAGGGCGGCGAGGATCGATCCCGGCAAGGCGAACTGCGACGTGAAGGCCGGCGATCCGCCGGGGTCGAGCGACACCACGTATCTCACCGTGGTTGACCGCGATGGCAACATCGCATCGTGGATCCAAAGCGTGTCCGGACTGTGGGCCTCCGGCGTCGCTGTGGACGGCATGGGATTCCACCTGCACAACCGCGGCGGCGGCTTTCAGTTCGACAAGAGCCACCCGAACGCGCTGGCGCCCGGAAAGCGTCCGTTCCACACGATCATTCCCGCGGTCGTCGAAAAGGGCGGCCTGCACGTCGGCTTCGGCATCATGGGAGGGCCGAATCAGCCGCTGGCCCACGCGCAGTTCGTTTCGTACCTGGCCGATTACGGGATGAACATCCAGCAGGCGCTCGATGCGCCCCGGTTCACGAAGTCGCGCGCTACCGGTTGCGACGTGACCATCGAATCGCGCATGGGCATCGAGGCGTTGCGCGAGTTGTCCGGCAAGGGACACCAGATCGCGATCGCGCTGGAGTTTTCGGCGCGCATGGGTCGCGGCAACGCCGTGGCGTTCGATTCGCGTACGCGGGTGAAATCGGGAGCGTCCGATCCGCGGGCCGATGGCGCAGCGGTTCCGGAGCCGTAGGCCTTCCCAAGTCTCAGACATCCTGATCTCACCCCGGGTGTTTTGACAGGAAGTGGAAATTGGCTTGAGCTGAAAAGGCGGTGCCGCGGATGGTGGCAGCGAGAGCGAGACTGGAGCCATGCCTCAGTTGCACCTGCCAGATGTTTCCGAGCGGGATCACGCTGATCAACCAGAACGCCGGAGTGGAATGCAAGGAGGGGAAGGTGGTGTATCTGCATAGGCACTTGCCGGCTCTCTTCACCGGGCTGCTGAGAGTCTCGAGAGAACTGTTGGAAACAGGCATGCTACCATTCTGATCAACTCCAGCATCAGAGTGATGCAGTTGGTGTATACTGCCTGCGAGCGGGAAACCCAAAACGGAAATCCGCGGTTCTCGCCCGGCCGCCCGAGATCGGCCGGGCCGCATTCACCGCGGCAAACGATCACCGATGACACAACCTATCTCCCGAAGGATGTTCCCAACCCTGGCGCTCGCCGCGGTTCTGCCAAAACAGATGCGAGCCGCCGGCGCACCGCGTCCCCGATTTTTCTACAACGACGATGGCGACCGGCCTTTTTACCGGTATTCAGCTCCGTTCCACATCCGCCATTTTCTGGACCAGGTGGACGTTCTTATCGGCACGCCGGTAACGACGCTGTGTTATTGCGTCGGTGACAGCCAGGTCTACTATCCGTCCAAGGTGGCGTCCCAGCCTGGGTGGAGAAAGACGGCGACGACCGAGTCGACCGCCGAATATCGCCGCTGGTATCGGGTGGCAACCGAGATCCGGCAGCAAGGCGTGGATCCGATCCGCGCGATCATGGAACGCGCGGCCCAATCCGGCATCGAGTTCATTCCTTCGCTGCGGATGAACGACGGCCACTTCGCGCAGAGAGGTCCTGCTACCGAACATCTCCTGACAGCCCGCTTCTGGATGGAGCATCAGGACCTGACCATCAACAAAGCCGACCCATCCGTCAAGAGTTGGCCGGGATTCCTGCTGGATTTCACCCATCGCGAGGTGCGCGACTACCGCATGGCCCAGATTCGCGAGATCATCGACCGCTATGCGGCCGACGGCCTGGAACTGGACTTCACGCGGCACTACCAGTATTTCCCTCCAGGCAAGCAGCGCCCCGATCTGATTACGGAGATGGTGGCCGAAACCAGGCGCCTTTTGGACGCGCGGTCCCGAAGGACGGGCAAACCCCTTGCGCTGATTGTGCGAACTCCCGGCAGCCTGAACCGCAACCGGCCGGACGAAGGGATCCTGATCGGCTGGTATTGCCAGGGCAAGTGCCCCTTGGATCTGTGCCAGGAGCAAGGCCTGGACGTCGTGCGGTGGATGAAGGAAGGCCTGGTCGACTATGTCGTGCCCTCGAATACCAGCCGCGCGATGTGCCTGGACATGCCGGTGTCCGACTTTGTCGAGGCGGCGAAGGGAACCCGGTGCCAGGTCTACGCGAGTCCGGAGTCTGCGTCCACGCGCGGAGACCGGGTCGCCACGATCGAGATGTATCGCGCCGCCATGGCCAACTACTACCGGATGGGCCAGCACGGAGCGTACATCTTCAATCTCTTCACGCGGCACTACCCGTTGACCGCGGAAGACTACGGGATCTTGCGGGAGGTCTCCTCGGCGCGGGCGCTGCGCGGCCGCGATAAGCACTTCATGGCCACGCCGGAATCGTTTCTGCCCGGCGAGCATCTGCCCGTGCGATTGGAACCGGTCGGAGCATCAAAGCCGATCGGCGTCTACGTGGGAGACGATCTCGCCGCGGCCCGCTCCGAAAAAATCCTCAAAGACTCGCGGCTTCGGATCCGGATCGAGGGCGCCGCGCCGGAAGTGCAGGTGGACCTTCGTCTGAACGGACACGAACTTTCCGTTGCCGCGGCCACGATCGAACGTCCCGATCTCGGGGAGTTCCGCAAGCAACCGCAGAATGTCTGGGAGCAGATGGTGACCAAGGGTCCGTTTACCTGGCTTACCTTCGACGTGACCCGGCATGCGGTCAGGAGTGGCGAAAACGTCGTGGAGATCACGCGGCGTCAGCAGAGCAATTCGTCCCCGCTGATGGTGACGGCCGTGGACATCCTGGTGCGCTACGATCTCGATCCGGAGCCGCCGGCCTGATGATCGCTTCCCCGGATGCTCGGTTCTCGCCTTCTCCACGCGGTTGAGCTCCTTCCCGGTCATGTAAATTCACGGCGAATACCTTCGTGTCGTAGAAGACCCCCGAGGAGTGCCGCAGAACCGTCAAACCTTGCCGCCGGCCACCGAGACGCTGCCGTTATTACCCGGCGACCGTGCATTTCCCACCAGCCCCTGAGTCGCCGGCCGCAAGAACTCCCACAGCCGCGCTCCGCACGTTCACCCGGAAGTAAGGAAGAGAGCGCTAGACAACGGCTTGTGATCTTCGTTGCGTTTGTCGATGTAGCTGAGCAAGGCTTTGCTGTCCTGTTGTTGGTTGCGCGGAAGGGCTGAACCTCAACCGGCTGCTTGCTCCAATTGCTCAGGGCGCCCCAGGGCACCAACGGGCGTCGGCCGGTACGGCGGAGCAGAGCTGTTTCCCAAGAGCGCAATGGGACCGGCGCGGTCCACCAACTGAAGACGAACCTCGCGCCGGTCCCGGAATTGCGCGGTTCCCCCAGAACGCGCCTGCCCCGGCCGAGCGGTCAAGTTGTCCGGTCTGTCCGGACAATCGAAAGCGTCTGGGGAACCCCACTATCGTTTTCGCAGCGCGGGGCGCGATCCTGGAAGCATGCGAGAGCGAGGCAACAGCGGACGCAGAAAGGGCGCTGAGGCTGCACGAGGAATTCGGTCGAGCAG
>VFZX01000492.1 GCA_016871015.1 Acidobacteriota bacterium | reverse complement strand
AACAAATCCCGATCACCGGGCAACTTCTTCCGATGAACGGACTACTTGTGCCCGTGAGCGGAAATTCACTTGACGGAAAGCGTGGCTCCTGCTATTCTTTACTTGAACAGTTGTCCAAGTGTTTTCATGAAGGCCCCTGCACGGCTGGTAAGCGACGAATCCCTGGAGCGCGCCGCGCGTCTGTTTCGCGCCTTGGGCGAGGAATCCCGGCTGCGCATCGTGGCGGCGCTTTCGCAGGGGGGAAGCCTGCGTCACCGAACTGGCAAGCGCAAGCGACGAGAGCCTGTCGACGGTGTCGCAACGGTTGCGCGTTCTGCGTGCTGAGAAGATCGTAGTGAGACGGCGGGCGGGCAAGCACATCAACTACGCGCTGGCCGACGCCCACGTGACGGAAATGGTTTTTAACGCGCTTGCTCACGCCAGCGAAAACCCGCCGCGGCGCAAGTCCGCGGCCAAATCCTCATCCAAATCCTCATCCAACAAGGAGTAATACATGTCGAACGAACATAAGATTCACGAGGGGCATGACCATGTTCACGGAGCCGGTTGCGGCCATGTCGCCGTCAAGCACGGCGATCACGTGGACTATCTTCACGACGGCCACCTCCATCAGCCGCACGACGATCATTTCGATGAGCATGTGATCGAAGTGAGCAGCGCCAATCCGGCGGCTTGTACACCCGGCCACGTCTGCGCCGGTCACGATGCCGCTCACAGGCATGGAGCTGGTTGCGGCCACGAGGCCGTCCCGCATGGCGACCACGTCGACTATCTCGTCAACGGACATCTCCATCACCCGCATGGCGGCCACTGCGACCACCACGGCTCACTGGCCTTGGCGTAGGATACGTTAGGCGATGCCCAGATAGATCGTCGACACCGACACGTAGTAAAGATCCGGCCGGTTCAGCACGTACCGGGGGCTGGCCGGATCGGTGATCTCATGCAGCGTCTGCTTGTCTGCTTCCGTGAGATCCCATTCGCGCTTGCGGGCCAGGTGATAGCGCAGGTACTCTCTTTGGATGTCGCTGAAAGGCTGGTTGGCCTCGTGCAGGAACGACTTGGCCTGTACGTCGCGCACTCCGGCATCGCGCAGGATCTGGCCCCACAGGTGCGGATAGCGTCCACGCGCCGCGCGGTCTTCAGTGAGCCACTTGGTGAAAGCGAGGTCCGCGCGCGCCTCGAGGCCCGCCACGCCGAAACCGAGGTCGGCCGGGAGCAGCGCGGAGAGAACGCGATTTTCGCGAAGAGCGAAGCGTCCGCCCGGCCGAAGAACCCGCTTCAACTCCCGCGCCGCGGCGGCGATGTTTCGAAGGCCATGGAAGACGTGGCTCGACCACACGAGGTCGAACGTTGCATCCTTGAAAGGCAGCTTGGCGATATCGGCTTGCCGCAGCGTTGCATTTCCGCTGAATCGAGTCGCCGCCAGAGCGCCTTGGACATAGTCGAGCAACTCGGGCTTCAGGTCGACCCCGGTTACGCGGCAGCGTTCGGCGAACAGCCGGACATGATCTCCGCGCCCGCAACCGGCGTCGAGCACGTGTGCCGATTTCGCGGGAGCGAGCCAATCGATCATCTGGCGATCCAATGGCTCCCAGAATGCCGACATCACTCCGGGGCGTGGCCGCTCCACGGGAGGCGAGGACTGCGCGCGCGCCTGAAGTGCGATTCCGGCGAGCGCGGATCGGCGGTTGATCTTCATGCGATCCTCAGAACGCCAGCTTGAGTCCGAGTTGAACTTGCCGCGGATTGCTTCCTGGCAGAGTTCCGGTCACGCGCCCGAACCGTGCATCGCTGAGCACCGCAATGGGTGGGCCCAGAATCGCGCGATTGAATATGTTGAAGAAGTTGGCTTCGAAGCCCAATTGCATGCGTTCGCGGACCGGGAACTTTTTGATGACCGAAAGGTCGTAGAACCGAACCGCGGGGCCGAACAGGGAGTTGCGGCGCGTGACGGCATAGGGATCGAGGACGTTCGCCGGATTGCCGAGGCGCTGGTCGGCTTCCGCCTTCGGCAGCCAGAACTGGATCTTGTCGAATCTCCCGTTGGAGTAGATATCCGCAAGGGAGCCCTGCCGTAGCGCGGGCCGCGGGCTGGTGGTGATGCCGACATCGGCATAGTCGACGCCGGAACTCAGGTAGACCGGAAGTGCGGTGCGCAACTGGGCGAGGCCAGCGAGAGAGAACCCGCCTATCACGGCGTCGAGCGCACGCGGCATGTTCGCGCCGAGGCGGCGGCCCCGGCCCACGGGCAGTTCGACAACGTGACTGATTGCGAGGTTGTGGCGAATGTCGAAGTCCGAATTGCCGCGTTCGGCGAGGATCGGCCGCGGAACCCAACTTTGCGCATCGCCCTGGAAGCCGACGGCGGGCGTGCCGCGCAGGTTGATCAACGATGGGAACTGCGCGAGACCCGGCGCGGGGTTGCGCACCGAATTGTCGCCGACATCCTGCGAGTAGGTATCGACCGAGTTGCCATACGTGTAGGACACGGTGAAGTCGACGCCCCGCGAAAAACGGTGACGCGCGAACATCTGCAGGGAATGGTAGATCGAGTCCGCGCTGTTGTCGGTGTAGCGATAGCGAGCGTAACGGGTGTCGGGGCGGGCGGCCTGCGGTACGCTACCCAACCCGTTCGGTTCTGTCCACCGGTAGAGTCCCGTACCGCGCAGTCCGGAATAGGCGATTGTCACACTGGTCTGCGCGGCAAGCTTACGCTCGACGGCAGCGTTGAAGCGGTAGCTGGTGGGACTCCGTAGACCAGGATCGATGACGCGTTGCTGGGGCGGCGTGTCGGTTCGTTGAGGAATTTGCGCACGGGCCGGGAAGGTCAGGTTGGTGAAGATGCTCGAATGCGCGTAGGGCGAGTTCAGGACGCCGAAGTCGAAGAGCCGCTGAAAGAAGCGGTCTGTGTAGACGCCCCAGGCTGCTCGCAGGACCGTGCTGCCCGTCCCCTTCAGGTTCCAGGCCACGCCAACGCGCGGCTGCCAGTTGTTCCGGTCCGGGTTGAACAACGGGCGGTTCCCATCGACGCTGAACATCGCATTCGCCATGGGGCCGAAGGTGAAGGGATGAATGCCGCCAACCGGTTGACCGGCTGAGTTGACCGCATAGAGGTTTCCCTGGAAGTTCCCCACCACGCCGATTGCGCCGGCGGGACTGTAGCGCAGACCCGCGTTGACGGTGACGTTCGGGCGCCAGCGGATGTCGGCTTGGACGAAGTACTCCTGCTCGGTTGCCCGCCAGCCGCGCTGCGGCGTCGCCGGGCCGCCGTTCACCCCATACAGCGTGGTGTTCAGATCGGTCACCACGGCCTCTGGCTGATCGGGCCGCGCACCCAGGTAGCCATTCGGCCCCACGAGACCGCTGAACTGCATGAACGAGGCGTTGCTCAAGAGGATGTTGTTGATGATCAAGCGCCGAATGTCGAGGCCGCTTCGCAGAGTCAGCCGGCCTCGAGTCCAGGCGTGCATCAGCGAACCCTGGGGTACGGTCTGGTTGTCCATGAGTCCCAGCGACCGCGGAATCACAACCGGACTCAACGACGTGCCGTTGGCGCGGAACTGAAGACCGAGTTGCGGATCCACGCCGAAGTCGACAAGCGATTTCTCCAGCGGATCGCGGGGCGAGTCGAAAATCCTCGATCTCATCAGGCTCGCCCGGCCTTCAAGCGTTTGAGCGGCGGTGAGCACGTACACGAACTGCGCGGTGCCGGACTGCCAGCGGCGCCGGCTGTCCTCGATCACGCCGGCGACGGCGCGCTGGTTGATGCTTGCAAACGGCTGAGCGAAGGCGTAACGGACGTTGACCGAAAGGCGTTCGGAGAGCCGGTGGTCCGTGCGAAGGAGAAACGCATCTTGCGAAACGTTGCGGGTGTTGGTGGTGGAAAGCAGAACGGAACCCGCCTCGCCGTCGGATTGATTGCCGTTGAAGAGCGCGGCCTGGAACCCCGCGGCGGTTGCGGCGGTGCGCTCGGCGGCGGTCAGCGGGCTGAACGAACCGGCCGGGTTGCCGGACGCTGGAACTACTCCCCGATCGATATAGAAGATCCGCATGAGACGCCCGAAGTTGCCGGGCATGAGGCGCAGCAGATCCGCGTTGGGAACTGTTGCCGAAGCGGTCTGCTCGAGCTTCTGCCGGAAGCCTTCGAAGTTGCCGAAGAAGAAGTGACGGTTGCGCGCGATCGGTCCGCCCACGGTTCCACCGAAGAGATTCTGCTTGAACGGCGGCACGACGCTGCGCCGCGAACCGTCCTTGGCGAAGAACGGTCCGTAGTTGAAGAAGTCGCGCGCGTCCAGTTTGTTGTTGCGCAAGTAGTGATAGAGCGATCCGTGGATCTCGTTCGACCCGGACTTCGTGATGATGTTCACCTGGCCGCCCGAGCCGCGGCCGAAGGTCGCATCGGCATTCGACGTGATGATGCTGAACTCCTGGATCGCTTCGGTGGAAACCAGATTCGGCGAAGCGCCGTTGAACTCCGCCGCGCCGCCTCCGCCGAGCGACAGCCCGTTCGAACCGCGCTCGTCATTGGCGGAAGAACCGTCCACCGTGTAGCTATTGGTGACCGGACGCGCGCCGCTCATCGACGGGTTGTTGGGACTGCCGCTGGCAATGCCCGGCGCAAGCAGCACGAGTTTCGCGAAGTTTTCGCCATTCAACGGAAGCTCTCGAACCCGACGTTCGTCCACGCGCCCGCCGAGTTCGACGCGCTGCGACTGAACGATATCGGTATCGGCCACCACCGTCACGAACTCCGCCGTGTCCCCGAGCGCGAGCGAGATGTCGGCGACGCCCGTTTCGTTCAGCGCAATTTCCACGCCTTCGCGAACCGCTTTGCGGAATCCGGTCTTCTCGACCGTCACGGTGTACCGGCCGGGGGCAAGGCGTGGAAACTGGTAGGCTCCGGCGTCGTCGCTGTTGCTCTTCCATTCCGCACCCGTGGCGGTGTTGGACGCGGTGATCGCGGCGGCGGGAACGCCGAGTCCATTGGGGTCGATGATCCTAAATCCGGCAGTTGGAAGCGGCTGGAAGGGGCACTGGAGCAGGCGGATCGAGGGGGATCTTGGCGAATTGCTGGAAGATCGAGCGCAAGATGCGGCACCATCGTTGATAAGCAGTCAACTGC
>VFZX01000491.1 GCA_016871015.1 Acidobacteriota bacterium | reverse complement strand
CTGACACCTCCGGAAAAGACGCCGCGGCCGTTGGTCGAGGAGACCGGACTCCCGTGGGAGTCGACCGCGTTCAACCCCATCGTCGCGGCTGCGATGAAGGATCCCGTCGCGGGCAACTTCAAGCTCTGGTACACGCTGTCGCTCAGCGGCGATCCATACGGTACCGGGCAGGTCCTCTGCATCGCGGAATCGAACGACGCGATTCACTGGACCAAGACGATGAGCCCCAAGGGAGCCGCTTTTCGCGGTATCCAGGCGACCAATATCGTTCACACGGACGACGTGACCGGCGTTGGGCTCGCGCTGAATCACGACCAGCGCGACCCGGACCGGCGGTTTCTGCTGATCTACGCTCCCACGATCGAGGCGCGCACCAAGGGCGTGCGGTCGCTTTCGCGCGTGGCCGCGTCGGCGGACGGCTGGAAGTGGAACGTAATCAGCCGCGACGTCGATCAGCGCCATCAGCACGAGTCGCGCATTATCTGGGATGAGTCGATCCGGCAATGGGTGTCGTACGGACAGCATTCGCACCACTGGCATCATGGTCCGCGCGTCCGGCAGGTGGGACGGCAAACGAGTCCGGACTTCATTCATTGGTCGCCGAAGGAAGTGGTGCTGTCGGCGGATTGGGATCCAACGATCGGACCGGACCGCGAGTTCCACGAAGCGTCTGTGCGCAAGGTCGGCGGACTCTACATCGCGATCGTGGGCGTGGCGCACACCGAACCGATCTGGAATTCGCGCACCAAGACGTTGCGCGGTATGTATGAGGGCACCGTCTGGCGCGACCAATTTCGCGTCAACATGGCGCTCTACGTGAGCCGTGACGGCCGGCGATTCACGCGTGCGCACGGCCCCGGCCCGTGGGTCGATAACGGTCCCTACGGGAGCCAGGATTACGGGTACTCCTGCTATTCGTGCGCGGACGGAATGGTCCACGACGGAAAGCTGATCATTCCCTACAGCGCGATTCCGGTCAAACAGTGGACGCTGCCGAGGGAGGATTGGAAGCTGGTTCCGGCGGCCGCGCGCGAGAAGTACGATCGGGACGTGGCGGACGCGAACGCACGCGGAATGGGCCGCGACAAGAAGCGCGGCAAACGCGCGATCGGCGGCCTGGTGATGCGCGAAGACGGATGGGCGATGCTGCGTCCTGTCCGCGAGGAGGGCCATGCGCTGACCAAGCAGTTCGTCTTCGAAGGCGACGCGCTGCGCATCAACGCCGAGTGCGGAAGCGGGAACGTGCGCGTCGAAGCGCTAGACCCATCGTTCGAGCCGTATCCCGGATTCTCCGCTGCTGAGTGCGCGGCGATCCATGACCCCGGCGGCAAGACGATCTGGCACACCGTTAGGTGGAACGGGAAGACGGATGTCAGGGCGCTGTGGAACAAGCCGGTGATCCTGCGGTTCCATCTGCGGGAGTCGGCGCTCTACGGTTTTCAGTTTGTTTCGGGAGGGGAGAAGGGTTGAATCGTTCTCGATGAAAAGGGGCACCCAAATGACGAAACTGCCGTACTCGCTGCTGGTTGCGATGGCGCTCACGCTTCCGTGCGGGGCGCAAACGTTTGGCGAAATCACCGGCGTGGTGACCGATCCCTCGGGCTCGGCCATCGCGGGCGCGAACGTCACCGTTACCAACAAAGCCACCGGGGCGTCGCGTTCCGCCGTGAGCAATGAAGCGGGCATCTACAGCTTGCCGTCGCTCCTGCCCGGCGCATACGACCTGCGCATCGAAAAGCAAGGCTTCCGCGCCGCGTCGCGCCCGGGCATCGAACTACAGGTCCAGCAGACCGCGCGCGTCGACGCCGCGCTACAACTCGGCCAAGTGAGCGAAGTGGTGGAAGTGTCCGCCGCGGGCAGTCTCATCAACACCGAGAACGCCACCGTGGGCACGGTGATCGAGAATCGCCGCATCGTCGAGCTTCCGCTCAATGGACGTAACTTCCTGCAGCTCGTCGCGCTGAGTCCGAACACCAACTATGGATTTTCGGCGGCGGGATCGGCGAGCCGGCAAGGGGGCACGCGTACCGACCAGCAGATCTCGATCTCCGGCCAGCGGGTCTTCTTCAATCGATTCACGCTCGATGGCGTCGAAAACACCGACGTCAACTTCAACACGTACGTGATCCTGCCCTCGATCGACGCGCTGCAGGAGTTCAAGGTGCAGTCGGGGATCTATCCCGCTGAGTTCGGACGCAGCTTCAGCCAAGTCAACGTATCGACGAAATCGGGCGGCAATGCCTTTCACGGCGCCGTGTTCGAATTCCTGCGCAACAGCGCGCTCGATGCGCAGCAGTACGCATTCACGAGATTGCGCCCGGCCAAGAGCCCGTTCCGGTGGAACCAGTACGGCTTCGAACTCGACGGGCCGGTGATGATTCCGAAGCTCTTCAACGGACGCAACCGGCTGTTCTTCATGTCGAACTTCGAAGGCTTCCGCGAACGGCGGCAGGGCCAGGCCGTATTCAACACGCCGCCAGCTTCGATCCGCACCGGGAATCTGTCGAGCGTGCCTACGCCGATCTTCGATCCCAACACGCGCACGCGGGTCGACGGGCGGCTTGTGGCGCAGCCCTTTCCGAACAACACGATCCCGCAGAACCGCATTCATCCGACCTCGGTCAAGTTCTTCGAGTTCATCCCCGAGCCCAACGTGAACACGGCGGCTCTCGCGAACAACCTCGTGGTTCTGCAGAATCGCCCAATCGATAAGGACCAGTTCCTGCAGCGCATCGACTTCGTGGAGAGCAACAACTCGAACTGGTTCGGCCGTTACGCCTGGACCGACGAGCAACAACTCACGCCCGCCATCAAGCTCAATGGACTGAAGCTCGCCACCGTGGCCAAGCAGGCGCTGATCTCGAACACGCGCGTGCTGTCGGCGAACAAAATCAACGAATTTCGTTTCGGGCACAACAAGTTCTTCAACACGATCGGACCGGAACTCGCTTTTTCCCGCAACGTACTCGGCGAACTCGCCATCCCGAATTTGCCGTCGCCCGCTCCCGCCGCGTGGGCGCCGCCCGGAGTCGCGATTCAAGGATTCGCGGGCTTCGGCGGCGGCGACGGTCCGTGGACCAACAACAACCACGTCTTCCAGTGGGTGGACAACTTCTCGTGGACCCGCGGCCGGCATTCGCTCCGTTTCGGCGCCGAGATCCGCCGCGACCGCTACAACCAACTCGGCAACCAGTTCCTGATGGGGGCATTCAATTTCGATGCGCTGGCCACCGTGAATCCCGCATCTCCCACTGGTACCGGGTTCGGCTTTGGCGACTATCTGCTCGGCACGATCCGGCAATCGCAGCACGGCTTGGTCCCCGCGGTAGCGCAGTTCCGCGCGACGGGGCAATACTACTACGCTGACGATGTTTGGAAGATCGGACCGCGGCTCACGCTCACTCTCGGACTACGGTATGAGTACACGCCGCCGTGGTCCGACCGTACGCGGACGATGATGAATCTTGCCGTCGTGGATTGGGCCCGCGGGCAACGCAATGTCGCCGATCTTTCGCGCCATCCGGTGCTGGTGCGCGCGGGAACGGGCGACTTCTTCGAAGGCACCGTGCTGCGATTCAATCAGGGCATCGAGCAAATCCAGGTGGCGCGCGACGGGCGGCTGGGCAACCGGCTCGTCAAAGAGGACAGGAACGACTTCGCGCCCAGGCTCGGACTGGCGTGGAGCCCGACGTCAAAGTGGACGTTGCGCCTCGGCGCCGGAGCCTTCTATGCGCAAGACGTGGGCAACCTCATTTTCGACATGAGCCGTAACATCGCCGGCCGCAGGCAGGATATCGTCAGCGTCGACACGCCGGACCTTTCCTGGAACCGGGTGTTCCTTTCGCCGGGCGGCCAAGTCGTGGTGAACCGGCCGACCATCTTCATCAACTCGGTGGACCGCCGCACGCCATACAGCCTCCAATATGTCGCCAACGTTCAGCGCGAGCTATCTTCGAAGGAAGCCGTCGAGATCGGATACCTGGGTTCGGTGAGCCACCGCCTGCAGTTCCTCACGTTCCAGAACAAGGCCGTCCCCGCGCCGGCCGATGGAGGCTCGATAATCTCGCGCCGGCCGTTCACCGAGTTCGGGAACATTCATATGGCGAGCAACGACGGGAACGCCGCGTATCACTCGCTGTCGTTCAAGTTCCAACGCCGGATGAGCGCGGGCCTCACGCATTTGACCAGCTACACGTGGTCGCGCGCGATCGACTACTCGAGCGGCATCCGGTCGGACTCCAATGACGGTGGGTTTCCGCAGAACAACGATTGCCTGAGTTGCGAGCGCGGACTGTCGACGTTCCATGTCGCTCACCGTGCGGTGACATCGGTGCTCTACGATCTCCCGTTCGGCAGCGGAAAGCCGTACCTGTCGAGCGGCGGGATCGCCAATCAGATCGTGGGCGGATGGCAGGTGAGCTCGATTCTGACGCTGCAATCGGGCAGCCCGTTCACCATACGCGCGGGGCGCGATCAGGCCAACACGAGCCGCGACGACGACCGACCGGCCTCGACCGGGCGCAACGCCGCGTTTCCGCGCGGCCAGCAGGATCCGCAGCGCTGGTTCGACACGTCGCAGTTCTCGCTCGCGCCGTTCGGCACGTTCGGCAACGTGGGGCGTTCCACGGGCACGAGTGGCGGAATTATCGGTTGGGACTTCTCGGTACTGAAGAATTTCCCGATCCACGAGCAGCACCGGGTGCAGTTCCGCTTCGAAGCGTTCAATGCGCCCAATCATCCCAACTGGGGATTCCCGAACGCGAACATGAGTAGCGCTTCGTTCGGCGCGGTTACCTCGACGCGGGGGAATCTGCGTAGTCTGCAGTTCGCACTGAAGTACCTCTTCTGATATGGAGCTGTCCTGTCCGCTTTTCGCGCCTTAGGCCGGCTAGGCTGAATGCCTGTTCGCGCGGATGTGGCGGGGTTGGCAGTGGGCGAACCGGGAGTTGGACGCCTTCCTTGACAAGGCCCATCCGCAGTTCGCCAATTGGCTGCCGAGCCGCCGCGCCGGCGCGGCGGGCAGGCTATTCGAATGTCAAACCCGTCTTCTACAGTTGGCAGCGGAGAGTCGCGGCAGGTCGTTGATTCTATTGGGAGCGGGATGCGTCGTCGCGAAATCCTAGTGACACGCGTGCGT
>VFZX01000490.1 GCA_016871015.1 Acidobacteriota bacterium | reverse complement strand
ACCGGTCGATCACCAAACTATCACGCACCCGGAGACCAGCCTGCTCCGAGGGGACACTTCTACTTTGCGCGAAGGGGAACATTTCTACTTTGCTGCTACAGATCTGAGTGTACATTTGAAACGCCTATCCCAAATGCCTTACAATCACAACGGCGTGAATGGAGGCGCCGGTACCAAGCCATGATTCGTAGACACTTCCTCGGAGGCGCGCTAGGCGCCTTGGCGGCCAGCGGCGCCGCGCACCAACTCAAGATCGGGATGTACCTCCCCGAACTCGGTCTTGCCTTCGACGACTCGTTGGACAAGGCCCGCGAACTTGGCGTGAAGCACTTGTGGTTCAACAAAGTCGAGGGCGAGCGCGAAATCGCGGAGATGAGCGATGCCGAAGCGGACCGGATGGTCGATCGGGTCAGGCGGCGGGGAATGGAGATCTTCGTGCTGAACGCCGGCAATCCGTTCAAAGGGATCCATCTGGAGGAAGTCGACCTGAAGACTCTCCCCGATCATCCGAAATTCAGCAAGGAACTCGGCGAACTGACAAGATCCATGGAGATCGCGGCGCGCCACAAGATCCCGGCGGTGGGAGCCTTCACGTTCGCATGGCCCGGTGAGTACAACGCATCGAAGCCGACTTGGCCCATGCGCTGGGCGACCCGAGGCGGCATCATCGCCAAGGTGGATGAGGAAAAATGGGTGAAGGCGTTCCGCATCGTGGCCGAACGCGCCGAGCGCCACGGCGTGGACGTGGCGCTGTCGATGATGCCGTGGAATTATACGAACACGACGGGCAACTTCCGCCAACTGGTGGAGAAGGTCGGATCGAAGCGCCTGAAAGTGATGTGGGGCCCGGCCGACAACTGGAATAGCGGCGAGGCCGATGTCGCGACCACGGGCTTCGCCAACATCCGGCCCTATCTCCACGGACTGCATTTGAAGGACCTCCACCTGATCGATGGGGCGAATCTGAAGTTCGAGTACAAACCGCTTGGCGAGGGCGATGTCGACTACGTCACCATCTTTCGCAAGCTCATCGAGCATCGCTTCGAGGGCGTGCTTTCGGTGGCCACGCACTTCCGCCCACCGAGCGGATCACGGGTGGAGGCCATGCAAATCAACCTCGCCAATCTTCGCCGGCTGCTGGACCGCGCCGCCGCGGCTGCGTAGTCTGGCAGCCCGTGGCGGGACACGCGTCGCGCCGGAACCGCAGCGCCGAAAAGTATTTCGCCGGATAGTAGTCTGGCCCCCCGAGCCCAAGGATCGTCTTCACCACGTGGTGGGCGCCGTTAAAGGAAACGCCCGAACCGGACCCAGCCATGCCTCCCACCATGTACATGCGTTTGCCGTCCATCTCGCCCACGATCGGATATTCGTCAGGCGTGTAGCTGACGGTTCCGCTCCACTCGTTGGTGACCCGGATCGTCTCCACGCCGAAGAGGCGTTTCATTTCCGTGAGCACGAAGCGGGTAATGAACCGGCTTGGCTGGTTGCGCCCGGCCTCACGATCGGGGACACGCGTCGCGTCGGAACCGAAGATCACGCCTCCGCCATGCCGGCCGAAGAAGGCGCGGTCCCCACTGATGCCCACGCCTGCTTTCATCGTTCCGCCATCGGAAGGACCCCACGCGGCCTGCGTCTGCATCGGCTGGATGATGTCATGAAACGAAGGAAACAGCGCCGGCGTATGGGACTCCGCCGCGTTGATCACGAACCGTGCCAGAACCGTTCCTCTATCGGTGTGAATCGCGTAGCGCTCGCCTTGGTCCTCAACCGAAGCCACCCTGGTGCGCGTGAATAATTGCACGCGCGGCGAACGAAGCGCGATCGTCATGAGTCCACGCACCCACTTGGCCGGATCCCACGATGCCGCTCCGATGGAAAACCCGGACGGCACGTCGACGCGGATCCCCGCCCGTTCGAAGCTCTCCTCCGCCGAGATCTTCACCCAATCGGTAAAGCCAGTTTCCCGAGCCATGCGGGTGGACCGCTCCAGGCGGTCGAGAGCATCCGGGTTCGCCGCCTGTACCCAGCCTTTCCGGACGTAGTCACACTCGATGCGCTCCCGTTCGATTGTCTCGGCGATCATCCCGGCGTTGGCGTAGGCAGCCTTGGCGTATGCGTCCGCGAACTCGTGAGCCAGACGGTCGCGCGCGGCCGCGCCCAGGTCCATTCGATTCCGTTCCAAGTAGGCGCTGACCGTGTGGTGAACGTAGGAGTAGTAGCGCCCCATCACCACCAGCCCTTC
This sequence comes from Acidobacteriota bacterium, assembly GCA_016871015.1. Lineage (GTDB taxonomy): Bacteria > Acidobacteriota > Terriglobia > Bryobacterales > Bryobacteraceae > SYLY01. Next base: position 2,913 of record VFZX01000490.1, on the reverse strand, counting down.
GTTGCGGCCCGCGGCGCCGCTGGCGACGCTGTTCATCTCGATTACCGCCATGGTCCCAGTTTCCGCGAGGCGCGACCAATGATACGCTGAAGCCGATCCCGCCATCCCCGCGCCAATCACGGCGACCTCCACCTCGGCCGGCAGCTTCGCCGCCGGGTCTCGCGCGAACGGGTAATTCTCGAAAGGATCGGCCCCGGCCAGCCAAATGGGAGTGCGCGAGACGGGATGTTCCATGGAGGCCCATGTCGACGTTTCCGGAAAATGCTTCCACAGCATTCGGAAAAGCCACCGCGCGAACAGCACCACTCGCGCTGGCAGAGACCGCCCCGGATAGAAGCTCGCGACGAAGGTCCGGGCCGCCCGGAAGTCATGTACGTGAAGGTGGCGAAGAAGCTCCAGCGACGTCGAGACTCGGCTGCTCATGCGGATCCGCGCGGGACTATCGCTGCTCGCGTGGCGGAGCCAGTGTGACGATCAGCCGCGGGTTGGAAGCATCCTTCATGTGAGAACGGTCGTAGCTTGCCGACCAGCCGAGCATGGTAACGATCTGATGCAAGGGGCCGTAGAGGTTCCTCTCCAGGCGTCCCACTGAAGCCTTCAGGTGACGCTCCACGTCGCGAGAGTGGCAGAAGAAACGGTCCTCATGGTGGCGCGCCTCGATTTCGACATCCAGGAATTGATCCCCGGCCGGTACGCGCAGCACCAGTCCCGGCGCCTTCGCGGCTGGCGGCTCGTCACCGTAGAACCACGATAGCGGCAACTTCCGGAGCCGGGCTCCCGTCACGTCACCTGGCCGGACGTTCACCACGGTGCGCTTGAAATAAACGAATACGCTTTCCTCGACGAAGGCGAGAGTCGCATAGTCGACACCGCCGTAGTCTTCGGGAAGCACGCCGACATAGTCGAGTCCCCGGGCCATTTGCGGCTCAGGGTCGGGTTCCACGCGGCCCGTGGGCGGGAGCACTGCGGTGTCGATGGTCCGGAAATGCCGCCATGTTTTTCCGTCGTCTTTGCTGATGGCCGACGACAGCCGCCCCCGGCGGTATCCGGCTCGAATCTCATCGCCCGACACCTGATTCCAAACCGCGAGGATGTCACCGGTCTTCGGGATCCGCGCCACCGCCGGCGGCGAATAGGAACTGGCGAGGAGAGTGGGTTGGGGGAGATCGAATCGCTGGCCGGCCGAGAATCGGAGGATCTCTCCGTTCGGTTTGATCTGTTCCGACGGCCCGCTATGCGAAGTGTAGATGCGTCCGAGCGTCGTGCGGCAGAACAATAGCAGGTGCGCGTTCTTCGTCTCCACGATGCTCGGTTCGTCGCAGGGCCACATGCCGCCGTAACCTTCCTTATGCCAGATCATGATGCCGCCCTCGCTGCGCTGCCACGTCCGGCCCTCGTCATCGGAATAGAACGCAAAGGCGATGTCCGGTTCCGGCCAGTGCGCATGCCCTTCGATGGGGACCAGCTTCCCGTTCAGCGTTCCCCATGACCGGCTTGCGTCGTAGAGCCCCATGTGACCGGCGCCATCGGTGTAGCGAACCGGAAGCACCAGCCGTCCGCTCTTCATCTGGATCATCGTCTTCGGATACGGCCAGCCGGCCTCCCGGCTCATGGTGATCCTGCCCCGGCGCTCCCAAGTCTTGCCGTCGTCTCCGGACACGTAAAAGAAGAGATCGCCCTGCGCCACGGATGCGTTGGCGGCCGGCTTCTCAGGCACCGGGCCCCCGATCTTGCCCGATTGCAGCTTCACTACGTAGTCAACCGGCGCAGTGAGTTTCTCCGGAGCCGACCATGTGTTTCCACCGTCGCTCGAATACGCCGCCTTGCCGGATCCAATCATCATCAGTTTTCCGTCGCGCAAGGCGTGGATCGAGGGAAACGGCACGGGAGCGGCGATCTCGGAGCCCACGGCCAGCGGACGCGTGCCCACCGATTGCGGTTCGGGCAGCCGTTTTTCGATGAGGTCCGCCACTGAAGGTGTTTGGGCCACAAGCCCGCATGTGTAGGCAAGCGCCATCGCCAATCGGGAAGCTGTATACATGAATGCATCGTATCATCGTCCGAACAGGCGATAATGGGCCGATGCGCTCTTGCTGGAACCTCCCGGTCCTCCTGCTCGTGACCGGAACGGCGATCCACTCGCAACAGACGAGCACCTACGCCAGAATCAAGGCCCGGCTCGATGCGATCCCGGCGATCGACACCCATGAGCACATTCAGCCTTTCTCCGAACTGCCGGGAAGAGTTCAAACCGCGCGCGGACTGGGGGTCAACCTGTTCTCCGTCTGGAAGCATAGCTACTACTCGGCTGTGCACAAGCTCACACCGTGGACGGACGGCCAGGACTTCGACCAGTGGTGGTCCGTCGCGCGCAACGACTTCGCCGACGCCAAGGCCGCCAGCTTCTATCGCTATCAACTTTCCGCCTTCAAGGACCTCTACGGCGTGGATTTCGAAACCATCACTCCAGCACAAGCCCGCGATCTCGACCGCCGGATCTTTGAGAACTACAAAACCCCCGCCTGGATCCGCCGCGTGGTCGACAAGGCCAACATCGAACTGATGCTGTTCGACCCGCGGATCCGCTTCGACTTCGAGCCACCCTACGACTTTGCCGTTCTCGCCCTGCGCGTCAATCCGCTTCTGCTGGCGTTCCATCCGGACGAGACTCCCGATCCGCTTCACAGCCCCTATTCGTTCGCCGCCAAGCGCGGACTGCCGTTGCGCACTCTCGACGACTACGTTGCCGTGCTGGACCGGCTCTTCCAGGATGCCGCGCAAGCAGGCATCGTCTGTTTGAAGTACTCCGGCGCCTACCGCCGCACCCTGCAGTTCGACAATGTGCAAGCCGCCAGCGTTGCCGCCACGTTCGGCCGGCGCCGGCAGGAACTGAACGCGCAGCAGATCAAGGCC
>VFZX01000489.1 GCA_016871015.1 Acidobacteriota bacterium | reverse complement strand
GCCCATGTTGCCCTCAAACATCACTTCTCTCACCTTGCCGTGCTTCAACACGGTGACGTCCCCGTCCTCGTCGCCCAGGAACACGCGGCCATCCACCACCATGGGCGATCCCCAAACCGCGGCCAGCATGTCGTGCTTCCAAAGCTGCTTTCCGGACGCCGCGTCAAGGGCGTGAAGGAATCCCGAGAAATCGGCGTAGTACAGGATGCCGTCAGCGAGTGCACCCGTTGAGATGCTGCGGCGGATTTCGCCGTAATGCCACACCATGCCGGTCTTGGTGATGTCGCCGCGCTTGGTTCCGTCGATACAGTACAGGTGCCCGACACCTTCTCCGTGTTCGGGATCCTGGCCATTGGCGATGTAGACGCGGTCGCCGAAGATGACCGGAGTCGAGATCACTTCGTTGCGGTCCTTGGGCCACTTGGACTCCTTAGGATTGGAGTCAAACTCCCAGAGCTTCTTGCCGGTGGTGGCCTCGTAGCCGCGGATCCAGCCGTCGCCCTGCGGGGAGACCACCTGGAGCACGCCACCGATCATACCGACAGCGGGCGAGGACCACTGGCCATGCAGGATGTTCTCTCCGACCGAATTGTCCTCCCATACGACCTTGCCGGTCAGCTTGTTCACGGCAATCAAAGCCGGCGCGCGCGGCGAGGGGATGTTCACATGGCTCTCATCATGCCCATTGGCCGTCATCAGGTAGATAATGTCGCCCCAGATCACTGGCGAGGCGTTGGCGAGGTTGTGAGGGAACACGCCGAGCTCTTCCATCATGTCGAGCTTCCACAGAACGTCCGCATTTTCCTTGCCGGTGAGCTTCTCATCCTTCACCGGACCGTCGTTCTCGCCGTCGAGGAAGCCTTCCGTGTCCAATGCAACCAGCTCGCACCGGTTGGACACGTAGTAGAGCTTATCACCCTCCACGGCCGGGGATGACGCCACGCCCTGGAACGGCCAGTCGTTCACGCGTCCCGCGGCGAGCTTTTCGTTGGTGTGCTGCCACAGGAATTTCCCGTCGGCCTCATTGAAGGCGATGAGCACGCCGCGGTCGCCGCCCTGCTTGGGGTCGCGGAGACCCTCGTTGTTGGTGCCGACGAAAACTTTGCCGCCCGCGACCGTCGGATTTCCATAGGTCTGGGATCCGAGGGCTGCCACCCACTTGATGTTGGTCTTCTTGGACATGTCCCAGTTCTTCGGCAGGCCGGTCATCTTCCTGGTCATGTTCCGGTCCGGCGTGCCGCCCCACATGGGCCAGTCGCCCTTGCCCGGTTCCGAGGCGAGCAGCGCTCCGCCAAAGGCAAGCGTCGTCAGGATTCGCATTCTCATTTGTTGGCCGTCACCTTGATGTTATCGAAATACACTTCGAAGCGCGCGTCGGCGTAGACGCCAGGCGCTCCCTGCCGGTTGCCGATCGGGTCCACCCGCTCGATCATCCAGTCCGCGGGCTCGGATTCCCCGACGGCCCACACCTTGCCCTGGGCCTTGGTCTTGCCTTCCGGCAGGCTCTCCACTCTCAGCTTCAGCCGGTACCACGTGTCCTTCTTCCAGGCGAACTTCTGGGCCATTGTCCGCGTGGTCTCGGGCTGCCAGGGCTGAAGCTCGATCCGCTGGTGATTGCCGAACAGGACGAGTTGATAGCGCTGCGCAACGACACCGGCATCGCCCATCTGGCGGCGTTTTTCTGAGGCCATCACGTCCGCCTCGATCGTGAAGTCGTGCTCGGTGTGCTGCCCGAAGAAGGACCGCGCCCGCTTAGTGAACGGATTGTCCGCCAGCTTGGCAAGGACCTTGTTGGATTCCATGGCCCGGACTTCGTACTTGCCCGTCGTGTTGATCCAGTGGCGGGGAGGAGCGCCGGGCTGGAAGGCGTCGAAATTCTCGCTCACCGGGATCAGGGGCAGCACGCGCGCACGGGCCGTGCCAGTAATGCCTGCGACAGTGGCCTTGATGAGTCCTGCTTCGCCCCTCGAATCGGCAGCCGCGGTGAACTTTCCGGAACCGTCCACCGATCCCTTGAATCCGTCAAGCGTGAACGACGCGGATGCTTCTTCGCGGACGAAGTTGGCATTGGCGTCATAGAGACGGACCCGGAGTTGTACACTCTCACCCGGCTTCAAGGCCAGTTCAGTCGGCGAGACGAGCGCGTAGGCGGGAGCACCAGGCGCTGGCGCGTCCGTTGCGGCCTTTGGGGCCGGTGTGACGTTCCGCTTGCCGAACGCGTAGATGGCCTTCTGCGAAACGAAGTAGACGATCCCGTTTGAGATCGCCGCCGAAGCCAGGATCGGCTCAAGGTCCTCAGCGCTGGTGCTGAACTTGACCGAACTCAGAACTTCGCAGTCGTCGGTCCCCGGCTTCAGGATGAAGAAGGTGCCGTTTTCAGTTCCGACGTACAGCTTGCCATCAGCCAGGACCGGTGAGGCCTTCTGCAGCGTGCCGAGGTTCTTCTTCCACAATTGTTTGCCGGTGGCGATATCGTAGGCGAACACGTTCGCACCGTTGTCGATCTGGTAGAAGCGGTCGCCATCGACCACGGGCGAGGAGAATCCCATCTGAGGTCCTACTTGAGACCACTTAAGCTGCGCGGGCTTGATCTCGCCCTTGGAATTGATGTCCACAGCGGCGAGCAGTCCCATCTCGCTCGTTTCGAGGTTCTCCTCGGAATGGCTCACGATCACCCTGCCGCTGTGCACCACGACACCAGTGTTGACGCCGCGCTTGGACATCGGAAATTTCCAGACCGGCTCTCCCGTGTTGAGCTTGATCGCGTGAATCGTGCCATCACCGCCGCCGGCAATCAGCATTCTCGTGGGACCGTTGCTCACCACACTCATCGGCGAATAGGTGGTATCGAACGGGCGTCCGCCGGGTACGCTGACATAAATGCACTCGCCGGTCCGTTTGTCGAACGCCATGAAGCGGTGCCCGGCGCGGGCATGGTCGCCCCAGCTCGTCGTGATCCCGCTGACGATCACCATGTTGCCTTCGACAATCGGGGACACCGTGCGCCCACCGTGCGTGGTGACGATGCCGAAGTCTTCCACCAAGGTCCGCTCCCACAGCTTCTTGCCGTCGCCGCTCAGGGCAACTAGTGTCCCTCCCGCGCCGAGCACGTAGATGTTTCCCGTCTCAGGATCCCCCGCGGGGGATGACCAGGCGATCCGGTGCGCCGGCACGTCGGAGTGGTAGAGGTTGTACTTGTACTCCCACAGCACCTTGCCGGTGTAGGCGTCCAGGCACATCACACGTTCCTGAAGGTCGGACTCCTTGCCTGCCGGATTCAGCACGTACACGCGGCCGTTCATCACGACCGGCGTCGAGCGGCCGGGATAGGGTGCGCGCCACAGGAAGTTTTCGCCGTTGACAGCCCACTTCACCGGAAGGTTGGTTTCCGGCGAACGGCCGTCGCGCTGGGGACCGCGATAGTCAGTCCAGTCGGCGGCCCAGAGAGCCGAAGTGAGAAGACAGAGTCCAAGCGTTTTCATGGGAGGTGGGTCTTCACCATAATACATGAGGGCGCGGAACCCCCGGAAAGGTTACGCTGCGCGGCTCACTCGAACCGGATCACCTCGAACGCGGGCGTCCCGGCGCTGTCATGGATCCTTAGAATTGGTGCCGGGGTCATGCCGCGGGCGGCAGCGTGGGCGATCAAGTGGTCCGCCACTTGCGGATAAAACCGCTGCCTGCCAAGGGACCGGACGAACAGAATCTCGCGGTTGGCCAGAAGGGCGTCGAGGTAGTCCCGGTCCGGTGACAGCGGCGCCGAGGCAACGGCGAGGTCCGGATAGGCGAGGCAGAGCCCGTTCTGGATTCCCCAGTCGGCGGCAACAACCGGGGCCTGCGGCAGCCGGGATAGTTCCCGCCCGAGTGTGAGCAGCGATCGCGACCAGCCCGGTGCGCCTCCGCTTCGCAGAGCGGCGAAGTAGTAACGGTGCGTCACGGGGAGGTTCGACGCCAGCACGGCCAGGACTCCCACGGCGGCAGTCGCGCGGATCCAGGCGTGCCGGCTGGCAAGAGCACGGGAAGCCGCGATCGCAATAATCAATTGTGGGGCGGGCCACAGGAGGACGACGTGGTGGGCGCCTCCGCCTCCGCCCGTTAGCGCCATGACGGTCGAGGAGGCAACGATGGCGGTGGCCAGAAACAGGGTGATGCGCCGGGTCCGGCGGCTGAGCAGGAGTCCCGCGGCAAGGGCAGCAGCGAGCGCGGGAGTGAGCAGGTTCTCGCGCGGACCGGGTTCGACTGGTTCTGGCACCATGTAGTCGAACAGAGCCGATCCGTTGAGAGTGACCTGGGCGACCCGGGCCTTTTCGACAATCTCCGACGGGTTGAAGGCGGAATTCTGGTGGACAGTGGCGAGCCTCCGGTCCGCGTTGTAAATGAGGAGTGGCGAGGCGCCGGCCAGGAGGGCAAGCAGGCAGGCGGCGGCCTGGCGCGGATCGAGGCTCAGCAAACGCCGGCGGGCGAAAATCGCCGCAGCGAGGGCGAGTCCTGCCAGGTACCAGATAGCGATGGCCTTGTTCCACAGCGTGAGTCCGATTGCGAACGCGGCCAGGCGCGGACGGCCATGGAGTGCGCACCAGATCGCCGTGCCCAAAAGGAGGTGCTGAAGCACCACGGGACCCCAGTCAAACACGGCGGTCAGCAGGTAGATCGAGTCCGTGGCGAGCAGAGCGGCGGTGATGATCGCGGCGCTGCGTCCGGCGAGCTTGCCCGCGATCCCAGCGGCCACAACAATGGCACAGGCGGCCAACAGCAGCGCGGGAAGACGGAGCGGCCAGGGTCCGGGGGGCCAAAAGCGGAACACGGGTAAATACAGCCACGCCTTGAGCGAGCCGATGTAGCTCATCAACATGAACGGGCTTTCCGCGGGTCCACAGCTTTCGGGGTACAGAAGCGGCGCGATCAAGGCCTCGTCATGCTGGATCCCGAGTAACGGAATGAACAGGCACCTGCGCGACCGGACACATCCTTGACACTTTAGCCTGGATTCTTGCTTGACACTTATCAAGGGCGGGTGCGGCTCGATCTTCACCTTACACCTTCTCCGCGCGATTGTCAATACCTCGATATTCCGGATTTCTTGGTTTCCTGAACGCCCCATTTTCGGAGAAAATGGGGCCTTTTCCCCGGCGCGCGTGACGTAAGGAGCCCGAAGGGCGA
>VFZX01000488.1 GCA_016871015.1 Acidobacteriota bacterium | reverse complement strand
CCCTCTTCAAGGTCTCCAGCCGGTCCCTTTGTTCCTGGCTCATCGAGATTCGTTCCATCCTTCCAGATTCGCGTCAAGAGGAACTTTCTACTTTGCGCAAACCGGAACTTCTCACTTTGCGCCGACAACACGCTGCTGAGTGCTTTGCACCGGGGTTTCCCACTGCTACCATGGGAGATCATGGCGGCCATCGGTGTGCTCACCATGGAGCTGCGGATCGAGACCGCGCACTCCCTGAAGGATAAGCGCCATGTTGTCAAGAGCTTGAAGGAAAAGCTGCGCAACCGGCACAACATTTCGATCGCTGAAGTCGACTACCAGGACCAGTGGCAGCACGCCCTGCTCGCCGCTGTGACCGTGTCCTCCAGCCGCCAATTCGCCGAGCAGGTCCTGCAGGCTGTTGAGGCAGAAGCCTACGGCCTGGTGGGCGAGATGCTGACGTCGGTTAACCTCGAATGGGTGGATTGAAATGGACCCGAGACGATCCGAACGGCTGGCCGAGGCGCTGCGCACCGAGGTCGAGGAACTGATCAACTATGAGCTCGATGATCCCCGGCTGACCGGGATCGCCGTCGCCGTGACGGAGGTCCTGCTCTCCAAGGACGGCAAGAAGGCGCACGTGCGGCTGGCGATCGACGCCTCCGCCGATCAGCAAGCCGAATGCCTCAAAGCGATTGAAAATGCAAAGGGTTACCTAAAACACCAGCTCTCCGAACGTGTGGACGTTTTCCGCATGCCGGACCTCCGTTTTGACGCCGATTTGCCCGCGGCGCTACGGCTGAAGTCCGAGGCCCTCCTGCGCCGGGTTCGGAAAGGCCGTCCCCGCAATGCCGATTGAAAATGTGAGGCATTTCGTACCCTTAACGGCGGCGCTTGTGGTACCTTTATGGTTAACATCCAGGCCAGCTTGGCCGGGGGAACCTCTCCGGATCGAGTCGACCCTGGATGCGATGGGGTCCACCTACACGATCGTGGCGTATGGCGAGGATCGGCTGAAGCTGGAGACCGCAGTCGAAGCAGGCTTTGACGAGGTCCGGCGGCTGGATGAGCTGATTTCGAACTACAAGCCTAGAAGTGAATGGAGCCTCGTCAACCGTGAGGCTGCTGAACGGCCGGTTCGGGTGAGCGTGGAGGTTTTCAACTTGATCTCCGCCTGCTTGGCTTACAGCCGGAAGTCCAACGGAGCCTTTGATATCACCGTGGGCCCTCTGGTTCGAACCTGGGGGTTCTACAAGGGGTCCGGACGGCTTCCACACCGGGCTGAGGTCCGCCGTGCGCTGGCCCAGACTGGCTACACTAACGTGATCCTTGATAAAGAGAATCTGACCGTGCGATTTGCCAAACCGGGAGTCGAACTGGACCCCGGCGGCATCGGCAAAGGCTACGCGGTGGACCGGATCGCAGGAATTCTACGCGATATGGGGATCCGTGCGGCGATGGTCTCCGCGGGCGGATCCAGCATCTACGGAATCGGCGCCCCTCCGGGCGCACCCGGGTGGCAGGTGAAGATCCGGCATCCTCTGCGGCCCTCCGAGACAGTGGCCGAGGTGGTTCTGCGGGACAATTCGATGTCAACGTCGGGAACGTCGGAGAAGTTCTTCTACTCCGGCGGCGTTCGGTACAGCCATATTTTCGATCCCCGGACGGGCTATCCGGCGCCGGGGATGTTATCGGTATCCGTCGTCGCGCCGCGGACCATTGATAGCGAGGCCTGGACCAAGCCCTCGTTTATCCTCGGGCGCGAATGGGCCAGGAAAAACCTGCCCGGGGAATTCAAAGCTTTCTTCTGTGAGGACAGGACCCAAGCAACATGCGCGTGGCTCCAATGAATAGCCGGTTTCTCGACGCCTGCCGGCGCCGCCCCACCGACTGCCGTCCGGTCTGGTTTATGCGCCAGGCGGGCCGCTACATGCCCCAATACCGGGAGGTGCGCAAGCACCACCACATCCTGGAGATCTGCAAGCGGCCGGACCTGGCCGCGATGGTCACCCTCCAGCCCGTGGAGGTGCTCGATGTGGACGCGGCGATCATTTTCGCCGATCTCCTCTTGCCGGTCGAGCCGATGGGATTGAAGCTCGATTTCGTCGCGGGCGAGGGTCCGGTGATCGACAACCCGGTACGAACCTCCGCCGATGTGGACGCGTTGTCCATTTCGAATACCGACGACCTGGGCTACATCGCCGAGTCGATCCAAACTGCGGTACGGGCGCTGAACGGCCGTGTGCCGCTGATCGGATTCGTTGGCGCGCCATTCACGATGGCCAGCTACATGATCGAAGGCGGCCCGTCGCGCAGCTTCCTCAAGACCAAGCAGATGATGTACCGCGACGAGACCCTGTGGCGGCGCTTGATGGGCAAACTGGTGGATGTGCTCGGTCCGTATGGACTCATGCAGATCTCTGCCGGCGCGCGCGTGATCCAGGTGTTCGATAGCTGGATCGGAACGCTCGGCTCGGACGATTACGTCCGCTATGTCGCTCCGTATTCGCGCGCCTTGATCGAGCGGATTCGCAGCGGCGGCGCACAGGTGATCCACTTCGGCACCGGCGCGGGCGGATTCTTCAAGGAACTGCACGCCGCTGGCGGAGACGTGCTGGGAGTCGACTGGCGCGTCAATATCGATCAGGCGTGGATGGACATCAGCTACCGTTCCGCGATCCAGGGCAACATGGATCCGGCGGCCTTGTTCGCGCCTCTGCCGGAACTCAGGCTGCGCGTGCACGAACTGTTGAAGCGCACCGGCACCAGGCCCGGGCACATTTTCAATCTCGGGCACGGGATCCTCCCCGAAACCCCAGTGGACCACGTCCGCGCCTGCGTGGACTTCGTGCGCGAGTACAAGGGGTAAGTGGCCCCGGTCGCGATCGTGGGCGGCGGAATCTCAGGCCTGAGCGCAGCCTATTTTCTCTCGCGCGCCGGGACCCGGGCAATCATCATCGAAAAGGACTCGCGTCTCGGCGGAGTGATCCGGACGGACCGGGTGGACGGCTGCCTGGTCGAGGCCGGCCCGGATAGCTTCCTTGCCGCCAAGCCCGAGGCAATGGAGTTGATCCGCGAGCTGGGCCTGGAGTCCGACGTGATTTCGTCAAATGACCACCGGCGGGTGACCTACATCCTCAAGAACGGCCGCCTGGTGCCGCTTCCTGACGGATTGATGATGATGGTCCCGACGCGGCTCGGGCCCATGGCGATGTCACCACTGCTTGGCTGGGGAACCAAGGTGCGCATGGGGCTGGACTACTTCCGGCGGCCGTCCGCCAGCACGTCCAAAGACGAGCCCGTGAGCACATTCGTCCGCCGCCACTACGGACAGGAGGCAGTCGACTACCTCGCCGAGCCGCTCCTGGCCGGCGTATATGGCGGCGACCCGGAGAAGCTCAGCGTCGCGAGCGTCTTGCCTCGCTTCGTGGACATGGAGCGGACCCACGGTTCGCTGACCCGCGGAGTGCTGGCGGCGCGATCCGGTCAATCCGGGCAAGGCGGCGGGAGTCTGTTCCGGACCCTGAAAGGTGGCGTCCAGCAGTTGACGGATGCGTTGATCGAGCGCACCCAGCCTAAGACCTTGGCGGCCGGGGCGGAGACGCTCGAGCGCGCCGGAACGGGATTCCGGTTGCGCGTCGGCAGGCAGTGGATGGAAGCCGCCCGCGTGATCCTCGCCGTGCCAGCCTGGTGCGCGGCGGGCATCGTCCGGGCGCTCGATCCGGAACTAGCCGCACTGCTCGACACGATCCCCTACGCGTCCTCCATGACAGCGGCGCTCGGCTACCGGACCGGCGAACTCGGCCACTCGCAAAACGGCTTCGGGTTCCTGGTGCCCAAGCGTGAGCGGCAACGGATGGTTGCCTGCACCTGGGTCGGAACCAAGTTCGACCATCGCGTGCCGCCGGAAATGGCGCTGCTGCGGTGCTTCCTGCCCCTGGCCCCGGACTCAGACGAGGCCGTCATCGCGCACGTGCGGGAGGAGCTTCGCCGGATCATGGGGATCGCGGCGGCGCCCGTCTTTGCCCGGGTGTCCCGCTGGCCGCGCGCCATGGCGCAGTATCACGTAGGCCACGCGGAGCGGGTGAAGGCGATTGAAGCCCGGGTGGCGGCAATTCCGGGGCTCCGGCTTATCGGCAACGGATACCACGGGATTGGAATCCCGGACTGCATCAAGCTCGCCCGCCGGGCTGCTGGAGGAGAAACAGGCCCGCTCCAATCCCGCGCGTCAGGATCGTGACCGCGGCTGAATGCGCTTCCGGCGTGTCCCCCGGCTGGACCTCGCGCCACGCCAGTGCCCCTCGTTGTTGGGCCCTGCCAAACCGCTTCCGGCACGGACCAGCAGGATTCGACCACCGCGCTGACGGGGAGTGATCCGGCGGAAGCGGAAGTGCGGATCATGGCCGCGGCCCGCATCAACTCATCGAGCCGGATCCGGCGCACAAAGTCCGGGTTGATCGCGGAGTACTTCGACCACGGCTCCGGACCCTGCCGGAGCCTGAGCACGGCCTCGTACAGCCCGGGACCAGCGCGCGCCAGGCTCGCTTTCGCCACAAGTTTTGCAGGCTCGGCGTGCGCCCGTCCCAGGAAATCGATCCGTTGCCGCCATGTCCGGTCATCAGCGAGTCGAATCCCTGTTCCTTCGCCCGTGCCAGCAACTCATAAATCCAAAACATGTTCCCCGCGCCGTGCGTCGGAGCATTGTGGATGCGGGCGCTGCGGCGGATCGTCTCCATTACAGTGAAGCACTCACCACGGACCCAATCGACATCAATGTTTCCCGCATGGCTGGCGGTGGCTTGCATCAAGGGCGATTCGTCCGTGACCGCAGACGGCGGCAGGCTCGCCACGGGGAAGCGGGGAAGAAGCTGAATGACCGGAGACGGCGTCCCTGCCCGGCGGCCAGGCCGTCAGCACTGAAACTGGCGGGATGCGAATCGCGCACGTCCCGCCGCAAGCGCGAGGCCATGGGCCGGACGGCGCTCGATTCGCAACTGGGAGACCTGCTGGTCCTAGCCAGCCCAATTGACAGCTCGAATCCCAGGATTCGGTACTTTGGTAGGCTCTGGTGCAAATCGGCAGGATGGACGAGGATAGAGGAATGGCCCGTCTTGCTCCGGTCGAGGAATTGTTCGGCGGCCGCCACTTCGATGCCGAGATCGTGGTGTTGTGCGTCCGCTGGTATTTA
>VFZX01000487.1 GCA_016871015.1 Acidobacteriota bacterium | reverse complement strand
GTCAACCGCCCACCGGCACACTTGTCAAGGATGTCTCCGGTTCGCACACCCCTTCGTCAAGGCCTTTATATAATTCCGCACGTTTTGTTTCGGGCTGACAGGCATGCCGCTGTCTTACATGAACTGAAGAGCTTCGCGGTCCTGTCCGGCAATGCGACGATAAAGCAATGACCGGCCGCTTCGCCCACCTGGACAAAGCCGAGCTGCATGTCCACCTCGAGGGCTCGATGACGCCCGAGACGCTGTGCGAGATCAATCCCGCGCTGGACCTTGACGGCGCGCGCGCACGCTACCGGTTCCACGGATTCCCCGCCTTCATCGAAGCGTTCAAATGGGCAGTGACGCACTTGAACAGCCCGGATGATTACGCACTCGCATTAAGGCGGTTGCTGCAGCGGATGGCGGGGGAGAACATCCGCTACGCTGAAATCACGCTGTCGGCGGGCGTCGTGTTGTGGCGCAAACAGGACTTCGCCGGAATCTACGACGCGCTGGTGCGGGAGGCGGAGCGGTCCACGGTCGAGATATGGTGGGTGCTCGACGCGATCCGGCATTTCGGCGCGGAGGATGCGATGGAAGTGGCGCGGCTCGCCGTGGACCGCGCGCAGGACCGCGTGGCTGGCTTCGGGATCGGCGGCGATGAAACGCGCGGTCCGGCGGAATGGTTCGAAGAGGTGTTCGCGTTCACGCAGTCAGCAGGCCTCGCGCTGGTGCCGCATGCGGGCGAGACGGCGGGGCCGGAGTCCGTGTGGCCGGTGGTGCGGATGGGCGCGCGGAGGATCGGGCACGGGATCCGGTCGATCGAGGATCCAGCGCTGGTCCGGCATCTCGCGGATCACCGGATTCCGCTCGAGATTTCGCTGACCAGCAACGCCGTGACCGGAGCGGTGCCGTCGCTGCGCGAGCACCCGGCGCGGAGGCTGTATGAAGCCGGTGTTCCCATCGTGTTGAACACCGATGATCCGGGGATGTTTGGCGTGACGCTGTCAGGGGAGATGGAGACAGCCCTCGAACTGGGATTCAGCGAAGCCGAGGTCCGGGAGATCGCGGGCAATGCGTTCCGGTACCGGCTTCGGAATCCTAGAAGCTGAGCCGCAGCCCCATCTGCATCTGCCGTGCAGGAGCGGCGGCGTTGATCAGACCGTAGTTCGCGTCGTTGATGTTCAGTGAACGCGGCTCGCGGAAGTTGACGCGGTTCTGCGCGTTGTAGGCCTCGGCGCGGAACTGGAGATTCAAGTTCACGAAGCCGGCCTCCCGGCCCGTGTTGCGTCCCAGGTTTCCGATCTCGAGGCTGCCGGACGGGGTGAACGGGAACCGTGGATCGGCGGCAGGATCAGCCAGGTCCGTCTTGCCCGAAAGCCGCAAAGGATCCTTGACGTTCGGCCGTTGCGCGGCGAGGACCAGGTTCGTGTTGCGCCGCGTGATCGGGAACGGCAGACCGTCCGAGGCGCTGAAAATTCCGTTGACCTTGAATCCACCGAGGAGCGCGGAAGCGGCGCGGCTGCGCGAGAGCAGGCGCTTCGCGGCCGGTCGAGACTCGACAGTGCGTGTTCGGTCCCGGGGAATTGCCAGGGAATCTGAAACGAGTCGGCGAAGCGGGTTGGTTGATCCACTCCTCGAAGCGCGAGAATCCCTAGCTGCCGAAGTTCGCGGCCGGCGTCGAACTCACCGAACCGGGGATGCTGGGCGCGGTTGTCGCGCATGGCATGAGCGAGCCACTCGGCGGAAAGGCTGGGCGAGAAGTTGGGGAAATCGGCGCCTTCGTCGCGGCGCTCGTTGATATGGCGAAGGTGGCAAAGAAGCGGTCGTTGTCCGTGGGATTGTAGTCGACACGGCCGATACCAAAGTTGCGGCTCCAGTCGGCGAGCTTGCTGGGGAACAGCCAGTTGTCGATGGCAATGCCGTACTGGCGGTTGATGGATCCAGCGGAGTTCGGATCGGGAAACAGCGATGCGAACTTGGCCGAGGTGGGATCGATGCGCGCCGCCGGGATCCGGTCGGCGGAGAACGGAGCGCGGGAGAGCGGGTCGGCCATCACGCTCGGGTAGGCCTTCATAGCTGCCGAAGAAGAAGAGCTTGTTACCCGTCTTCGGGATGGGTCCGCCGCCGGTGACGCCGAACTCATGGATTTGGCGGGTGCCCGCCTTGATGCCCGCGGCGTTGTCCTGCCAGTTGCCCGCGTTGAATGCCGAGTTGCGATGGTACTCGAACAAGCTGCCGTGGTAGTCCGTGGTCCCGTTCTTGACGCTGAACACCATCCCGCCTCCCGCGGTCCGTCCGTACTCGGCGGAGTAGGTGTGGGTGAGGATCTTGGCTTCGGAGAACGCTTCGACGGCGGCTACCTTGGATTGCGCATGGACAGCAGTGGCGGACAAGAGGAGGGCAGTGGCATAGCGCATTGGGACTCCTTGGCGGCTCACATTGTATGCCTGCGCGGCTCCGGCTGGTGTTAGCCTGATCGAATGCGGACTCTTCTGATCCTGCTCGCGCTGGGATCATCGCTCAGCGCTGCCCCCAAGCGAGCCAAGAACATCATTCTCTTTCTTGCCGACGCGGGAGGCGTCGCCACCGTGAACGCGGCGAGCATCCTCGAATACGGCGAGGCGCAGAAGCTGTTTATCCAGAGCTGGCCGAACGTGGCGCTGTCAGACACCTCCACCGCGTCGTCCTGGGTGACCGATTCGGCCGCCGGAATGACGGCGATCGTCACCGGTGTCAAGACGCACAACGGAATCGTGAGCCAAGGTCCGGACGCGGTGCGGGGCAAGAAGGATGGCACGCGGCTCAAGACCATTCTCGAGTACGCCGAGGAGCGCGGACTGTCGACCGGAGTGATCTCGAATGTCGCGGTGGCCGACGCGACACCCGCGGCGTGTTACTCGCAGTCCAACGACCGGCGGTCGTTCGGCGAGATTTTCCTGCAGGTGTTCGACCCGCGGTTCGGCGACGGCGTGGACCTGGTGATGGGCGCGGGCCGGAAGCGCATCTATGACGGCGTGAAGGAGAAGGGTAGCAACCTCGATTCCGTGGCGGCGTCAAAAGGGCGCAAGATCTACGGGGAGGTCAGCGAGGTCGGCGAATCCGATGCGCGGCCGATCGTGTTGACCGACGGCGATATCAAAGTCCCCGAAGCGGCGCGGAAGGCGATCCAAACGCTGTCGCGCAACCGCAAGGGATATTTTCTGATGATCGAGTGGGACACCCATACCGACAATCCGGAGCAGGGATTGGGCAACCTCGCCAAGCTCGACAAGCTGATCCGCGAGGTGGCGGGGATGGTGAACCGCAACGAGACGCTGCTCGTGTTCACCGCGGATCATTCGTTCGACCTGCGAATGACGGGCGGCCGGCGCGGCGAACCGATCCTCAAAGACTATGCCGAATGGAAGAAGACCCACAAGACGAACGAGCCGGTGAAGCTGGCCGCGGTCCGGGTGGATCACTCCCATACAGGCGAGGAAGTGATCGCAACCGGACTCGGGCCGGGCGCCGAAGGATTCCGCGGGTTCATTCCGAACACGCGGATTTTCGGGATCATGATGGACGCGCTCGGCTGGAAACGGTAGCGCGCGTCAGACCTTGACCCGCCGCCAGGCGCCCTTGCGGAACAACACATACGACGAGGCGGCGAGCGCGAAACTCGGCCACTGGCACCGATGAGAACACGCCGGTGGGGCCGAAGTTCAGGCTGCGCGCCAGGGTCCAGGCGAGCGGGATCTGTCCGACCCAGTAGCAGCAGAAGTTGATCCAAGTCGGCGTGCGCGTGTCGCCCGCGCCGTTGAACGATTGGACCAGCACCATGCCCCAGGCGTAGAACGCGTAGCCGTAGCCGAAGATCCGCAGGCAGTCCGCCGCCACCGCCACGATGCGCGGGTCGGCGGTGAACACCCGTGCGAGCGGAACGGATGCCAGGACGAAAGCGAGTCCCAAACAGGAGAGGAAGATCATGTTGTAGAGTCCGCAGAGCATGACGGAGCGCTCGGCACGGTCCGGCTGCTTGGCTCCGAGATTCTGGCCGACGAGCGTGGCGGCGGCGTTGCTGAGTCCCCAGGCGGGCAGGATCGAGAAGATGACGATGCGGATGGCGATCGTGTAGCCGGCCACGGCGACGCTGCCGAACAGTGCGACCATGCGCATGAGTCCGGTCCAGCTCATGGTAGGGACCAGGTATTGAAACGCAGCGGGCCAGGCGAGCGAAACCAGGGCGCGCAGCAACGGCGGATCCGGATGCCAGTGCCGCGCGTGGATGGTAATCGCGCCGCGGCCGCCGAACAGATGCCAGAGTCCGTAGAGAGCGCCGATGCTGCGTCCGGCGGAGGTCGCCATGGCGGCCCCAGTGACACCGAGGGCTGGCACGGGTCCCCCGCCGAAGATGAGCAGCGGGTCGAGGACCATGTTGACGCCGTTGCCGATCCACAGGGCGCGCATGGCGATGGCGGCGTCGCCCGCGCCACGGAAGATGGCGTTGAACAGGAACAGCATCATCACCGAGGGCATGCCGTACATCATGATGCGAGTGAAACTGGCTCCGTAGCCGGCGATCTCGGAGGATCCGGACATGGCTTCAAGCAGTGTGCGTGCGCCGAGTCCCGCGGGAATCGCGATGGCGAGCGCGACCGCCGCGCCGAGCAGGATGGCCTGGGCGGCGGCATGGGAGGCGCCTTCCGGGTCCTTTTCGCCGGTGCGGCGGGCAACGGTGGCGGTAGCGGCGATGGCGATCCCCATGGCGATCCCGAAGATGATTGCGAACATGGCTTCGGTGATGCCGACGGTGGCGACGGCCTGGTCCCCAAGGCGGGCGACCCAAAAGATGTTGACGACGGTGAAGAGCGACTCCATCCCCATTTCCGCGACCATCGGGATGGCGAGCAGGACGATGGCTCGGTTCAGTGAGCCGGCGGTGTAATCGCGGTGGCCGCCCTTCAGGGCGTCAGAGATGGTTTCGAGCGCTTGGCGGATCCAAGCCATGTTGTTTTCCCTTTCGGTTGTTTGTACGGGCCTCGGGTCCAGCACGGGCGGCAGCTCGGTTGACTGGCGCCTGGTGCTACTCAGGGGTTAGAGGGACATTCGTACAGGGAGGGAAAACATAATAAGAACAGGGTAGCACAAAGCAAAAGAGGCGGGGCCTCACGGTCCCGGCTCCAGTGTTGGCGGGCTAGCGTACGTTTTGGTTCGA
>VFZX01000486.1 GCA_016871015.1 Acidobacteriota bacterium | reverse complement strand
CTCTCGCCAGGGCATCCCCCAGCTTAACCGCTGTCCCCCGGTTACCCTTCGTTTGTGTCAACCGCCCACCGGCACACTTGTCAAGGATGTCTCCGGTTCGCACACCACGACTTCGGCGTCTTCGCCGGACTCGATCGAGACCTTCGACAGGCGGGCCAGCATGGAATCCGTAATCATCGTTCATCCTTCTCGCGGCGAAAATGACTCTCAACCGGAACTTCCATTTTGGCTCCCGGTCACCGATCAGTATAGCCCCGGTTGACCAGGGAACGGGCGTGTTGACCAAACGGCCACCTTCACCCAGCCCGCGCAGCTATCCGGGCCGTGTGCTGTGATCGAGGACGGCCCCGGTTATCGCTGCGGCCGAACGAAACTTGCCGTAGCAGGCACCAGTTCGAGGAGGGTGATCTCCGGGCGGCAGTTGACCCGGAATCCGCCCGCGCTGCCGACTCCCGCGGACACGTGGATCCAGCGCTTGTCGAAAGGCTTCAGCCCGGCGAGATAGCGCTTGTCCGCCACCGGTGCCCACGGGGAGCCGACGTAGGGAACCACCACCTGTCCGCCGTGTGTGTGGCCACTGAGCATCAGATGCCAGGGCATGGAATAGAGAATCTCCTTGCCGTCCGGATTGTGGCTGAGCAGGATGCACGGCTGGCCCCGGCCGACGCCGTGGAATGCGTCGAGCGCGCGCAGCTCGAGCGACCAGAGATCGCCTGTGCCGGCGAGCGTGATCGCGGTCCCTGGGACGTTCACCACGGTGTTCCGGTTGTGCAGCATTCGGATGCCGGTGGACTGCACCATGTCGTGGACCGGTTGCGACGAAGCGAATCCGCTACGGTCGATCGCCCAGGATCCGCCATCGTGGTTGCCCAGCACCCCGAAGCACGGAGCCGCCGAGGCGAGCCGCCCGAGCGCGCGTGCGTACCAGGCCCTGTCGAAACCGCCCTGGCCGGTGATAAAGTCGCCGGTGACGCAGATCAGATCCGGCCGGGCGGCAACGGCGGCTTCGACGGCGGAGTCGATCACCGAATCCGGCACGATCACCGAGGCGTGAAGGTCGGACAGATGCGCCAGGCGCACGGGCGAGGCCAAGCCCGGCATCGGACAGCGCGCCCGCCGTACCGCCAGCCACCTTGGTTCGAAGAATCCGGCCCATCCGGTTCCGGCGGCGCCGGCGGCGAGGGCAGATCTGAGGAAGGTCCTCCGGGAGACCATTGACACCATCATAGAGTACTTTGCGAAAGAAACCAAGTCGCTGCGTTGCGTGGGGGCGCAGATGGAAGACCTTGTTCAGCCATTTGCCGAACGAAGGGAGAGATGCCGTCTTCTCTTTCATTCTTAAAGCTGCAGGAACACGAAACGCCCTTGCCTCCCCTTCTTCGCCTGGTTCCTACTTTCGCGTCCGCTTGCCGGACTTGCCTGTCTTATCTGCCTTCTTCATTCGCCGCAGAAGTTCCCGGTTGATGTCGGAGATCTTCTCGAGACTGTCCTTGGCGCGTTGGTAGTTGTCAATCCACGAGCGAACCTGCTCCACCTGACCGGCGGGGACCGTACAGCCTGTCCGGTGCGATTGATCGAGGGTGACGCTGAGATACCAGACCGGACCGTGCCGCTCCCCCCGCGTGCACTTGCAGTTGGGATTCCCGCAAGTGAGATAACGCTCCATCAGCGAACCGCGGAGAATTTCACCGAGCGGAGGCAAAAGTTTGGTGAGGCCCTCGCGGCGGCGACGAAGGGCGAGGATGGGGAGCTTGGACAGGTCTTCTCTTTCGTGCACCTGACTGTCAGAATGATACACCAATCCGCCAGAAAAGCAAATGCGAATTTTCGCGACTGCGAATTTCCCCCTACCTGATTGAAGAGTCAGGGGATTCTTTCGCTATGCGAAGTTCCTGGGAGCGGAGACCGCTCCGGCCATGGTTCCATCCTCAGGCCGCCTGGGAACTACTGGGAATCCGGCAAGGCGAACGACACAATGCTTCCCCCCGCCGGACGGCCGGACTTGCCGCCGCCCGCCGAAATCGTCACATACTGCTTGCCGTCCACCATGTACACTGCCGGCGTCGCGTTGCCACTGAACGGGAGCTTCGCTTGCCACAGGATTTTGCCCGTGTCCTTGTCAAACGCCCGGATGGTCTCGTCAGCGCTCGCTCCGATAAAGATGAGTCCGCCCGCGGTGACTACGGGTCCGCCGTAGTTCTCGGTGCCCGTCGGCGGGATTCCGCGCGCCGTCAATTCCGGATACTCACCCAGCGGGACCTTCCACTTGATGTCGCCAGTGTTCAGATCCACGGCGTTGAGCGTCCCCCATGGCGGTTTGATCGCCGGGTACCCTTCCGGATCGAACCAGCGCCGGAACCCTCCGAAGATGTACGGGGGACCGGAGACCGGGCCGGAAGCCTCCCGCGGTTGTTCCTCGTCCATCAGATAGTCGAGCAGCGGGCGGCGTTGCGCCTCCGGCAGGCTCGCGAACGCCGGCATGCGTCCCACGCCTGCATTGATCACGGTGGTGACGGCGGCGCGGGAGCTGCGTTGAGCAAGTCCGGTAAGGGCGGGGAATCCTGCCGAAGCGTCGCCTTTGCGGTCCAATCCGTGGCAGGAACTGCAATGGATCCGGTAGGCGCGCTCGCCGGCTGGCATGGGCTTTCCGTCCTCGCGGCGCGTGGGGATCATCTTGTAGATCCACGGGATCTCGTTGACGTTTGCGTAGTAGATGCCATCTGGATCCACCGCCGCACCGCCCCACTCCATTCCGCCGTCGAAGCCCGGAAAAATGATGGACTCCTTGAGGCTCGGCGCCGTAAACGCACCCTGCGATCCGCCGCGCTTGAAGCGCAGCAGAGTCGCCTGCCGTGCCGCGGGCGAGATGTCCGAGACGTCGTCGATCGTGTAGGTCTGGCGGGTCAGTGGCGGCGGCTTGGACGGGATCGGCTGGGTCGGCCAGGCCGGCTCCTCGGGCAGCTCGGACTGCGGCACCGGGACCTCGTGGATGGGCCAAAGCGGCTCGCCGGTCACGCGGTCGAACACGAATAGGAGTCCGTTCTTGGTGCCTTGCGCGACGGCGTCCACCGTAAGTCCGTTGCGCTTGACGGTAAGCAGGACTGGCGGAGTTGGCAGATCCTTATCCAGCAGGTCATGATGGACCGTCTGGAAGTGCCAGATCCGCTTGCCCGTATTCGCATCGAGCGCGAGCAGGCAGTTCGAGAACAGATTAGCGCCTTTGCGGTCGCCTCCCCAGAAGTCCGGCAGCGCGGTCTCGGTGGGAACGTAGACGATCCCGCGTTTCTCGTCGAGCGACAAACCGGACCAGTTCGACGATCCTCCTGCCGTCTTGTAAGCCTCCGGAGGCCAGGAATGGTAGCCGTATTCGCCAGGCCGCGGAATCAGGTGGAAGATCCAGCGCAGGCGTCCGGTGCGGACGTCGTACGCGCGGATGGTGCCGGGTCCACTGGTCACGCCGCCGACGATGTACATGTCCTTGTAGATCACGCCGGGCGTGTTGATCGTGACGCTGGGCGGTGGATTCCCAACGGCCTCGCCCAGGTGGATCGAGCCCCGTGTGCCGAACTCGCGGACCAACTTGCCGGTGCCGGCGTTGAGCGCGTAGAGGTACGTCCCGGCGCCGGTGAAGATGCGGCGGTCGTTGCCGTTCGCCCAATAGACGAGTCCGCGCTGACGCCGGCCTTGATTTCCGGGACGCTCCTCGGCCGGGTCCCAGGCCCAGTGTTGCTTACCGGTCTTGGCGTCGAGGGCGAGCACCCGGCGGCTGGTGGTCGCCGTGTAAAGGACACCGTTGATCACGAGTCCGTTGGACTGGAACTCGCCCTTCTCACCCGTGTCGATGATCCAGGCTTGGCGGAGCCGGGCGACGTTCGACTTGTTGATCTGGTCGAGCGTGGAGTAGTGAGAGGTGGCCTTGTCGCCGAGATAAACCGGCCAGTCTTGGTTCCGCCGGGCCTGGCCATACACTGCTGAGGAGGCAAGGAAGAAGCAGAGGACAGGAGTGACACCCGCGGTTGCGCGCGGACCCGAATTCAGCATAATGTTTATGGTAGAGATTTTGGGGCCCTTGTGGGAGCACAAATCATGAAGCCGTTCAGCATTATCATCCTTCTGCCCGCGCTGACTTGGGCGCAGGCTACCTTTGGAACCATCACCGGAACGGTCACCGATTCGACCGGCGCTGTCGTGCCCAACACCGAAGTCATGGTGGTGAACGAGGGCACCAACCTCACGCGCACCGTCGTCACCGGCGGCGACGGCAACTACGCCGCGCCGAACCTCAATTCGGGCAGCTACCGGGTTCAGGCGAAAGCGGCCGGATTCAAGACCTACGTCGTCCGCGGGATCGGGCTCGAGGGATTGCGCACGGTCCGTGTGGATGTCCGCCTCGAAGTCGGCGAGGTCGGAACCGAGGTCACCGTGCAGGGCGCGGCTCCGGTGATTGAAACTGACAGCGCGTCGATCGCCGCGGTGCGCACGTCGAAGGACTTGAATGATCTGCCCCTCAATATCCGCTCGACCGTCAGCGGAACAGGCGACTCGGGCCTCTACCGCTACGTGTTCTTCACGCCGACCGGCGGGCAGGGCGGCGGGTCGCGCTTCAACCTGGGGGGCGCCCGCGGATCCCAGAACTACTTCAACGTCGACGGCATCTCTTCGAACTCCCCCGCGTTCGGCAACTCGATCGGACCCGCCGAGCCGAGCTTTGAGTCGATTCAGGAGGTCCGGTTCGAGATGGTCAACAACAAGGCCGAGTTCGGCGAAGTGGCCAACATCACCGCGATCACCAAAAGCGGCACCAATGACCTGCACGGCGCGCTGTTCTGGTATCACGAGAACTCGGCGCTCAACGCGCGTCCGTTCTTTGCCACCACCAAGCCGTCGAACATCCGGAACAACTTTGGCGCGTCGAGCGGTGGAGCGGTGCGGAAGAACAAGCTGTTCTTCTTTGGAACGTATGAAGGCGAACGCCAGCGCGTGCCCGCCGTGATTGCGCCGAACGTCCCAACTGTCCTCATGCGCGGCGGGGACTTCTCCGCGGTTCCGAATCTCACGCTACGCAATCCGCTCGCGGGACAGCCGTTCCCTGGCAACGTGATTCCGGCGAGCCTGATCAACCAGGGCACGCGGCGTTGGCAGGACCGGTTCTATCCGCTTCCCAACTTCGGCGCCCCCACCTCGA
>VFZX01000485.1 GCA_016871015.1 Acidobacteriota bacterium | reverse complement strand
GCATCTACATCGCCGCCCAGCCCGGCTACACCGGCCGCGACCCTGGCAACCAACTGCTCCAAATTCTCAGGTTTCCGGCACCGGAGCGGTCGCCACGCATCAATCCCTCCTCGCCTCTCCCCCCCCAGTTCGGCAAAACCAAAATTATTTTTCCCATCAAATCAACACCTTGCAACCTCTCCTCCCCGCCGCCCCTTGCCCCGTATTCCACAATTGAACCGGTGGAGATCACTTGCCACCAGAACGGAGGAAATCATGCAGGGAGTCAGACGCCAGAACATAGCAATTTTTCAAAACGAACCTGGCAACCCGCTGAAAACAAACAAAACGGCCTCCCCCGCCCCAACCGGCCCCCCGGCCCAACAAAAATCGCGGGAACGAACCCAACGTCGCGCAACTCCCGTACAATCAACACCTCCCAGCCGGATCGCCAAACCCTCCCGGAAACGCTATCCTGGAGGTTTGAAGATCGGATTCGTCAGCCTGGGCTGCCCCAAAAACCTCGTCGACACCGAAGTCATGATGGGCCGCCTCACCGCCCACGGGCACGAGCTCACTCCCCGTCCGGAGGAGGCCGACGTCATCGTCATCAACACCTGCTCCTTCATCGACCCCGCCAAGCAGGAATCCGTCGACACCATCATCGAGATGGGCCGCTACAAAACCGAAGGCCGCGCCCAGCGCCTCGTCGTCGCCGGCTGCCTGGTCGAGCGCTACCGCGGCGACATCCGCCAGGACCTCCCCGAGGTCGACGCCATCATCGGAACCAACGACATCGGCCACATTGTCGCCGCCTGTGAAGGCGAGCCGCTGCCCGCCGCCCCCTCCGATCCCTACCTCTATCACGACCTCACGCCCCGCGTCCTCACCACGCCACGCCACAGCGCCTACATCAAAATCGCGGAGGGCTGCGACCACCCTTGCACCTTTTGCGTCATCCCCCAGTACCGCGGCAAGTTCCGCAGCCGGCGCTTCGAGTCCGTCGCCGCCGAGGCCACCCGGATGTTCGCCAGCGGAGTCCGCGAGATCAATCTAATCGGCCAGGACACCACCTCCTATGGCGAGGACCTCGGCCTCCGCGATGGACTCGCGCAACTGCTCGCCCGCCTGGCCCAGATCGAAACCCCGTTCGAGAAGTGGATCCGCGTCCTCTATGTCTACCCGAACCGCGTCACGCCCCGCCTGATCGACACCATCGCGCAGTACCCTGCGCTCGTCAAATATATCGACATGCCGCTCCAGCACGCCTCAGGATCCGTGCTCAAGCGCATGAAGCGCGGCTCAAACGGGGACTTCTTTCTCAAGATCCTCGAACGGATCCGGGCGGCCATTCCCGGCGTCGCCATCCGGTCGAGCTTCATCACCGGCTTCCCCGGTGAATCCAACAGCGACTTCGAGGAGCTCTGCCAGTTCGTCCAGGCCGCGCGCTTTGACCGCGTCGGTGTGTTCTCCTATTCCGACGAGGACACCTCCGCCAGCTTCGCGCTCGACGGCAAGATCGCCCCGCGCGACATCTATAACCGCAAGCGCCGGCTCATGGCCATCCAGCGCCGCATCTCACGCACCAACAACCGCGCACTCGTCGGACGCGAGTTCACCGTGCTCGTTGAAGGACGCTCGCAGGAAACCGACCTCTTGTGGGAAGCGCGCCTCCCGACGCAAGCGCCGGACATCGACGGCGTCTGCTACATCAACGACGACAACGGGACCACCGTTCGCGCCGGTGAAATGCGCCGCATCCGCATCACCGAAGCGCACGACTACGACCTCGTGGGTGAGATCACCGGCCAGCCTGAGGCCGCGCTGCCGGAACGCCCCGCCGCCCCGCTGTTCCCGATCCTCTCGAGCCACTCCACGCTGCACATCTCCAGGGGCCAGGCCTCATGAAGTGCCCCATCTGCGAGAAGGCGGTCAAGATCGCCGATCCGGAAATGCCGTTCTGCTCCCCGCGCTGCCGCCTGATCGACCTCGGCAACTGGGCCTCGGAGAAGTACGTGATCTCCTCGCCCATCACCGATCTCGACGAGCTTGAGCAAGGACTGAAGTGCGAGTCCAGCCGTGAGAATTGAGACCATGGTGGCCACCTGGTTCGGATGTGGCTACTCGCCTCTTGCGCCGGGCACCGTGGGGTCGGCCGCGGCCATCGCCATCGCCTGGGCGGCGCACCATTGGCTCGGCTGGGGACGCTGGCACTTCGTGGCGCTCGCGCTGGTGCTCACGCCAGTGTCCGTGTGGGCTGCCTCACGCGTGTGCGACGCTTCCGGCAAGGAGGATCCGCAAACCGTCGTCGTCGACGAGGTGCTGGGCCAATGGCTCACCCTGGCCGGCGCCGCCGCGCTGACGCCGCCCGCCTGGATTCTCGCCTTCGGGCTCTTCCGCCTGTTCGACATTACCAAGCCTTGGCCAATACGCCAACTGGAGCATTTACCGAAAGGACAAGGAATCATCGCCGACGATCTGGGAGCTGGCGCCTATGGGGCGCTTGTGCTCTGCGCGGCTGGATGGTTCAATCTTTATTAGTGTATGGATGACCGTAGAAAGCCGAAGATCTCCGCCGTCGCGCCTGTCGCGGCCATTCCCGGAGGCGAGTTTCAGATTCGCGGGACGCAGCTCACCGGCGGCGGACGCGCCCGCGTCCTCATGGGCGACACGCCCGCCAACGTGCTGGTCGGATCGGACGATTACATCATCGCGCGCGTTCCCGACAGCGCCACGCTCGGCGAGATCATCGTCGAAGCCGAATCCGAGCGTAGCGCTCCGTGGCGCTGCGAAATCGGACTCCAGATCGCCGACTCGCTCCATCCGGTCACCAATCCGATGGTCGACTTCCAGGGCAACGTGTTCACGACGTTTTCCGGGTCGCGTGGCAAGAAGACATCGGTGTCGGTGTTCAAGATCGACACCAACTACCAGTTGAAGCCGTTCCTGTCCGACCTGATGAACGCCACGGCGCTCGCCATCGACCGCGAGGGGCTCATCTACGTGTCGTCGCGCTATGACGGCGTCGTCTACCAGGTCACGCCCAAGGGCAACATGTCGGTCTACTGTGAAGGCATGGGCGTCGCCACCGGACTGGCCTTCGACAAGGACGAGAACCTCTACGTCGGCGACCGCTCGGGCACCATCTTCAAGATTGCCCGGAGCCGCCAGATCTACGTGTTCTGCACGCTTGAGCCGTCCATCGCCGCCTATCACATGACCTTTGGTCCCGATGGACACCTTTACGTCACCGGACCCACGACCTCCAGCTTTGATTGCGTCCACCGGATCTCGCCCGCGGGCACTCCCGGCGTCTTCTACCGCGGACTCGGGCGTCCGCAGGGCATCGCGTTCGACGAGCACGGAAACCTGTACGTCGCGGCATCGATCGGAGGCCGCCGCGGGATCGTCCGCATCACACCCGGCGGACAGGCGCGCCTGTTTCTCTCCGGACCGAACGTCACCGGACTCGCGTTCGCGCCGTCGACGCGCATGTACGTCACCACCACCAGCGCGTTGTACCGGCTCGACGCCGGGGTCCAAGGCATGACGATGCCCAACCTCCAGTAAACATGGACGCCGAAATCATCGCCATCGGCTCGGAGCTTCTCACGCCGCGCCGGATGGACACCAACTCGCTCTGGCTTACGGATAAGCTGAATTCATTAGGAGTCGAGGTCGTCACCAAGACCATCGTCGGTGATGACCGCGAGCGGCTCACCGCCACCGTCAAGGCCGCGGCCGACCGGTCGGGGATCGTCATCGTAACCGGCGGCTTGGGACCCACCGAGGACGACCTCACGCGCGACTCGGTCGCCTCCGCGCTTGGCCGCGGCATGAGCTTCCGGCAGGAGTTGATGGACGCCATCGTCGACCGCTTCGCCCGCATGAGGAGGTCCATGGCGGAGAACAACCGCCGCCAGGCCTACCTGATCGATGGGGCCGAGGCGCTCGACAATCCGAATGGAACCGCGCCCGGCCAGTGGATCCCGCTGCCGGGCAAAGGCGCGATCGCGCTGCTCCCCGGTCCGCCGCGTGAAATGATGCCGATGTATCAAAATCATATTGAGACACGGCTCAAGGCCATCCTGCCGCCGGCCTTCATCGCCACGGTCTGGTACCGGATCGCCGGAATGGGCGAGTCCGATCTCGACCAGTTGATCGCGCCGGTCTACACGCGCTACACCAATCCGGTGACCACCGTGCTGGCCAAGCCGGGTGACGTCGAAGTCCACCTGCGGGCCCGTTGCGCGACACAGGCCGAAGCCGACGCGCTGCTGGCCGAGGTCGCGCCCCAGGTCCGGGAGTTGCTCGGCGACCGAGTCTATTCAGACGACGGCGCCGAACTGGAGGAAGCGCTCGGGCGTCTTCTGATCGCCCGCGGGGCAACTCTTGCCGCCGCCGAAAGCTGCACCGGCGGAATGCTGGGCGGGCGGATCACCAATGTCCCCGGATCGAGCGCGTATTTCCGTGGCGGCTTCCTGACCTACACGGACCAGATGAAGACCGCGCTCCTCGGTGTCCCCGAAGAGTTGATCCGCGAGCACACCGCCGTCAGCGAGCCTGTCGCCAAGGCGATGGCCCAGGGTGCGCGCGAGCGGACCGGCGCCGATTACGCGCTCTCAGTAACAGGCTACGCGGGTCCGGACGGCGGCACGGAGCGGGACCCCGCGGGCACCGTGTACATCGGCCTCGCCTCGGCCGGCGGCGTCGAAGCGCGCCGGATCAGCTTCATCCCGGACCGCTACCGCGTCCGCTCTGTCGCCTGCATCACCGCGATGGACTGGCTGCGCAAGAGGCTCACTTGAGAGTGGCTTTCAGCCAATCGATCATCTTCACCTTGTAGCCCTGCCACTCGGGGTTCTTCTCCCATGGACCCACCCCGTGCGGCGCGCCTTCCACTGTATAGACCTCGCACCGCGCCCCAACGGACTTCATCTTCCCGCACATGTCCGGCGACTGCTCATAGGGCACTGCGGCGTCCTTGGTTCCGTGGATGAACAGGAACGGAGGCATGCCCTTATGCACGTAGGCCGCGCCCGATGCGGCGGTGAGCTTCTTCTCCGATTCAGCATTCAGCTCGGCCACGCCGAGGTATGCGGCCAGGTTCTTCAACCTAGATCAGGCAGTTGAAGCGAGCGCGGGTGGCGGAAGATGGCCGACACTGGCGGAATGAGCGAAGTTTTGGATCCGCGAGGGGTTCACCCGCTGGGTGAGCCGGAAGACGCAGTGCAATCGTACCCGGCGCCACACAAAGTA
>VFZX01000484.1 GCA_016871015.1 Acidobacteriota bacterium | reverse complement strand
GCCGGTAAGCGATCCGGTGCCCGCGATTGGACGGATGCGGTCAGTATTGTCGATCGTGGTCCGGTTGTAACGGCCGGACATCGTCACGTGGAGCCGGTTAGCCAGGGTCAAGGTGTCGGTGGCGAAGATGCTTGCACTCCGGATGCTGCCGGCCATGTCCACCGCATCGCCGAATGCACCAACGGGCGTGATGCTGCGGTCCGGGATCAGATATCCGAACTCGGCCGATTGGGCGAACCCTGCACGGTTCCCGTCGTAACCGACGCCCACGGTCAGTTGATTGCGGCGCGAGAGCCAGCTTACCTGCCCGGCAACACCATAGTTGCGCTGGTGCAGGTTGCTACGGTTCAACAGACCATTGCACTTCTCCGACGGCTCATCGGCGAGCAGCACATTGGCGATGCACCGCCAAAACGGAAACGGAGTGTTCGCGGCGGTCTCACCCGACGCTGGGAAACCAGTGAATCCGGCGCGGGCGAGCGCGGCCCGCTCGTTCGCATTCGGCTGGTAGAGTGACTGGTCCAGCGACTCTTCGTTGGCATCGCCGTTGAGTGTGATCGTGCGGATATAGCGGAAGTAGGCGTTGCCGGAAAATGACAAGGCGCGGGACAGGCTGCGCCGCACGTTCAGGTTCAGAAACGGAGCCCGGTTCGCGGTCACGTCCGGCTTGGTGTAGATGCTGCTCCGGTCGCGTGCGAGCAGCCTGTGCTCTTGGAGTCCATTCCCGATCAGCGCGTTGTTTGAGTAGGCCAGTGTGAGTCCGGCCGCGGTGCGGCCGCGCTGCGATCCGATCTTTGAAAAGAACTGCCGGACGTTGGTGGGCGACGTGTCGCGCCAGCCGTCCTCAAACATCAGGCTGCCCGCCAGAAACCAGTTCAGCCCGCGGGCCGCCGCGCCGCCGTGCTCGAGATCGGCCATCTTCCGTCCAAAGCTGCCGCCGGTCACCTGCACCATGGATCCGGGGTGGCTGATCCCATCCTTGGTCCGGACCGACAGCGATCCGCCAAGTGTGTTCAATCCAAACAGCGGATTCGAGCCCGGGATCATGGCCATCTCCGAAATGGCGGCACGGGGAACCAGGTCCCAGCTCACCACGTCCCCGAACGGCTGGTTGAGCCGCACGCCGTCCATGTACACCGACAGTCCCTGGGGAGTGCCGAGCAGTGGTGACGCGGAGTACCCGCGATAGTTGAGATCCGCCTGGAACGGATTGCCCTGAATCTCGTTCAGGTAGACGTTGTTCATCCTCCGGTTCAGGAAGGCCGAAAGATCCATTGCGCCCGTGGCGCGCAGATCCATGTCGCTAGCCGCCTGCACCGGAGCCGGGACCTCGCTCAGATCCCGGTCGAGACCAGGGAGAGGCGTGGCGCTGGTGACCGTGACTCCATAGACACTGGGTCCTACCGCAAGCGTGACCGGGTGGGTCACCGAGGCCCCGGCCGGGACGTCGACGGCCGCCGCATGCGTCGCGAATCCGTCCTTCGACACACGGATCCGATAGGCGCCGGGCGCCAATCCGGAGATCGCCGCCGTCCCCCGGGCATCAGACCGGACGCTCCGCC
This sequence comes from Acidobacteriota bacterium, assembly GCA_016871015.1. Taxonomy (GTDB): domain Bacteria; phylum Acidobacteriota; class Terriglobia; order Bryobacterales; family Bryobacteraceae; genus SYLY01. The sequence goes on along the minus strand of VFZX01000484.1, from coordinate 3,682 downwards.
GGAAAGTTCCCTCCAACGCTTCAGCGAGGACGGAAGCCTCCACACCGGCCCCGGAGGCATCCCTCACTTCAACCCGGATCTCGCTCGACGGCTGGGCCGGCAAAGACACAACCGCCAGCAAGATCACTTGCACCCGCATCAGAAGAATATCCCGGACCACCGGCGTTTGTTCAGGCTTTTTTTGCTACCAGCGGATCTCCCTGCTCCCGCAGCCAATTCATCAGCCGGTCCCGTAACTCGCTCTTCACGGACTCCAGGGTGGGATCCGCCACCCGGTCGCGCAACTCATGCGGATCTTTGCGCAAGTCGAACAACTGCTCGCGTCCGGCTTTCGGATACCAGGCGAACTTCCAGCGGTCCGTCCGGATCATCCGCTGTGTGTCGGTGAAGTAGCCGTAGGCTTCCTGGCGGACCGACTTCGCTTTGCCCGAGAGCACCGGACGAAGGCTCTTCCCGTCGACCGTCCCGGGAACCGTGATTCCGGCGTAGTCGCAGAACGTGGGAAACAGGTCGCGCAGGTAGCACTGTGCCGCCGTGCGGAGTCCCCGCGCCACCCCGGGCCCGCGCATCAGGAATGGGACTCCGAACGAGTGCTCGTACATGTTCTGCTTGCCGCGTAGTCCATGGCTACCGATCGCCAGTCCGTTGTCGGACGTGAACACGACCAGGGTATTCGAATCGAGCGCCGCCGTGCGAAGCGCCTCCAGAATGCGGCCGATTTGCTGATCCAGGTGCGAGATCACCGCGTAGTAGCAGGCAAGCTCGCCGCGGACCTCCTCCGCCGTGCGCGGAAACGTCATCAATAGCTCATCACGGCCGCGGGCGTTGCCGTGGTCGAACGGATGCTCAGCGGCGAAGTTCGGCGGCAGCGGCATCTTCGACGCTTCGTACATCCGCTCGAATCCCGGGGGGAACAGCAACGGATCGTGCGGCGCGGTGAAAGCCACCTGAAGGAAGAAGGGCTGATCGCGCCTCCGTCCGATGAACTCGCACGCTGCGTCCGCGATGTGCTCGCTGATCGACGGAGTGAGGCCGGCACCGAGTTCGGGCCGCGGCTTCCCGCCCTCCTCGAATACCCAGCCCACGTAACCGGTGACATCCCGTCCGGTCCAGTCTTTTTGCGGCTTTGCGAAGCGGCCTCCGGCTCCGGTGTAGAAGCCCACTTCGGTTGCGTATCCTTTGGCTCGCGGACGGCCGTCATGGTGCCACTTACCGGAATAGCAGGTCTCGTATCCGTGCCTTCGGAGAGTATCAGGCATCAGCGCGACGCCTTCCTTCAAGCGCTGGCTGGCGGCGAACCCGTTGCGAAAAACGTTCGCGCCCGTGATCAGCTCGGCACGGCTCGCGACGCACACTGGATAGGCGCAAGTGCCGCGCGTGAACGCAGTCCCCTCGCGGACCAGCCTGTCGAGATTCGGCGTCCGGATCACCCGGTTCCCGAGGGCATGGATCGTGTCAGGCCGCTGGTCGTCGGCGATCAGCAGCAGAATGTTGGGCGGCCGGAGTTGCGCGCCTGCCAGGCCAGTGAGGAATCTACGTCTGAGCATGAATCAAAAAAACATCCGCAGTGAGAATTGCATTTGCCGCGGAGGACGTGTTGAACTGATGCGTCCTGCGTTCACGTTCCCGGACTGAACGGTCACCGCGGCCGCGCTTCCCCACTGCGTATGGTTGAGAGCGTTGAACAGGTCGGCGCGGAACTCGATGCGCGAAGCCTCCGTGATTTGCGGCAATGCGACCGACTTGGCCAGTGCCATGTTCCAATTCGCGATGCCCGGATCTTCGAACGCGCCGAACGCCGAGTTGCCCCAGATTCCGAAGGCAGGCTGGGTGAAGCAGGCGGTGTTGAACCACTGCAGATAGGATCGTCCACCGGGCACATTGCGCGCATCGCAGATTCGGTCCGGATGCGCGCTTCCCGCCAGCCCCGTTCCAGTCAGGTCGTTGGTGGTGACGGCGTTCCAAGCGCCAGTTGTCAGATCGATGATGCCGCTGAAGGTCCAGCCCGAGACCACTGAGGAAAGTGCGCGGGACGAGGGGTTCCACACTGACCCGCGCCCCACTGGCAGATCGTAGGAATAGGTGCTCACCCAGCGGAGCCGCGGCGTCAGGCGCGCCGGGCCTGCCCACAGATAAGGAACGCGGTGATTGGTATTTCCCTGGTCGCTGTTGCCCAGGTTGGAGCTGACCAAATTCTTGGCGAACGTGAAGCTCGAAATCAGCGTCAGCCGCTTCCAGGTGTTGTTCTTGAAGCTGACCGAAGCGCCATTGTAGCGGCCCCATCCGATCGGAGCCCACGTTCCGAGCACTCCCCATTGCGGCTGCGGGCGGCGGCTCTGCAGTGGCAGGCTCGCCAATGGCCCCTGCGGCAGCGCCGCGGAATTGGCGTCGATGAACTGTTGCAAGTGGATCGCATGGGTGCCGGTGTAGTTCAGATCCACCGCCCAGTCCGCGCCGATCCGGTGTTGCAGGCTCGCCGACCACTCCTGCACGCTCGACGCCGGATAAAACGGCTTCGTAAACCGGAACGAGAACGGCGGATTCGCGTTCGGGAACGGAATCGTGGTCGGACCTGGAACCGGGAAGTTCCCGTCGACAACAAGCGAAGGGACCTGCTCTCCCGCCGACGTGGCCACTTCATGCCGGAGGAAGAATGGAGCAATACCGGAGTGGAGATCGGTGAACTGATTCATGTTGACGTTGGCGTCGTAGTAGATCCCGTAGCCCGCGCGGAATACCGTCCCCGGCCGGATGGCAAAGGCCAAACCCGCGCGCGGCGCGAAGTCGGCACGGGACGGCCGGTATCCATCCCGCGGAACGCCGGTGTTCAGCGGAGCCGTCCTTCCATGTCCCTTCGCCGGATCCAGGTAGTCTAGCGGATTCTGAAGAACGTAGCGGACCGCGCCGGTGTTCTCGTCATAAGAGAACGCGGTATTACGGAGCATGTGCCATGGTGTCCAGTGCTCATACCGCAAGCCGATGTTGACGGTGAGCCGCGTCGTTGCGCGCCAGGAGTCCTGCACGTAGAGGCCGCCGTACAACCGGTGCGCGTGGTAGGGGGCGGAGTTCTGCTGGAACAGGACGTTGGAAGCCGTGCCGAGCAGGAAGTCGGCAAAAGGCAGACCGCCGTCATCACGCCCGGTGGCGCGCAACGCCGCGGTGCAGTCCGCGCGTCCGGCCGGACAGGCGTTGCTGTACCGGCGCGTAAAGGTGAACTGGCCTTTGTTGTTGGGATCGCGCGGGTAGTAGAGGCGGCGGTTGATGAGCTGTCCGCCGAACTTCAGACTGTGCCGGCCTCGCACGTGCGTGGCGTCCTGGCCGAGCTGATACAGGTTTTCGGTCGCGTCGAGGAAGGTTTGGGCCGGCTGATTCAGATTGAACCCGCTGCCGGCGAAAATCGGACCTCCACCGATTGGCGGCGTGTTCTTAATTCCAATCTCAGCGGCGACATCGGGTACGCCCGTGATCCGCCCGAGGAACCACTTGCTCCGCGCATAACCGAGGGTCGTGTCTGCGACAGTCGAGGCGGAGACCAACCGCGTGTAGTGAATCGTCGCGTTGAGCGAAGAGCCATCGTTGGTTTCTGGGCTGGGCCCCTAAAATGAGACAGGCAGTTAAGACTCAACCTTCATCGAATGGAGAATTGAGTCATGGGATTATCACGTAGGAAGTTCACCAAGGA
>VFZX01000483.1 GCA_016871015.1 Acidobacteriota bacterium | reverse complement strand
CATCGTGTTCTCCGGACACGCGTACTGAAAACACGGCGCTTGTCTTGACTGAAACCTCGAAAATCGCTGAAATCGATGGTCCAGTGACGAACTTGGGCTAAAAACCGAGCCGCGCGCGGAACGAGATGTAGCGCGTCTCTCCGCCACTGGTATTGAAGACGCCGAAGTTGGCCGAAGTGATGTTGGTGGACGCCGGCCCTGCCGCGTTGCGGTGGTTGAAGGCGTTGTCCGCGTACATGTCGACCTGCAAATAGGGTCCGGACTCCTTGCCGGTGAGCCTCCAACGCTTGAACACGTTGAGCGCCGTGCTCCAAGTGGTTGGCGCCCACAAAACACCGCGAGTCGCCGTACCGAAGCGGCCGATGCCCGCCCGCGGGACCGCGAAGCAGGCGCGGTCCCACAGCCTGCCTGGAGTACTGCCGAAGCCGTTGGGATCGCAAGTCTGATCGGGTCTACCGCTGGTGCGTCCGGTGTTTGAGGGATCCGGACCCGAGTACGTCGGGGTAAACCGCGCATGCGTCGAGCCGCTGTAGATGAAGGCGACGGTCCAATTGCCGAGCACATGGTTCAGCGCGCCTGGCAGGCCACTGCCGAATCGCATGCTCCGGCCCACCGGAACATCCCAAACCACTCGGGACGACCAGCGCACCGGAGAGACTCCGTTCTGCCACCCTTTGTCGCGGCGGCGGTCTCCCGGATCTTCCGCCTCGAACCCGATCGTCGAGGAGAACAGCCCTGGATCGACGTCCGTCAGGACCCTTCGATACTCCCACCAGCCGCGATAGTAAATGCCCTTGGAAAACTGGCGAGTCCCTTCGACTTCGATTCCGTGGTAGCTGCCAGTGCCGCCCAGCGCGTGCATATCGACGAACGCGAAAGACTCACCCCAGGGGAACCGGTCGGTTCGCTGGTTGAACGGTACCGGGCCGGGCCGTGGCGTCTGCAGGTTGCTGCGATAGGGCCAATTGGTTCCCTTGGTGCCCACATAGGAGAAGCGGGTTGCCCACTTGCCGGGCAGTTCCTTCTCGAGCGTCAGGTTCCACTGCTGGTCATAGGCCCAGGAGTCCTTGCGGCTGTTGAGAGGGATGCCGCGGACGCCTTGCCTTGCGATGACGCCGCTGCCCACTGCCGGGAACGGCCGGGAGAGAGAGAACGTCGGCACGCCATTGACGATCTGATTCGGCCCAAACGACTCCGAACCAGCGAAGGGCCCGGCCTCGCGTCCGCCCAGCCAACCGGCGCGATCCAACCCGGAGGCCGATGAACCCGCCATGGCGAACGGGACGTGATAGACGCCGTAGCCGGCGCGCACAACGGTCTTGCTCGTCACGCGGTAGGCGATGCCCAAGCGCGGATCGATGTGAATCCTCGAAAAGTTCACCAAATCTTTTGGGAAACCCGCTTCTGACGCCTTGACTACCGGAATTTGCGCCTTCGGCCAAACCGGAACCACTTTGTCGATGGCTTGGTCGGGGACTACGACACGAGCTTTGTCGAAGTCGAAGTTGTAGAATAGCCCGTTCGCTTCCGTCGGGGCGCCGTAGTGCTGGAGTCGCACGCCCAAACTCAAAGTGAGCTTGGGCGTCACCTTCCAGTCGTCCTGCGCGAACACTCCCCAGTCGGCGCCACGTGCGTACACAGGGGGCCGCGAGGTTCCGATTACGGTCGTGAAGGGCAACCCCAACAGGAAATCTCCCATGTCGCTTCCCGAGAAGGTCCCGGTGAAGTTGTAGGTGCCCCAGGAGTCAACGCTCAGGGCTTGGGTCCACGGCCGTTCCCACGACATCTGTAAACCGGTCTTGATCGTGTGCGAGCCCTTGTTGATGGAAACCGTGTTCTTCAGATTGAACACGGATGGGTCGTGACGGCTGTTGTCTGGCCGGATGTTGGCGCCGAAGAGAGGGTAGGTTACCTCGCCGGGCGAGAACGACCCCGTCAGCACGCCGGGTTGGAAGCCCCAAACTTGCGTGAAGAATCGCGGCGCGCCGGTCAGTCCAGCCGGCGGAGTGCGGCCTCCCAGATCTGTGATGCCTAATTCACGCAACACTGAATTGCCTTCGACCGTCGCGAATGTGGCAACCCAGCCTTGCCGGTTGTGCCCGAACAGAAACTCGTTCACGACGTGAGGCGAGAAAGTGTGCGTGTCCTGTACGCTGAACATGTAGGTGTGGTCGATGTCCTTGGGCAACTGCAGCGGCTGGAAGTCGTTGAACTGCTGGAGGTCGCGAAAATAGCGGTAGAACGTGAAGCTGACCCTGTTGGCGGCAGTGACGGAGTGATCGAGGCGAACGTGCGTGTGGTTCTCTAAAATATTGTTGAAGTTGATTCCGTGCACGTTGTCCACCAGGTTGCCAGGCGTGCCGAAGTTGGGCAGCGGCATGTACTTGAAGGAGGCCTGCGCCTGCGGGCTGAGCCTGCTGGCGGGGATGACGTTGTTGGGGAAGGGCTGCCCGGAGAGGGGATCCCGCAGGTTCACCCGCTGTTGCGTGACGATTTGATTCATGTCCCCGCGCCGAATCTCCGGCGTGGGGTAGACGAACCCGGTCGCGATGCCCGTACTGCGGTTCGTTACCGGCTGATACAGGAAGCGCCAAAACGTCCGGTTCCGGCCATCGTAGAGCCGCGGAATGTAGACTGGTCCGGAAGCCATGTAGTTCTTGAACCCTGAGGGCTTCTCGGGTCTCCGCCGGGTCTCGAAAGCTCTCAGCGTACGCAGGCGCGGGTTGTCGACATGAATGTAGGCTTCGGCGTGGAATTCGTTCGTGCCCCCGCGCGCAACCCCGGACACGGTGGTCGCGGTCTTGTATTCCGCCGACGCATTCATCGAGACTTGGTTCAACTCCTGGCTCAACTCCTGCGGCGCCCGAAAAGTCCCGTAGGCGTTGGTCGCAATCCCGTCCTGCTGGGCGACCGTGTTGTTGGCGAAGCTGCCATGGACTTGGCTGCGCGCATCCGCCCCAGGGTTTTCCGCAACGCGGTAGATCATCGAGCTCATCAACCGGAACGCGTCCACCTCCTTTTGAGGCAGCGTGTAGGTCACCGTTGAAGTGCTGGTCTCGATCACGGCTCCCCCTCCCTCGACGGTAATCCTCTCGGCGACCTCTCCCACTTCGAGCCGGATGTCGAGCGTTCGGGTGCGCGTCGCATACACGATGAGTCCGGTGTTTGCGAACTTCTTGAAACCGGCGATCTCCGCTTCCACCGTATAGGTCCCCGGCGGAATTCCGGGCAGTTCATACAGCCCTTCGCTGTTGCTGACCGTAGCCCGGATCAAGCCGGTATTTTGGTCCCGGATCGAGACCTTGGCGCCCGCCACCTGGCTTCCCGAACTGTCCAAGACCGCGCCGATGATTCGTCCATACTCCTGCTGCGCCAACGCGATGCAAGGTAAAGAGAGGAGGGCAGCCGCCACGGCCGTCCACCGGTGATTGTGTTTCATGTCATATCCCCCTCGATCCGAGTCCGGGGCCTCGTGACTCGAGCCCGGCTCTGCCCGAGAACTCTATCACAAAAGAGTTCTCGCTGCTTGAACTGCAAACAATCAGCATCAGCCGGATGACTGGCCGCGCCGATCGATCAGAACTTCAACCGGAGCGCCAGTTGCACCTGGCGGCCCGATTCTCTGGTGCTCGAGACTATCCCGAACTGGGGCGTGCCCACCAGCCACCCAGGATATCCGAAGGTGGTCTGATTCAGCAGGTTGAAGAACTCTGCCCGGAACTCCAAGCCCATGGTCTCCCGAATTCGAAACTCTTTGTGGCTGGCGAAGTTTAGAACCGTCAATCCGTCCGAGCGTAGCGTGTTACGTCCAGCGTTGCCGAAAGTGAAAGCGGGCGCCGCCGCGAAGGCGGCCCGGTTGAACCACTGTTGCGGAGTACGCCGGCTGATCGCCTTTGGATCGCCCACGAGATTCGCGAACTGGGTCACACGCCCGGGCACGCTTCCGATGTTTGCGATGTCCTCGTTGACTCGGGCGCTGTACGGCAAACCCGAGTCGAGGCTGAAAATGCCGCTCACAGCCCAGCCCGACAGGAATGCGTTGGCGGCCTTGCTGGCGGTTTTTCCGGGGACCACCCAGTAATAGCTGGCGGCTACCCGATGAGGAGTATCCCAGCCTGCCAACCCGCGGAACTGGCGGACGTTCGCCCGCGTGGGGAGGGCGGCTCCACCGGCAATCACCTCAGATAGCTCGTCGACATAATTGATTGACTTCGACCATGTATAGTTGACGTTGAATAGCAGTCCCCCGGAGAACTGCTTGTCGAAGCTGAGGGACATGCCGTCGTAATAAGAGCGATAGCTGTTGTAGCCGTTGGTCCCGTACGCTGGAAACGCCCGGATCGGTCTGCGGTCGGCTGGGTTGCCGGGCCCCGGCAGCGGCGCGACGTTTTCGATCAACTGAGCAGCGATCTTCACTCCGCGAGCACCGAAGTAAGTCCCCTCGAATTTCAGCGAAGACGTCAACTGGCGCTGGATGGCGAAAGTATATTCATGCACGTATGGCGTCCGGGAGGTTGCGTTCCAGGAGTTGAGGCATTGCTGGCACCCCAGAGGCGTGCGGGAGCCCTGAGCCTGGACCGGAAACGGATTCTGGAGGAACGCGTTCGGCACACCGCCGTTGAGGTTGGAGGTGTTCTGCGGAAACGCGAAAGGCCAGTTGCCGCGGTTGCCTTGCTGCGTTTGCGCGTAATTGATCCCGAAGGTGTCGAAGAAGACTCCGTAGCCGGCGCGGATCACGGTACGGGGGTTGACCTGGTACGCCAGCCCGAACCGGGGCTGGAAATTATTCGTGTCCGGATCGATGACGCCGCGGCGAATGGTGGCGGGTTCGTTCGTAATTGGATTGGTGATGTCCCAGACGTACTGTCCAGTCTCCTGAACGAGGGTGCCGCTGCCATGGCGGTTCCGCATGGGCCGTGCGTAGTCCCAGCGGAGGCCCACGTTGACGGTGAGGCGCTCGGTGAATCGCCAGTTGTCCTGCAGATAAAGCGAGTAAGCAGGACCGTACATGTCGCCTTCGGTGTTACCGAGCACGCGGCTGGCGCTTTCCGGAGTTCCTAACAGGAAACTCGCCAGTGCGTCTCCGGTTCGCGGAGCGAAGTTCGAAGACGGCAGGGCGGTGAACTGGACGCTGGTACCGGCGAGATTGTTGGTGCGCGACCGGACACATCCTTGACACTTTAGCCTGGATTCTTGCTTGACACTTATCAAGGGCGGGTGCGGCTCGATCTTCACCTTACACCTTCTC
>VFZX01000482.1 GCA_016871015.1 Acidobacteriota bacterium | reverse complement strand
TGCCCCGGTGCTGGCCGCCGCAATCGACGGGGCAGCCGGCACCCGTCTTACGGTTCACGCTGCTGCGCGGCGGAAAACCCGCGCAGCCAGTCGCGCCGCCTGAGGCCTTGGAAGCCGATCGGGTGCGCGACATGTTCGAAACTCTCAGGAGGCGGAACGTCGCGGCGGCCAGTCTCCTCGTGGACATGATGACCGACCTTCTTCGGGAGCTTGGCGACAACGGGCGCCAACGATGAATACTGGGCGCTGGCCGTCTGCGCCGTGGTGCGCCGTAATGCGCCGTCGTGCGCCTTTGTCACCGGTCTAGAATCTCGCTATGTCACGTGGCGGCGGCAAGTCCACACGGCTCGAACTGGTCACAGGAGCCCTGCATGTCGCTGAGGTCGAACACGCGTACGTGAGCCTCCTCCACGAGCGCCTTCCAGATGGGGTGTTATCAGAGCTCGATTCAGCGCCGATGACCCAAGACGCCGTCGCGAGCTGGGCGGCGCGTCACGGGATTAACGCGGAATGCGTTCGCAATGGGTTTGCCGTCTACTGCAACGGCGGCTGGACACGCTACGGCCGGTGTAATGGCGCGACCTGGGCGAGTCCCGCCACTCCGCAAGATTGGCGTGTGCGTGTGGCGGAACTTGATGCGGCCGGGGTTGTTGGAGATGCCCTCTACGGGCGGGCGGATGAGCGACTGGTCGATGAGTCCACCAGAAATCACGATGGGCGTTTTTCCTTTCCCGGCATTGAATCCTCGATGGTCCACGAGGCCCTTATTCGCCATGCGCGTCCCATCTCCGCGGACCCGAGTACGGAACCACTTGAGGCCTTCATTGTCCGAGCGACACGCCACTGGCGCGCACGAGCCAAGGTGGCGGCCGGTTATGGACTCTCGCCGTCCACCTCGCCGGCGGCGTGGGGCAACCTAACGCGTGACCTTGAGTGGCTCTACTGGCGTGATGTTGACCGGCTCACGGTGCGCCAGATCGTTGCGCGGTGGGCGAGCGAGCGACACGACCACGTCATTCCCGAGACAGTCAAGAAGGCAATCCGGCAGTTGAGCCAGCTCCTTGGGTTACCGGCTCGACAGTCAGGCCGCCCCCCGAAACAGAAATAGGGAAACCGCTTACCCCCTCGCCGTTTCCCTTTTTTCGCGGAATGCATGCGGCCACTATGGTTTCCATGCAGACGCACTCCGAAGCCCCGACCCCTTCAAGCTCCCTTCAAATGCTCCGTCCCGCTGAGTGCGCCAGGGTGTTGGGCGTCTCGGTCGCGACGTTGTGGCGCTGGACGACGGCGGGTCGATTTCCCGCCGCGTATCGCTTGAGTCCCGGCGTTGCAGCCTTCGACCAGACGGAAGTTACCGACTGGCTGAAGAAACGACGCGTCTCCGGTGCCGGCAAGGTGTAGCGCATGCAGGATCGCGCCCAACAGCGCGGCAGTTGCGGACCGCCATTGCGCGAGAAGAACCCGCGATTGCCCCACTCAATGCCCTGTTGTCCCGTCAGATTCCAGCGGCCAAGGCGCTCGACAAAGCCGTGAGCCGCACCTCGAATCATGACCCGGTGCGTCTGACGTCCACTCTGGCCGGCGTGGTGACGAACCCGGCGACGGTCGCCGCCGCCCTGATTAACCATCCCAAGATTGGCAGCTTTACTGCCCAGCAGCTCTACAACGCGGCGAAGCGGTTGCCAGCCGGTGCCAGGACGGCGGGCAACATCATCCGAATTGCGGTGATGACGCCGGTGCCCTCGCATGAGGTCGGGCGGTAAGGCCCCAGAAAAAGAAAGGCCGCTCGGGGGGGACCGAGACGGCCAGTAAATCGCCGCGGTCCAAGGAGCCGCGACACGATGACGATAACGCACTCTCGACACGCACACAATCACGCCCTCCCGCCAAGCGTTCACGCAGAGCGTCCGGTGACCGTTCGCGACCTGTGGCAACTCTACGACGCCATCGCACAAGAGCACCGCCGGCACGAACGGCACGTAGGGCCCTATGGAGACGGCCGGTCTGACTGGTGCAACTACACCTACGCGCGCGCCGTGCAAGCGCACCAGAGGCGCCGGCGATGAATCACGTCGAACGCCGATTTTCTCGAGCCGGGCTGGGGCGCTACGTGTTGGACGTGCCTGATCTCTGCGTGTTGTTGGACCTCGATCGGGTGCGGCGCGACCGATGGGGTGCGTTACGGGGCGAACTCACCGTGCGTTGCGACTTGCCAGGTGTGGACACCATTGACGGTAATTTGGCCTGGAGCGGCGAACTGACGATTTCGGATACCCGCGGGCGGGCCGATGTGCTGCGGGCCCTTGAACCCCGCGTACGGGCTCGCGGCCTGAACTGGTCCGTGCTCCTCGACGAACTGGGGATGCGGGTTCGAGATGCCGAGCGGGCGGGGGACCCCGCGATCCTTCTGCGAGACGCGGTGCGCCCATCCCCTGACGAACATTTACGCGTGGACGGACTGTCCCTGCTGAAGCGGCACCCGACCATCATTTTCGGAGACGGCGGATCGGCAAAGTCGTACCTTGCGCTCTACCTCGCGGGTCGGTTGGCGCAGTCGCGGTTAAAGGTCGCGCTCTTTGATTGGGAGCTAGAGGCCGAAGATCATCGGTTGCGGTTAGAGCGGCTGTTCGGGAGCGATATGCCGCCGATTCTTTATGCGCGGTGTTCGAAACCCTTGGTGGACGAGGTTGACCGACTCGCCCGAACGGTTCACAGCCACAAGATCGAGTTCGGGATCTTCGACTCGATTGCCTTCGCGTGCGACGGGCCCCCTGAGGCCGCGGAAGTCGCCGGCAACTATCTACGAGCCGTGCGGTCCTTGGGCATTGGCTCGCTCAACCTGGCGCATATCTCTAAGGCTGACGGTGGCGACCAAAAGCCCTTCGGGAGCGCGTTCTGGCACAACGGCGCCCGGTCTACGTGGTTCGCGAAGCTGGCCGACGGCCACCCGGGTGATCCTGAAGTTACCGTGGGCCTCTTTAATCGGAAGGCCAATTTGGGCCCGCGCTTACCGGCAGTCGGGTTCGCGGTCCGCTTTGAAGACGAACGGACCACCTTCTCGCGGGTGGACCTCGCGGACGTGGACACGCTCGCCGGCCGGCTCTCCACGTACGAGCGTATTACGGCGGCGTTGAAGCGGGGGCCGATGACGGTCGCCGCACTCGCGGAAGAAATCGAGGCCAAGGTTGATACCTGCGAAAAGACGGTCAAACGATGGGTATCGAAGGGGCACCTGATCCGTCTTGACGCGAAAGACGGAACCCCCACGCGGTACGGATTGCGCGAGGCTCGGAGGGCGTCGTGAGGACCGGACACTATCTAAAAGAGTGTCCGGTTGCGCCGGCGCGAACAATGACCGGACACCCCAGTGCGGCAGTGACCCGCACACACCGAAATCCCCAATGTTTACGGGGCGAAACTGCGATCGGACACTGTGTCCGATCCAGACCGGACAGTGTGTCCGTGGTAACGACCGGACAGACACCCCCCCTCTTTAGAGGGGGGTGTGTCCGGTTACCCCGAGTTTTAGACCATCTCAGCGAAGGAGGAGGGTTGCGATGACGACGCCATTCGTCCAGGCAGGATGCGTGACGGCGCTTGAGAACGCAACAGCCCGGCGCGGGCATGTGGCTGTGGAGCCACTCCTACTGCGCCCGACCCAAGTAGCGGACGTGCTCAGCATCAGCAGAACAAAAGTCTACGAGCTCCTGAAATCACGGGAATTGCCATCGGTGACCATCGGCGGGAGCGTGCGGGTGCCAACGGCCGCGCTTCGGCAATGGGTTGCTGCGCAGACCGACGTCACGTGACGGCTCGTTAAAGTAACGGGTTTTAACATGGTGACGCACACTAAAATAGCGTCTTTTGGCGTCCGCCCCCCGCGTTGACTGTGGCGGTCAGTTGTTATAAGGTGTTATACACACTGTAGGGGGCACGATGTCAAAGCGACGGGGCAAGGGTGACGGTTCGGTGTCGCAGCGGGCCGATGGGCGCTGGATGGCGCGCGTGGATCTCGGGTGGAAAAGCGGCCGACGCGACCGGAAGTACTTTTACGGCACCACGAGAGCCGATGTCCGAGACAAGATGGGCCGTGCGATCCGCGAGGTGCAACGGGGCGCCACACTTGGCGACGATCGCCAGACGGTCGCCGCGTTCCTTGATGAGTGGCTCGGGAGCATTACCTCGAAGGTCAGGCCCAAGACGCACCATTCCTATTCCCAGCTCGTGCGCGTCCACCTCAAGCCGGGCTTGGGCAAGCACCGGATCAACAAACTGCGTCCCGAACATGTCGAGGCGTTCCTCGAAGCGAAGTCGGCCGCGGGCCTGTCGCCGCGGACGTGTCAGTACCTTCGTGCGGTGCTGCGTCGTGCGCTGGGCCGGGCCGTGAAGCAGGACATCATTGCGCGCAATGTCGCGGCTCTGGCCGACCCGCCACGCGTCGTGCGGAAGGAAGTCGACGCCCTGACACCCGATCAGGCGCGGACGTTCCTGGAGGCCATCCGCGGGCATCGGCGGTATGCCTTGGTGGCCGTCGCCGTGTCGCTGGGGATGCGTCAGGGGGAGATCCTCGGGCTGCGTTGGCAGGATGTCGACCTCGACCGCGGAGCCGTCCGTATCCAGCACGCGTTACACCGGGCGAAAAAGACGTGGACGTTAGGGGAGCCGAAGTCTGAGCGCAGCCGGCGCACCGTGAAGATGCCGGAAACGCTGGTCCTGATTCTCAAGGCGCACCGGAAAGCGCAGTTGGAAACGCGGTTGGCGGTCGGCGACAAGTGGAAGGACCACGGGTTCGTGTTTACTGCGCGTCACGGCCAGCCGCTTGAGGGGACCGTCCTGAATCGAGACGTCAAAGCGCTACTGGCGAAGGCTGGGCTACCGGCTCTGCACTTTCACGCCCTGCGGCACTCCTGCGCGACGTTGCTACTGGCGCAGGGTGTCGCGCCCCGCGTTGTGATGGAAGTGCTCGGACACTCGGATGTCCGGCTCACCATGAACACGTACAGCCATGTTGTCGAGCAGTTGCAGGATGTCGCCGCCAGCAAGACGGACGCGGCGCTGTTCGGCTGAGTCGCGACGGCCGTTTTTCGCTGGATAGGGTGTCAGATAGGGTGTCAACGGCCACGGCGGCGACGGTGGCGGCGAGCAAACGTGAGAATTTCCTAGGGATTATTGGAGCCGGCGAATGGACTCGAACCATCGACCTGCTGATTACGAATCAGCTGCTCTACCAACTGAGCTACGCCGGCCCGGCGGGGGAATACACTGACCC
>VFZX01000481.1 GCA_016871015.1 Acidobacteriota bacterium | reverse complement strand
ACCACCGGACGCACGCCGCGGCCGCTTCCACCGACACCGTCTGAACATTTTCAGTCGAACATGTTCAAGATCATCTTGTGTTGGAAACTGGGCGGCCCTTCAGGATCATCTTGTATTGGACAAGACTCTTGACAGACGCGGCGCCCGCCATTCGGATATGATTAGAAGGAGTCTCGTCTCACGGCGTTCAGCCGGATCACCAAACAACAGAAAGGGGTGAACAGCACTTGGCGGAAGTTGTCATTTTGGACGGCGAAGCCCTGGATAGCGCGTTGCGCCGCTTCAAGAGGAAAGTGCAGCAGGAAGATATCATCAAGGATATCAAGCGGCATTCCTACTACCTGAAGCCTGGCGAAAAGAAGCGCACCAAGGCGGCGCTGGCCCGCAAGCGCAGCCGGAGGAAGCGCACCAAGGACACCGACTAGGACTTGTCCCAGGGCGCCGGGGCCAACACTCCGGCGCCCTTCGTGTTTGCGCCCATGCCGAACGACCCTATCGCCATCGTCCGCAGCTCCGCCGCCTTCTGCGTCGACCTCGACGGAGTCCTGTGGGAAGGCAACCGCCTCCTGCCCGGCGCCATCGAATTCCTCGAACAATGCCACGCCGCGGGCCAGCCAGTAGCGTTCCTCACCAACACGGTCTCGCTGTCTCGCCGCATGCTCGCCGGCAAGTTCCGCCGCCTCGGCATCCCCGGCACCGAAGAGCAGATCTTCTCGGCCGGCCGCGCCGCTGGACTCTATATCCAAAGCCGCGAGCCCGGCGCGCGCGTGTTCGTGCTCGGCCAGGCAGGGACCGTCGAGGAGATGGTCTCGTGCGGACTCACACCTGTCGAGCGCGATGCCGGATTCGTCATGATCGGCGTCGACCGCCAGGCGACCTTCGACAAGCTCAAGGCCGCCTGCCGCGAAGGGCTCAACGGCGCGGAGCTGGTCGCCGCCAATCCCGACCGTTGGTTCCCTGAAGAGGACGGACCCGTGCCGGGCGCCGGCTGCTTCAAGGCCTTCGTCGAGTGGTGCGTGGGACGCCAGGCGCCCGTATTCGGCAAGCCCGATCCGGCGATCTTCCATCATGCCCTGCGGTTCCTCGGCCATCCGCCGGAGCGCGTCACCATGATCGGCGACAATGCCGAAGTCGACCTGGGCGGATCGCACGCCGTGGGCATGCGCTGCATCCTGGTGGAAGGTGCGCATCCGCATCCGGGTCTGGACCAGCCGGACGCCACGTGCCGCGACCTCTCCGCCTTGTTATACTTGCGAAGCGATGCTACTCGGCTCCGTCACGTATAACGTCCTCAAGGATTGGGACCTGGAGACCATCCTCACCAAGCTGCCCGAAGCCGGCTTCGAAGCAGTGGAGCTCAGGACCACCCACAAGCACGGCGTCGAGCCCACCATGGGGCCAGCGGACCGGGCCAAAGTCCGGCAGCGCTTCGAGCGCGGCAAAGTGCGCCTGTTGAGCTATGGCACCGTGTGCGAATTCCATTCGCCGGACCCGGCCGTCCGCAAGAAGCACCTCGACGATGGGCGCGCCTTCATCGATCTGGCGCACGACACCGGCGCGTGGGGCATCAAGGTGCGTCCGAACGGCTTGCCGCAAGGGGTCCCGCACGAGACGACGGTCAAGACGATCGGCGCGTGCCTGCGCGAGTTGGGCGACTACGGCGCGGGCAAGGGCGTCGAGATCTGGATGGAAGTCCACGGGCGCGACACCCAGAATCCGCCGGTGTCGCACGCGATCATGAAGGCGGCCAACCATCCGAACGTGGGCGTGTGCTGGAACTCCAACCAGACGGACATCGTGAACGGCAGCGTGAAGCCGAGCTTCGACCTGCTGAAGCCCTACATCAAGAGCGTCCACATCAATGAGCTGTCGAACGACAGGTATCCGTGGCGCGAGTTATTCTCCCTGCTGCGGCAAATGAAGTATGACCGCTACACGCTGTGCGAATGCCAGGAAAGCAAGGAGCCCGAGCGGTTCCTGCGCTGGTACCACGCGCTGTGGAAGGAACTGAACCGCGCGTGAGCCGGCGCGCGTTCGCACTACTGGCGGCGTGCGTTTCGGCGCTGGCCGCGGTGCCTGCTCCGGAGTCGCACTTCGGGCACCGGATGGGCGAGGACTACAAGCTCCTCGACTGGGACAAGGTGGTCAGCTATTTCCAGGCGCTCGAAAAGGGGAGTCCGCGGATCCGTGTGCGCGAGCTCGGCAAGAGCACGGAGGGCCGCCCGTTCATCGCCGCGTGGATTTCGAGCGAGCAGAACCTGAAGCAGCTCGACCGCTACCGCGAGATCCAGCGCAAGCTGGCCGACCCGCGCGTCACCAACGCGTCCGAGGCGGCGGCGCTCGCCGCCCAAGGCAAGGTGGTGGTGCTCATCACCTGCTCGATCCATGCGACGGAAGTGGCGTCGACGTCGACCGCGGTTGAGTTCGCCTGGAGCATCGTCACCAGCGATAAACCAAAGTTCCGCGCGATTCGCGACAACGTCATCATCATCCTGGTGCCATCGCTCAACCCCGACGGCGTCGACATCGTCACGCGCTGGTACCGCAAGACGCTCAAGACGCCGCACGAAGGCACGTCGCCGCCCGAGCTGTATCACAAGTACGTCGGCCACGACAATAACCGCGACTGGTACATCTTCTCGCAGGCCGAGACGCGCCACACGATCTCCCAGCTCCACAACGTGTGGCATCCACAGATCGTCTACGACGTGCACCAACAGGGGTCCACTGCATCGCGCATGTTCGTGCCGCCGTGGATGGATCCGGTGGAGCCGAACATCGATCCGCTGATCACGCAGCAGTGCAACATGATCGGCGCGGGCATGGCGGCCGATCTCACCGCGGCGGGCAAGAAGGGGATCTCGATCAACTCGTCGTACGACTTCTGGACCCCGGCGCGCCACTTCCAGGCGTTCCACGGCGGGATGCGGATCCTGTCGGAATCGGCGAGCGCGCGGCTTGCCTCGCCGGTGCGGATTGAGGCGGGCGAGTTGTCCACCACCGCCCCCGGATACAACGCCCGGGTGTCGTCGTGGAATCACCTGGAGCCGTGGCCGGGCGGGACGTGGCGGGTGCGCGACATCATCGATTACCAGTTGATCGCCTGGGAGTCGTGCCTGTGGCAGGCGGCGCAGCGGCGCGAGGATCTGCTGCTGAACTTCCACGGGATCCACGAGCGCGCGGTCAAGAAGTTGACGCCCGTCGCGTTCCGGATTCCACTGGCGCAGCGCGATCCGGCGGCGGCGCGGCACATGCTCGAAACGCTGCGGTTCGGGCAGGTGGAGGTCGACAAGGGCGCCGACGCCTACTTCATCCGCATGCAGCAGCCCTATAGCCTGTGGGCCAAAGCGCTGCTCGAGAAGCAGAAGTACCCGGACCTGCGGCAGTATCCCGGAGGTCCGCCGAAGCGCCCCTACGACGTGACAGCACACACGCTGCCGCTGTTGATGGGCGTCGAGGTGCACGAATCCGACAGCGTGCCACAACAGGGTGTAACGCGCGCGGCGGCGGTGGACTTCCCCGGGGATCCACTGTCAGCTTCGAACGGCGATGCGTGGAAAGCGGCGAATCGCGAATGGGCAGCGGGACGCAGCGTGTGGCGCGACCCAGGCTCCGGCGCGTTCTCCTTGTCGGCGCGCGCCGGTTGGACCGAGAAGAAGCGGCCGCGTGTGGCGCTCTACCGCAGCGAAGTGCCGTCGATGGACGAGGGCTGGACGCGGTGGATCCTGGAGCAGTTCGGGTTCGCCTACACGAGCCTGCGCAACGCCGAGATCTTGAAAGGCGGACTCAAGGACCGCTACGACGCGATCGTGTTCCCGGACCAGTCGCCAGGGACGATCAACTACGGATTCCGGCCGGGCACGATGCCCGATGAATACGTGGGTGGACTGGGCGACGCGGGCGCGCGTGAGCTTGTCCAGTTCGCGCGGGCGGGCGGGACGCTGGTGTTCCTGAATGATTCGTCGCTGTTCGCGATCGGGCACATGGGGATCGGACTCAAGAACGTCGCGCGGGGATTGAACTCGCGGGAGTTTTATTGTCCGGGGTCATTGTTGAACGTGACGCTCGATCCTGGCCATCCGCTGTCGAAGGGTCTGCCGCGGGAGCTGGCGGTGTGGATGGAGTCGAGTCCGGTGTTTGAGGTGGAGCCGGGGACGGGGCACCGTGCGGTGGCGAATTACTTGGAGTCTGGGGTGCTGGCGTCTGGGTGGTTGTTGGGAGAGCGGCACTTGGCCGGGAAGTCCACGCTGGTGGAGGTCCCGATGGAGCGGGGCCGGGCGGTGTTGTTCGGGTTCCGGCCGCAGTACCGGGCACAGAGTTATTTGACGTTGAAGCTGTTGTTTAACGCCTTGGTGATGTGAGCGCCGGTTATCGTGATTGTGGCGTAAAAAGCTCTGAAGTCCCAGGCGAGTTTTTCAGTTGACAGTGCACAATCACGAGCGTATGCCAGCCCGGAGGCGAAGCATGGTGCTTCTCATTCAAGCACAACGCCCCGCCCCCGCGTTACGCCGGGCTACTTGCAGCCGCAGCCGCAACCGCCGCCGCAATTGCAATTCGGGCAGCAGGTGCTTTGGGTGGATGTCTGATTGTTCATGGTTTTCCTTTCCGGTAATTTTCACCTTCAACCCTGCTGACGAAGAGGGCCTCGAAACCTTAC
This sequence comes from Acidobacteriota bacterium, assembly GCA_016871015.1. Taxonomy (GTDB): domain Bacteria; phylum Acidobacteriota; class Terriglobia; order Bryobacterales; family Bryobacteraceae; genus SYLY01. The sequence goes on along the minus strand of VFZX01000481.1, from coordinate 670 downwards.
ACTCTTGCGATGAAAATTTTGGACTCCGCGCTATTTGGCCACCCGCCGTTCCAATTCCGGCACCATCCATGCGTCCGCGGGTGCAAGCCGCCCGGTCCGGTCGAGTTGGCGGGCGGTCTCCAGCGCTTTTCGCCACCACGATTTGGCGTCTGGAGTGGCGGCCGTCATCTTCGCATAGCTGACAATCAGATCGCGCTGCGCCTGGGCGCTGGATGGGTTGGCACGCGCCAGACTCTCCCGGATCTCCAGCGACTCCGCGAATCGCGTCCGCGCTCCCGCAACGTCCCCCGATTGCACCAGAACATCGCCGAGCCTGTCCAGACTGACGCTCACGTCGCGCTGCGCCTCGGCGCTCGACGGGTTGGCACGCGCCAGACCCCTATCGATCTCCAGCGACTCCGCGAATCGCGACTGCGCTCCCACAAGGTCCCCCGATTGCACCAGAACGTCGCCGAGGTTGTCCAGGCTGATGCTCACGTCGCGCTGAGCCTCGGCGCTGGACGGGTTGGCGCGCGCCAGACTCTCCCGGATCTCCAGAGACTCCGCGAATCGCGTCCGCGCTCCCGCAACGTCCCCCGATTGCACCAGAACATCGCCGAGCTTGTTCAGACTGATGCTCACGTCGCGCTGAGCCTCGGCGCTGGACGGGTTGGCGCGCGCCAGACTCTTG
>VFZX01000480.1 GCA_016871015.1 Acidobacteriota bacterium | reverse complement strand
CGCCTCGTGCTTATTCGTCGAATTGGCGGTCACTTTTCCCTTGCCTTTGCGGGCCACCGGAGTGATGAATCGTCATGCGCGAACCAGCGCAGAAAGGAACGTAGAAACGATCATGACCAACGCAGAAACCAACACAGCCGCCGTTGCGCCGGAGAAGGCCGCCTCGAAGAAGGCTGCCAGCCAGAAGAAACGCGCGCCCAAGGCCAGCCAGGGCGCCAAGAAAGCCGCCAGCCAGAAGCGGCGCAGGGTCGCCAAGCAGGCGGCCACAACCAAGCACATCGACCTGCTCGTGAAACAACGCGACGAAGGGGCCAACAGCAAGAAGGCCTCAAAAGCGAGGGAGGCCGCGGTGCCGCGCGAGTTCTCCAAGAAGAACATCGTCCTGGAGCTCCTGCGCCGGCCCACTGGCGCGACTCTCCCCGGGATTATGGCGGCTGTCGGCTGGCAGGCGCACAGCGTCCGCGGCTTCATCTCCGCCACCGCCAAGAAGAACGGCATCAAGATCGAGTCCTCCAAGAACGAGGCTGGCGAACGGGTCTACAAGCTCGCCAAGTAGCAGCAATCTCCGCTCCGAACTGGCCGCCCGGAAGCGGGCGGCTTTTCTTGTGCCCGGTGCGATTATCCACTTGCTTTGTGGGCGCACCGGAGTGATGAATCGTCATGTCATGAAGACCACCAACAAGAAGCAGAACCACCACAACGGATTCGCCGTCGAGATAACCCAACACGACTTCCGGAGCAGGCTGACCTCCCACACGCCGCCGGGTTCACCGATCCGGCGGCCGTTCTGCTCCTGATCCCTCAAGAATCCTCAACTCCGCCGACCAATCCGATAGCGCCAGGCAAAGGCCCTCAATGTCCGGATGTCCGGCCAGCAGCAACGCTTCGATGGCGGCGATCTCTGCACGGCACCGGTCCATTCACGCCGCCACTGAGCTTCGGACTCCGGCGACCTCGCGGTAGCTCTTTCCGTCCGCCTCAAAGCTTTGCTTCCCGCCCAGTGAACGCCTGCCAGCGACGGACGATCACGTCGCAGTACTTCGGTTCCAGTTCAATGAGCCGCGCCTGCCGCCCTGACTTCTCGCACGCGATCATCGTCGTGCCGGAACCTGCGAAGACATCGAGGATCGTGTCCCGCGTCTTGCTGCTGTTGCGGATCGCGCGCTCCACCAACTCCACGGGCTTCATCGTCGGGTGTTCCTGGCTCGACGCCGGCCTCTTGATGAACCAGATGTCACCCTGGTCCCGCGCGCCGCACCAGAAGTGATCCGTGCCCTTGCGCCAGCCGTAGAGAATCGGTTCGTACTGACGCTGGTAGTCGGACCGGCCCAGCGTGAAATGGTGCTTCGCCCAGATCACGAACGTGGACCAGTAGCCGCCCGCGTCTGTGAACGCTTGGTGAAGCGTGTGCAGTTCCGACGACGACATGCAGATGTACACCGCGCCCTTGGTGACCGCGAGCACATTCGAGCAGGCCTCCCGCAGGAACTCGTAGAACTTGCCACCGAGGGTGTCGTTGCCGATCTTCAGCTTCTTCGCGGTCTTGCCTTCATATGCGACGTTGTACGGTGGATCGCAGAAGACCATGTCAGCCAGACCACCCGAGAGAACGGTTTGGATCGCGTCCATGCTGGTCGCATCGCCGCACAAGAGCCGATGCTCGCCCATCAGCCAGACATCGCCGGGAGCCGTAATCGCGTGCTCTTCCTCTTCCGGAATCGCATCGTCGTCGGTTAGTCCAACATTGGACTCCTCCGGATCGCGCAGCAGTTCCTCAACCTCTTCATCAGTGAAGCCAACCAAGTCGATGTCGAAGCCCTCCTCCTCGAGCGACTCCAACTCGACACGCAGCATCGCTTGGTCCCATCCGGCACTGAGAGCCAGCCGGTTGTCCGCGAGGACCAGTGCCTTGCGCCGCGTTGGGGTCAGATGGTCCAGGACGATGACGGGAACCTCGGTCATCTTCAGCTTCCTGGCCGCTGCCAAACGCGCGTGGCCGGCGATAATCACCGCATCCGCTCCGACTAGGATCGGATTCGTCCAGCCGAATTCGACGACGCTGCCGGCAACCATTGCGACCTGTTCGTCCGTGTGCGTCCTGGCATTCCTGGCGTACGGAATCAGCTTGTCGATTGGCCAGATCTGGACAGCGAGTTCGCGGAAGCGCGAAGATGCCCCACTGGCGTTGGCAACTTCCGGATTCGTGGTGCGCGACTTCGCCTTCATGCGATCTTCCTCTTCGGGTCCGCATGAACGCCGCGAGACTCCGCGACAGCGGCGAACGTTTCTCCGGTGGCTGCGAGGGTCGCCGAAGCGCCAGTCAGGTTCATCACTCGGCGCACGATCACATCGCAATACGCTGGGCTGATCTCGCAGCCGTAGCCGGTTCTATCGAGCAACGCCGCAGCAGCCATCGTCGTTCCGCTCCCCATGAAGGGATCGAAGACCACATCGCGTGCATCCGAAAATGCTTTGACGAAGAACTCGGCCAAGCCTCGCGGGAAGGGAGCGGAGTGTGATCCTTGGTTGGACTCGGTCCTCGCCTCGATGACGTTGCTCGGGCGGGCAAGTCCGCGAAACCTGCCATCCTCATCCGCCGCGCCTCTCTTCCCGGCTGCCTTTCCGCGCGCTCCCGTGCCCAGCAAGCCGCTGCCCGAGGTCGATTTTGGGTTGCTCGGTGGGTCGCGCTGAGGTGATCCAGCACGACGACCGGGACTTCCGGTAGTCCAATTTTGCGGGCGGCCAGCAGGCGAGTACGGGACCAGCCGGTCCACAGGCCAGATCTCGATTCGCCTCGCGAGCGCTGGCGTAATGGAAACGGGTTCTTGGATCACTGGAGTTGCCGTCATTGGCCACCCTCCGCGCACGTTTTGCCCAGGTTGCGCCCGGTCATGGCGGGTTGGCTTGTCCTACCACCCAGCCGCACGGGCGCACGGGCGCAACGTGCGCGCCAGGGTGACCACCGACCACCTCTTTTTTCGCGAGACGGTAGAGGAATCGCGCAATGGTGCAACGCGCCGGAGTTTTCGGCCCGGAAGTACCTTAGAAATCACCAGGACCAGTAGGCGGCGATGAGCCCTTCGTTCGCGGTGTTTGCATCGACATAATAGTCCGCTGGTACGAGCAGATGGCGGCAGTCTACCGCCGCAATCTCGATCTGGTCTGCCACTCCACCACCCGCTCCGGTCGGCCAGAACTCCTTGATCACGCCCGTCCCATTTGCCTTGTTCATTCCGGCGATGCCGACGAACACGCGTCCGGTCTCACCGATCACCACCGCGAAGCGCAACCGTGCAACGCGCAGGGTGGTGTCCGTCGTCAACCGCACCGGCGTACCCGGCGTCGGGACTGCGATCTTACCGAATGACTTTGCCCGCATCAGCGTCTCGTGGAACTTTGCTTCTTCGATGGTCTGATCACCGCGCCCCTTGCCCGAGCCAGGTAGCGCCCACCAATCTGGCGTCGATTCTTCACGCGACCAGACAATCCGTGACAACCTGAAGAAAGACGCCGCGCGTGTTCACAGGCATGCCGTCGTCGTCTCGCCCATCCACTCGGCGAAGCTTCCAGCAGCGGCCGCCGTTGTCGAGGCTCTGAAGGAAGCTGTACCGCGTGCCAGCCCGCGGATGCGTCTCAATGGGGTTGCCGCCGTCGTTCTGGAGCAGCCAGATCGCCTTCAAGTGACCTTTCCGGCCGTAGGATGGTTTCACATACCCGCCTGCGATGAGCCGCTTGGCAGCCTTCGGCGTTCGAAAGCCCATGGATCTTCCATCTGGAGCGTAGTACGGGATCTGATCAGCAGGCTTCATCGGGGCACACTTCGGGTATCGCGAAAAGGGAAGGAGTTTGGTGAGAGTCCCGTCTCTCGGGCGAGGCTGCGCTTACACTTCCCTGAATATCAGGAACGAAATTCAGTCGTCAACAGTAAAGTGATTCGCCAAGGAGGAGTTGAGGCGAGCGCGGGCGGACTGGGCAACGCCCTTATAGGGAAAGTAATTGTTGTCGTCTCCAGCAAACAACAAGCGCGAAAGACGGTGCCCACACTGCCCATGCATTGGATCGCGTTGAGAATGAAGGCTCAATCGTGGGCAGCATCGAAATCCACACGGTGCCCATGGTTGCCCACGCATCAAAATGGGTTTGGACTCCAGTTGGACTCCAATAGCTACGTTCTGGTGGGAACGAAAACGGTAAGTGTTTGAAATGTTTTGGTGGACCTGGAGAGATTCGAACTCTCGACCTCTTCCATGCCATGGAAGCGCGCTCCCAACTGCGCCACAGGCCCACGGAAACGTACCCTTTGAGTATACTACAAGTTCGATGAATCGAGACGCCGCGTGGTCCCTCGTTTGTGAGTTCGTTCAATCGGAAAGCCTCAGGAAACATGCCTTAGCCGTTGAGACCTGCATGCGTGCCTGCGCGGCCGGGTTCGGCGAGGATCCGGAGCTGTGGGGCGTCACCGGGCTGCTGCATGATTTCGACTGGGAGATCCACCCGTCGCTCGACCAGCATCCGGTGCTGGGGGAACCGATTCTGGAGAGCCGCGGAGTGAGCGGGGTGATCCGGCGGGCGATCCTGTCGCATGCCAGCTACACGGGCGTCGCGCGGGAGTCGCGGATGGAGCGGGCGCTGTTTGCGTGCGATGAGCTGGCGGGGTTCCTGACGGCGATTTCCTACGTCAAGCCGGGGCGGAGCATCCACGAGGTCGACGTGGCCGGGGTCCGGAATAAGATGAAGGACAAGGCGTTCGCACGCGCGGTCAACCGCGAGGATATCGTCAACGGAGCGGCGGAACTGGGAATGGATCTCGACCAGCACATTGCATTCTGCCTGCAGGCAATGCAGGCCAATGCCGTGGCGCTGGGGATCGACGGCGTCAGGTCTTCTTCCTGAGGGCCTGGCTCAAGCTGCCCATGAATGCAGTGAACTGGGCAAGAACCAGGTTCATCGAGTCCTTGAACGGCTGTACGCCGTCGAACTTGTAGTTGCCTCCGTAAAAGCCCCAGGCCATGGTGGCGAAGAGGGCAAAGGTCCAAAGCACGAGCGGCCAACGGAACTTTCCCGATGCGGCGAGCGCGGTGGCAACGATTCCGAAAAGCCCGCCCCAGAAGAGCACGTTGATGAGCGCGGCACCGGTCCACCAGGGGACCATTTCCAGGCTGAAGTTGGCGGTTCCGGTGAGCTTCCCGACCGCGCCGAGGCCGAAAAGGAACACGTTCAAACCAGCCGAAAACAGGTTGCCGAACCAGTCCAGCACCAACCGTACGATGCGCATGAAGATGGTTATTGTACCAGCGTCAGCGCCGGATTCGCAGCCGCGCCGCGGC
>VFZX01000479.1 GCA_016871015.1 Acidobacteriota bacterium | reverse complement strand
GGCATCGAAGTGGCGGCCGCCGAACAATTCCTCGACCGGAGCAAGACGGGCCATTCCTCTATCCTCGTCCATCCTGCCGATTTGCACCAGAGCCCGCGGACTGATGACCGTTGAGAATCCTGGACTCGTAATGAACGAGTTCGTGGCGATGGATGACAAGGTGGTCGCGCTCGGCCGCTTCTTCGGCACGGTGAAGCGGACGGGAAAGAGCCTCAACGTTCCGGTAGCGCACTACTGGGTGTTCCGCGACGGCAAGGTCGCCCACTACCGGAACTTCGCCCCCGTTCCGGCCGACGCCTACCGTTAACCGGTGCGAGACAATAGGAGCCATGCGTTTGCCGTGGCTCCTGCTGCCTCCTCTCGCTACTGCCGCCCAGGAATCTACCTGCTCGCGGGCCAGTACAGCGCCAGGTGAATATGGTCCTGAAAGTGATGTTCTGATCCGCTACCGTGCAGCCCGTTGTGTGCCGCCGTAGATGGTCAGCCCCTCCGGCGCGGCTTCGAACCGGTCGACTCCATGCCGGAGCTCGAAGGGCTTCCCGATCTTCACGTCCGGCACGCGCGGCTGAAGGTAGTACTCGATCAGCAGCTCGAGCGTTTTCCCACGGATCACTAATCCATCCAGCGTGACCTCGTCGACATCCACCTGAGCCTGTCCGCCACTCGACCGCCCGCGGACCCTCACGGTCAGGTCATGCTCTCCGCGCAGCAGCAGCCCGATCAGCAATCCCGGCGGCTGGCCCTTGGCCGTTTGGAGCTTCACGAAGTTCACGACAGCGGACCCCTCGGCACGATTGGTTCCCAACACGAGCTTGGGGTTCTTGAGCCCATCGCCGGCTTCAGCCTTGAGCAGGTCCGTCACATAGAGATTCAATTCGCGGCTCGTGAAGAACACTTTGCCGCCGGCGGGAATTCTGTCCTGCTCGATCTGTTGGATCTTGCTCTTGACGGCGGCCACTTCCGGAGCCTGCGCCAAGAGGCAAACGGCGATCGCTGCGAACCCTAGCCAGCGCATAGTTTCATGATCGCAGATGCGGCGGAGGGCGTCGCGGTTGCGCGGCACGGTATAATTCCGAGACTCGACTTGATTATGGAACGTTCATTACCCAATCGCTGGACCCTCGCTGCCGCGGCTGTCCTGATGCAAGTCTGCCTGGGGATCATCTACGCGTGGTCCGTGTTCCGGGGTCCGCTGTCGCAGGCCTACGGTTGGGACAAGACCGTGACCATCGCCCCTTACCGCTGGTCGACGCTGTTTTTTACGATCGCGATGGTGATCGCCGGATTCTGGCAGGACAAAAAGGGTCCGCGCGTCGTGGGCACTGTCGGCGGACTCCTGCTCGGCACCGGCTGCCTGCTCGCCAGCATGTTCGGCCACACGCCGATGGGCCTGGTACTTTCCTACGGCGTGGTGGCGGGCCTGGGCGTCGGATTCGCCTACGTGACGCCGATCGCGACCTGCGTGAAGTGGTTCCCCGACAAGCGCGGCATGGTCGTCGGACTCGCGGTGATGGGATTCGGCATCGGATCTCTGGTCTTTGCGCCGCTGCTTGAAGTTCTGATGGGGAGTGATCCAGCCAAGTTCACCGAAACGATCCCGCGCACGTTCCTGATCCTCTCGGGCCTCTTCTTCGTACTCGTCACCGGCGCGGCGCAGATGTACCAGGTCCCGCCGCCGGGCTGGAAACCGGAGGGCTGGAACCCTCCCGCGGCGTCCGGCGCCCGGCGCGCCGACTACAGCGCAGCGGAGATGCTCGGCACCTGGCAGTTCTATCCGGTGTGGGCGATGTACTTCATCGGCAGCGCCATCGGACTCACCGCGATTGGAGAAGCGGCTCCGCTCATTCGCGAGCGGGGCGCCACCGGAATGATCATGAGCGCGGCGGCGGCACTCGGAGTCATGGCGGTGTTCAACGGGGCCGGCCGGCTGGGATGGGGAAGCCTCTCGGACCGCATCGGCCGGACGCGCGCAATCCTCGGCATGTGCGGCCTCTATGCGGTCGCCTGCGCGGTGCTGCTGCCCTCAGCCACTACGTTCTGGCCCGTGCTCGCCGGGATCTGCCTGATCGGATTCTGCTACGGCGGCTATCTCGCCATCCTGCCCTCGCTCACCGCGGACTACTGGGGATCGAAGAACATCGGCGCCAACTACGGGATCGTCTTCTCGGCGTGGGGCGCGGCCGGATTCGTCGTTCCGGGCTACTTCGCGGCAATCATCGAGCGCTCCAAGCAAGCCGGACAGTTGGGAGCGGGCTACACGCAGGTGTTCCACAGCCTGGCCGCGATGGCGGCGGTCTGCGCCGTGGTCGCGCTGGCGTGCCGGAGGCCGGTAAAATAGTAGATTACGATGATGAAACTTGTTCACACGATCACCGCGCTCGCGTTGATTGTCCTCTGGGGATGCGGACCCTCGCAGGCGCCCCCGAAATTCCGCGCGAAGTTCGAGACCAGCCACGGCAATTTCGTGATCGAGGTAACGCGCGACTGGGCGCCGTTAGGCGCAGACCGGTTCCATGAGCTGGTGAAAGCAGGGTTCTTCGACGAGTGCCGCTTCTTCCGGGTGCTGCCCGGATTCGTCGTGCAGTTCGGCATCAACGGAGATCCGGCGTTGAACGAGAAGTGGAAGGAGAACCGGATCCAGGACGACCCTCCGCTCCAGTCCAACGCACCGGCGACGGTCACGTTTGCCACCAGCGGTCCGAACACCCGCACGACACAGCTCTTCATCAGCCTGGCGAACAATGACCGCCTGGACCCGCAAGGCTTCACGCCATTCGGTCGCGTGGTCGAAGGCATGGAGAACGTGGTGGAGTTCCATTCGGCTTATGGCGAGGGATTTCCGAACGGCGCGGGGCCTGACCAGAAGAAGATCCAGGCCGAGGGCAACGCCTATCTGAAAAAGGACTTTCCTCGACTTGACTACATCAAGAAAGCCTACATCGTCGAACAGAAGTGACCAAGCGCAAGCCCCTTCCGAAACGCAATTTCGCGGCCCAGGCAGCAACCAATCAGAAGGCTGGTCCGATCAAGGACAAGCGAGGGGGCCGGGGCGGCGCGAAGAATACGTTCCGGGAGGATATCGGACAAGGGGAGAAGGGATAAACAGCCGCACCCGGTGCGCCCAGCGCGCCAAGTGCGCAATAATCTAGCCATGCAGGTTCTTCAGGCAGGTGACCACAAGATGCTTCTGCTGGAGCTGGAGACCGATGTCGTCTCGAGCATCTGCCAGGAGTTGGGACTCGAGTGCGACGTGCAGGATGGCGGCCGGCACATCCTCGTGGAAGCACGCGCGCCAGGCCGGCAGGCGCCACTCCTGCTGTTCGACGCGCAGGACCCGGGCAACCTCGGCTGGTTCGCGCGTTCCCAGTTCTACGTCAACGGCCAGAACGGCGGTGTCCTGCAAACGCCCATCTCGATTGCCAACCAGCGGGACTCCTCGGGGTTCGTTTCGCCATCGGCGATCCGCATGGCAATCGCCAAGGAGCTGCCCGCCACGTTCCGGATTCCGGGACGCCAGCCGGTGAGCGAGCAGATGGTCTATGGCGTGTTCCAGAATTTCCTGAATGCGTTGTTGAGCACGGGCGTCGCCGTCTGCGGCACCGGCGTGATCAAGCCGCTCGCTGGACGCGGCGAGTCGAACGCGCCGCGCGGTTGAGATGCGCGGCATTGGGTTGTTGCTGGCCGCGGCCGCGGCATGGGCACAGCCATACGATGCGCTGCTCACCAACGGACGGATTTATGACGGCGCCGGAAACGCGTGGTTCCTTGGCAGCGTGGCAATCCGCGGGGACCAGATCGCCGCGGCCGGGCGCTTGCCATCAGCTCAGGCGCGGCTGATCATCGATTGCTCGGGGCTTTCGATTTCTCCCGGCGCAATCGACACACACTCGCATGCGCGGAGCGGGATCTTCGATACTCCGGGCGCGGAGAACCTGATCCGGCAGGGAGTCACGACGTTCATTGAAGGACCCGACGGTGGATCACCCATTCCGCTCGCGCCGTTCCTGCAAAAGCTCGCGGCGGCCCGCCCGGCGGTCAACGCTGGACTGCTGACCGGACACGGCAGTGTTCGCAGCGCTGTAATGGGGTCGGAGAACCGCTTGGCGACGCCCGCCGAACTGGACAGGATGCGCGCGATCGTGCGGCAAGCGATGCTGGATGGAGCATTCGGAATCTCCACCGGCTTGTTTTACGTTCCAGGCAACTACGCGCCTACTGAAGAGGTGATCGAGCTTGCCAAGGTGGCGGGGACCTTTGGCGGAATCCACACGTCCCACATGCGGGATGAGGCGGCCAAGGTGCTCGACTCCGTCGCCGAAACGATCCGGATCGGCGAGGAGGGGCGCCTGCCCACGCAGTTGACGCATCACAAGATCATCGGCGGACCCAACTGGGGCAAGAGCGTTGAGACGTTGCGCATGGTGGATGCGGCGCGCGAGCGCGGCGTCGATGTCACCATCGACCAGTATCCGTACACGGCGTCGAGCACTGGCTTTGCGGCACTGTTCCCACAATGGGCGCAGTCCGGCGGCCAGAAGGCGCTGGTGGAACGGCTGGACGCGCCCGAGACGCGCGCCAGGATCCGCGCGGTGGTAATCGACCGCATCCGCACGGACCGCGGCGCAGGCGACCCGCGCAACATCCAGTTCGCAAGCTGCGGATTCGACAAGTCGCTGGCCGGGAAGACACTCGCGGACTACGTGGCCGCGCGCGGACTCCCCGTCACCATCGAGAACGCCGCCGATGCGGCTCTGGAGATCCAGCGCAAAGGCGGATGCTCGACCATCTACCATTCGATGAACGAGCAGGACCTGGAGCGGATCCTCCGGCATCCTCACACGATGGTGGCCTCGGACGGAGGCGTGCCCCTGTTCGGCCGCGATGTCCCGCACCCGCGCAACTACGGAGCTTTCACGCGTGTGCTCGCCCGGTACGTGCGCGAGAAGCGTGCGCTCACCATGGAGGACGCGATCCGCAAAATGACCTCGCTCCCGGCGGCGCGATTCCGCATTCAAGACCGTGGCCTCATCCGTCCGGGAATGAAAGCCGATCTCGCGGTGTTTGACGAATCGAAGCTTGCCGACAAGGCGACGTTCGAGAAGCCACATCAGTATTCCGAGGGCTACGTGCACGTGTTCGTGAACGGACAGGCCGTTCTCCGCGACGGGAAGATGACCGGAGTCCGGCCGGGGCGGGTGTTGTACGGCCCAGGGCGTCCTGCCCGGTGAAAACTATAGCATTTTCACGTATAATAAAGAGGCTCCACGCGAATCCGCCAACTGAGAATGGCTAGGGCCTTAGGAATTGACCTGCGTAGGCGGGTGATTGCGGCGCGTCAAGATGGGGAGACGGTTGAGGA
>VFZX01000478.1 GCA_016871015.1 Acidobacteriota bacterium | reverse complement strand
GCTTAACCGCTGTCCCCTGGTTACCCTTCGTTTGTGTCAACCGCCCACCGGCACACTTGTCAAAAATGTCTCCGGTTCGCACAACCTGCGGACATACTCTGCATCGAACTGAGGAGCCCCGCTCGTCACCGGAAGTGTAGTATATCAGCCCAACGCGAGCCAAGCGGCTGCCGGATCGGACGTCTCTTTCATTCGCGTCCGGAGTTGGCCCTTCATCCGCTTCAACAGGGCCGCATGGGCCGCATCCGATACAAGGTTCTTCTCCTCGAACGGATCGGTCTTCAGGTCGTAGAGCGCTTCTTTCTTCGACTCCCAAACGATGTATTTTTCGCTGGAGGTGCGGATGACCCGGTAAGGTTCCACCGCGTAGCCCGCGAACAAAGCTTCCACCCGCCCGTCGTTCCATGACGAATAGGAAGCCGTACGGGCGAACTTGCCGCCGGCGATCGCGCCACGGAGGCTGGTGCCGGACAGCTTGTGGCCGGGGCGGATCCCCGCGTAGTCGAGCATGGTTGCGGGCACGTCGACCGAGGCGGCTGGCGCCGTGCTCTTGCCCGGACGCGGGACCACCCCGCCTGAGGCCATGAACGGAATCCGGATCGACTCTTCCCAGGGATAGACTTTCCCCTGGAGTCCTTTGCTGCCGCACAGATAGCCGTTGTCGCCGATAAAGAGGATGAGGGTGTTGTTCCACTGGCCGGACTTTTCGATTGCGTCCACGACCCGTCCGATGTGTGCGTCGAGCTCGCTGATCACTGCGTAATAGGTTTCCCAGTCGTAGCCGCCGTCTGGCCGTAAGACATTGGCGCCCTTCTTCTTCCCACCGCCCTTCTTCGGGGTGGAGCCGGTCTGCGCGGCCGGCTGTGTTTTGGGATGCGCGGGCGGAGCGAGTCCGGCGTTGCGGCCCTTGTAGAGCTGCAAGTACTGCTCGCTTGCGGTCCACGGTGTATGGGGCGCGTTGTAGGTGAGCCAGAGCAGATAAGGCTGCCGAGCCTGCTGGATCACTTCGACCGCCGCGTTCGTGAAAATCTCCGTGACGTGGCCGGGCGTTTTCGTATCCGCCGTTGCGTCGAGCCCTTGGCGGAGTTGCGGATCCATGTAGTCCGTCGCGGCCGGCTGGAGCCACACCGGGGCCTTGGTGAATCCGCACTCCTTAGGCGAGGGCGTGATATGCCACTTACCGACCAGATTGGTCTCATATCCGTTGCGGCGGAGCTGTTCGACCACCGTGGCGCCCTGAAATGAGCGGAACGTGATGTGGTTGTTGCTGTCCAGTCCGTTCTGATAACTCTCCTGGCCCGACAACAGGATCCCCCGGCTGGGAGCGCACTGGGAAGTTGAGATGACACCGTCGGTGAACAACATTCCCCTGCTCGCCAACTTGTCGAGATTGGGAGTCTTGATGTGCGGATTTCCGGCGGCGCCCAGGCACTGCCAGTGGTGGTCGTCGGAAACAATCAACACGATGTTTGGCTTTTGCCGTTGGGCGAACGCGGGCGCGGCGAGCGCGGGAACGAACTGTCTTCTGCTGATCATCAGTATTCCTTATCGATTGTAGACGAGGCTCCGGATGTGTTCGAGCACCGCCTTGAAGTATACCGGGTCGCGCTCCTCGACCGGCATTGGGTCAGCCACCCGCGAGTGCGAGGCCGGTGCGTAGAAGCGGAACGGATGGATCTGCAATTGGCGCCATGGCATGTAGCCCCAGCTTCCACCGGCCTGGAACACCGCGTCGCAGCTATCCAACTCCCGCTTGAGGTTCGCAAGCGTCGTCTCGCGCCCGTTGTCGTCTTCATTCATCAAGATGGGACCAGGCATCGAAGGGTCCGCATGCAACCCGGCGGTCCGCGACCGCTTCACCTCAGGCGTCTTGTTGTTGCCGTGGATCGCGGTGATGTCGCCGTGCTGCCGGACGCCATCGTAGATCGCCATCTTGCCGCCGGTGGAAGCGGTGATGGGAAGCCGGAACGCGGCTTTGCGGGCTTCGAAGCGGCTCCGCGCGAGTGTGATCAGGCTGCCCATTTCGTTATGGATGTAGAGGCCGTGGTCCCAGCCGTTGATGTCGTGCTCGTTGGCGATCTCGATGATCACGTTACGGAGGTTGTTGGCGATGATCCAGTCCGTGGTGTCCGACACGGCGCGGCGGATCGCGGCGGTGTTCTCGAAGACCTCGTCCTGGTGCGCGTAAAAGTACATCAGGTTGAGGATCATGCCGCGGCGGTCCAGTTCACGGGCCAGGCGCAGGGTGCGCCGGAGCCACTCGGGCTTGATCGATCCGTCGGGGCGGTAGGCGCTCATCAAAGCGCCTTTGCCCGGTCCTGCTTTGGCGTCGCGGACCCGCTTGATGCCGGGGGTCCGCTCGTAGGCCTGGTTGGCACCCTGCAGCGAGACGCTGATCGACAGGATGCCGTGCGCCTTGTAGGTATCGAGCGCGGCGATGGCGCGGCTTGTGTTGGACTCGGGGTCAAACGCCTCCTCGGTCAGCCACTCGTCGTGGGTGACCGCTTGGGCGACGCGGAGGTTCATCAGGCGGCCAGCGGCTTCGGGACGGAACTCGGGTCCGGTGTAGGTTTTGCGCCATGGTCCATTGCCGGTGCGGACGTAGAATGCGCGCGGATCGTGGCCCGCGCCCAGCATCCGTCCCGTGGAGATTTCGATGGCTTGCGCCAGAGTCGCGGCTCCCAGCGCCGCCGCGAGCAGGCGGCCCAGGGCTACCAAGAGAGCCTCCCACCCACCTGCAGTTGCCGCGGCGGGGCCGACCCGGTGATCAGGCCGTAGTTGGCGTTGTCGATGTTGGCGCTGGACGGCTCGCGCCAGTTGATCGCGTTGAACGCATTGTAGGCTTCAAACCGCAGCTCGAACCGGACCCGTTCGGTCACCGGCACAGCTTTGAACAGCGACAGGTTCCAGTTGTGGAATCCCGGCTCACGCCCGGTATTGCGCCCCACGGATCCGATCCCGGTGTTGGAAGAGGCCTGGAAGGGGAACCCGCTCTGGTTCGGCGCGATCAGATACCGCCGCGCCGGACCGGTAAACTCGACTTGCGTGCTCTGTCCGTTCAACCGGCCCGGATCCACGGCGTTCGGACGCTGGGCGCTGAGGATCAGGTTCGTGTTGACCTGGGTGATCGTGAACGGAAGTCCACTCGATACCGAAAAGAGCGCGTTCCATTGCCATCCGCCGATCAGGTAGTCCGCCAGCCCGCCGCGGTTCATCAGCGCGCGGCCCTTGCCGAACGGCAGCTCGTGGATCACGCCCACGACCAGCGAGTGGGGGCGGTCCAGGCTCGATCGCGACTTCTCGATATTGGCGAACTGCCACGGGATCTGGAACGAATCGGCCTGGTTGGAAGCCGTGTCGATGTTCTTCGAGAAGGTGTAGTTGGCGTCCAGGCTGAATCCGCGGGTGAATCGGCGGGTGGCTTTGAACTGGGCGGAGTGGTAACTGCTGGTGGCGTCATAGAGCACGGCGTTGAACCCGGCAACACGCGGATACGGCCGCACTTGCTGCAGCGGGATGCGGTTCACCGACACGGCAATTGCCTGGTCGAGCTGGGGATTGTTCGCACCCACCGGCCGGGACAGGTAGAGCGACCGGCTGGCGACATAGGCGGCTTCGACGACGGTGCTGAATCCGAGGTCGCGCTGGACGCTCGCGTTCCACTGCATGTTCATCGGAAGCCAGTCATTGGGATCGTAGGTGACGCCTCCGGTGGCGAGCGGTTGCGCAACGGTGGCGCGGGCGAACAGATCGAGCGGATCAGGAACGCCGGTGAGCGAGCCGCCGACCGGGAATCCCTGGCGGAAGCTGAACGGCTGCGCGCGTCCCGCGCCCGGGTCGACGAAGGTTTGCGCGTTGGTCCAGCCGGTGTAGGCGATCAACTCGCCGTTGTTCACCCAGAGGTTCGAGTAGAAGATCCCGAACCCTGTGCGCAGAACGGTCTTCGGGGACAGCGAATAGGCGATGCCGATGCGGGGCGCCAGATTCACCTTGTCGTTGTTGAGGTTCAGATTCGCGGTGGCGTTGCGGCCGGGCACCAGCAACTGTCCGGTCCCGATCTCGACGCGGGAGTACACGTTGTTGCGGACGATCTGCTTGGTCTCGAATTCGTAGCGCAGTCCCAGGTTCAGTGTGAGCTTGGGCGTCGCCTTCCAGTCGTCCTGCACGAACAGTCCGAGATTGTAGTTGACGCGGTTCACCGGAATCTGTGGGACGGGATAGTTGGCGGTCTTCACGGCGCCCACCATGAAGTCGGCGAGCGCGTTCACGGGGTTGTTGCGCCCGGCGGTTCCCCGGCCCGTAATCTCGCCGTTGAACGTGTAGGTCCCCGACGTGTTGTTGGCGGCCACGTACCAGAACTGGTTCTGGTAGAGCTGTCCGCCGAATTTGAGCGAGTGGCGGCCCCTCTGCCAGTTGACAATGTCGCTAAGGCTCGAGGGCTGGTGGACCCAATTCTGGTAGTTGCTCTCGCCGTAGTTGCCAAAGCCCCCCGCGATCGAAACGGTGGGCAGTCCAGTTCCGATGCGGTTCTGGATGCCGAGCTCACGGGTGACGTCGAAATCGGGATACCACGGCTCGATGACGCGCGGATCCCGCTGGGCGCTGGCCAGGAACTGGTTTCCCATGGCCGGTGTGATCACGCGGGTGTATCCGATGGTCATGCGGCGGATGTTGCGGAACCGGGGTCCGATGGTGGTGTTGAGGACGGAGTCGAAGTCGCGGATGAGGTCGCGCGGGCCTTCGTTGACGTGCGAATAGGTCACGAAGATCTTGTCGTAATCCGATGGACTGTAGTCCATGCGCATCATGCCAAAGTTCTTGTTGTCGTTTTGTCCGGACTGGCGCGCCCAGTTGTCGGTGGCGATTCCGAATCGCGAATTGAAGATCCCGGTCTGATTCGGTGCCGGAAACAGGGCGAGCAGGCGGGTGGCGGCGGTGTCGAGGCGCGACGCTGGAATCGTGTTGTCCGGAAACGGATCGTTGTTGTTTGGGTCGTAGACCGGCACCGGAATCCGGCTGAAATTACCGCCGCGCACGGCTGGATCCGGGATGGTACGGAAGCGGGGCGACGGGATCCGGTCGCGGATGCCTTCATAGGAGAGGAAGTAGAACAACCGCCCACGCATCTTCGGAACCGCGCCGCCGGCAGTGACACCGAACTCGTTGCGGATCAGGGCTCCGCGCCGGATGTTGCGCGCGTTGTTCTCCCAGCTATTGGCGTTGAGCACGCCGTTGCGATGAAATTCGGGCTCTGTAGCGGAATCTGTGGGCCTGAGTGAGTGCAGAGAGAAAGGTGACGATAGGGGTGCGGTGGGTGGTAGCAGCATTCACCTGCCGCTTGCGCGGCAGGGCAGACGGGGGCGGGGAGTGGA
>VFZX01000477.1 GCA_016871015.1 Acidobacteriota bacterium | reverse complement strand
GTTCGCACATGGCGGCATGGTGCATCTTAGGGATCTATGGCAGAATCCACCCGGCTTCTCGTGGGAACCAAGAAAGGCGCCTGGATCTTCACGTCCGGTCCAGCCCGCCGCAAGTGGAACATTTCCGCACCGATTTGTTTCGGACAGTCCGTGAACCATATCATCGCCGACCCGCGCGCTCCCAAGCGGTTGATCGCCGCCGCCAAGGCCGGACACCTCGGTCCCACCGTGTTCCTGTCCCAGGACAACGGCCGGAAGTGGAAAGAGGCATCGAAGCCGCCGGCGTTTCCCCCTGCCGCGGAAGGCGGGGCCAAGCTCTCGGTCGACCACGTGTTCTACCTCACGCCCGGCCACGCCTCAGAACCCGGAGTCTGGTACGCGGGGACATCGCCCGCCGGACTGTTCCGCTCCCAGGACCATGGCGACACCTGGGAAAGCGTCGCCGGCTTCAACGCCAATCCGATGCGCGCCGAATGGACCAAGCTCGAAAGCCCGCCGGAAGGCCAGCGGCTGCATTCGATCCTGGTGGATCCCCGGGATCCGGCGCACCTCTATTTCGGCATCTCGCTCGGCGGCGTGTTCGAGTCCACCGACCGGGGCGCCTCCTGGAGCCCGCTGAACAAGGGATGCGTGGCGGACTACATCCCCGGTCCGCCGCCCGACTACGGCCACGACCCGCACTGCATCCGCCTCCATCCGCGGAACCCGGACCGCCTCTATCAGCAGAATCACTGTGGGATTTACCGCATTGACCGCCCGTCGAGCGAATGGTCGCGCATCGGCCTCAAGATGCCCAAGAAAATTGGTGACATTGGCTTCGCGATCGTGCTCCATCCGCGCGACCCGGACACGGCCTGGGTATGTCCCATGGACGGCACCGCGGTCTGGCCGCGCACCAGTGTCGGCGGCAAGCCGGCGTTGTATGTGACGCGCAATGGCGGGCGCTCCTGGACCCGCCAGGACAAAGGGCTTCCCTCCGCCAACGCCTGGCTCACGGTGTTCCGCCAGGCGATGACGATCGACAGCGGAAAGCCAGCGGGCATCTACTTCGGCACGTCGTCCGGGGAGGTGTGGGCCAGCCGCAATGAAGGAGAAAGCTGGGCGCAGATCGCCGCGCACCTGCCGCGGATCCAGTCGGTGGAGGCGGGATGACGGTCTACATTCCGGGTCCGCTGCGTTCCTATACACGGGACCGGGCGTCGGTCGAAGCTGGCGGTGCATCGCTGGCTGATTTGCTCGCCGACATGGAGCGTCAGTTCCCCGGTATCCGTTTCCGGATGATCGACGAGCAGGGCGGGATTCGGGAACACATCAAGCTCTTCGTTGGATTTGAACAGGTGAAGGACCTGAGCGTGGCGCTCAGTGGAGCCACTGAGGTTCACGTCGTTTGTGCACTGAGTGGTGGAACCCAATGACGCTAGAGTCCGTCTTCTCCACCAAGACATGCCGATAACAGAAGCAACATGAAATCTTGAAGATCGTATAGCGATCGGAAATGAGGAGCGTATGGATATCGTGGGCGGACGGAAATTCGTGGAGGTTCCCGGAGAGCGCCTGCTCGAGCTTCCCCCGCTGCTGATCCATGACGGCGGGCACCCCAAGAAGCTGGACCGGGTGATGGATCTGGCGGCGAAAGTTGTCGAGCGGGAGGACATGGTTCCGGCGCATACACTGGACGCCGTGGCCGCGCCCGAGGAGGTGGAGCGCCGCAAGATGGACATGGCGATCAACCTGGTTGACAACTATTTCGGCGTGCTGCGGCATTGGCATTGGGGCGATGGAATTCTCGAATGGATCCGGCAGTGCGAGACCACCTTCGAGCACACCGACGCCCTGAAGCGCCTGCTCCGGCCCGACATCTGGCCCCACGCTGGGAGGTCGAGCTTTGTGCGGCTTTTGGAAGACAAGGAAGTTCAAACCGGCGGCGTCGACCTGGAACGGGCCGTCGGACTCAGGCTCGCCTTCCGGCAGCCGCCTCCGATGCACTGCATGTCCGACCAGTTCCTTTTCTACCTGAACGGGACGCTGGGCAACGCGGCCTACCAGACGTGGGAGCAGATGTCGCCCGCCCCCTTGTCAGAGCTGCCGCCGGAGCGGTTCACCTTCCAGGTCGTGAAGATGTAGCCGTTTGGCCGGCGGCCGGGCGTGCTAGTATTGAGGGGATCGCTGCTTGCCGCGGAGAGGTGGCTGAGTGGTCGAAAGCAGCGGTTTGCTAAACCGTCGTACGGGCTAAAACCTGTACCGAGGGTTCGAATCCCTCCCTCTCCGCCAGTTTCCTTAGGCTTTCACGGCCTCTCTCACCGGCGGCATCCGGTCCACGAACCCCGCCTTGGTCCGCTTCAGTTCCGCGATCGCCTTGGCCCGCAGCCGCTTCAGTGTCGCCTGGTGCTGAGGCTTGATCGAGAGATTGTCGAGCTCATCAGGATCCGCCTTCAGGTCGTACAACTCCTCCAGATCCTGGATCAGAGGACGCACGTACTTCCAGTTCCCCTCGCGGATCATCACATACCAAGGCACATCGCCATGGAACGCGCCCCGCCCGTCCGGAATCTCGTTCGTGTGCGACCCGAACTTCTGCCCCGTCGCCACCATCATCGTCGTGTGATTCCAACGCGCGTCGGGATTCTTGATCAGCGGCGTGAGATCATGCCCGTGCATCTCCCACGGCTGCTTGAGTCCCGCGAACTGGTAGATCGTCGGCGGAATGTCGACCCCGGTCACCGGCGTGTTGCACACCTTACCCTCGGGAATCCGGCCCGGCATCGAGAAGATCAGCGGCGACCGCACGTTCGCGTCATAGGCCGCCACCTTCGTACCGCGGAACCCGTGTTGTCCAAACGCCAATCCCTGGTCCGACGTGAAGACCACCAGCGTGTTCTTGCGCTGGCCGGTTTCCTCCAACGTCTGCATCAGGCGTCCCACGCCTTCGTCGATCGCGAACACACCCTGGTGATACTGCCGGACCCACGACGACAGCGTCCGCCCGTTGGCCATCGGCGTGCCGTTGGGACCCTTCTCCCAGTGCTCGACCTTCTGCGCCCAGTCCGGCTTGCCCGGCCGTGGCGGGAAGATGTCCTTGGGCGTGTCGAAGTCGATCCCCTTGAGTTCCTCTTTGTGGCGCTCGGCGGGCTGGTAGGGTCCGTGGACCGCGCCGTAGCACAGCCACAGGTACCAGGGCTTGTTCTTGTCGCGCCCGTTGCCCTTGATCAGGTCGACGGCCCAGTCCGTGTATTGGTCGGTGGAGTAGCGCTTGAGGATCTCGGTCTTTCCACCGTGGTAGGTGATGGGCTGGTCGTAGTAGTAGTGCGTGCTGGTCTCGGTGTACTTGGGCCGGTTCCACACAAGCTGGAAGTCCCAGTCGCGGCCGTAGCCGGTGTCGGTGCCAGTGTGCCACTTGCCGATCTGCGCGGTGAAGTATCCCTTGGCGCGGAAATCCTTGGGCCAGAAGGGGCACTTGTCAGCGTCGTATTCGCAACCCGGATACGGGCCTTCCATGCGCATCGACTCGACGGCGTGCTGGTGGTGTCCGGTGAGCATGATCGCGCGCGAGGGCATGCACCAGGCCGCGTTGTAGGTGGCGGCAAACCGGACTCCCTGCTTGGCGAGCTTGTCGATGTTCGGAGTCTTCACCCAAGGGTACGC
This sequence comes from Acidobacteriota bacterium, assembly GCA_016871015.1. Classification (GTDB taxonomy): domain Bacteria; phylum Acidobacteriota; class Terriglobia; order Bryobacterales; family Bryobacteraceae; genus SYLY01. The sequence continues at coordinate 1,772 of VFZX01000477.1, read as the reverse complement.
CTCCGGATAGCAGCTCAGCGTGCGGTAGGAATGGTCGTCCGTGTAGATGAAGAGGATGTTGGGACGCTCAGGCGTCGCGGCTGAGTGGGCGGCGCCAGCGGCCAGCGCTCCGATCATGCTCCGGCGGGTCAGGGTCGATTCGTGGTTCATACACACCTCTGGGTTAAAATTGCTCCGCACCGTATTCTATCAGTGCCGGGTTCAAATGCGCGAGGAGAATCGATCCGGCCTCGATCAATTGAACTGGCCGGGACAAGTCACTCGCACCCTCAACGGAGTTCTGGTGTGGCGCGAGTTCCCACGCGCGCTGGAACCGCCTGCCGGAGCGCGTCAATCAACCGGCGGACTTCCGGCCTCAGCACACCGGATTCGGCGATCGCGTGGGCAGCTTCTCCTGGAAGAGTTTCCCGTCAACCGCGGCCGCCAGCTACGACTTCTTCGCCCGCGATCCGAACGATCCCAACCTCGGCTGGACGCATCCTGCGTTTCCGGACGACGGAACACTGCTCATGCTCAGCGGCCAGTCGCTGCACATCTGGCGCGAGTTCCCAGACTCGCCGGCTCGAATACAACGGCAACCGGATCGCTGTTTTCAACGGGCTTCCCAGTCGTACCGACCAGACGCTGGTGTTACTGACAATACGCTCTTGACAGGACTCTTCATCACCAACCGGTTCGCTCGGCGCAGCCTCCTTGCCCACCAATTCCAACAGGTATCCCCGCCGTTGCGAGTGTGCGCGCTCCTCCACCTGCTCGGCGGCGGCGGCCAGCTTCGCGGGATCGATCTTCTCCTCAAGCTCCGCCAGAACCGTAGCGACGCGGTCCAGCCCGCCGGCCCGATCCTTAAAGCGGAATGTCTCTATCGTCAATGCGCGAGACCGGGGGGCATGAATCACTGCATAACTCAGAATACGGGTGCGCAAGTTCCTGAACTCTGATTGGCGGGTGCGCAGTACCTCCACGTCGGATTCCCGCCCACGCGCAATGAGAGTTCTTGAAATCTCTTTACCACCGGTCGCGCCGAAAAGCTGTGTAATCCACTCTACCCCTTCAATGTCGATGAACGGCGTGACGATTGTGAAACTCTTGGTGGCTTCGCTTGCCAGCTCGATAAGACTGTCTTTAGCGTGGGTTTCCCCGATGGCGAGATGCTGCGCTTTCATTACCGTGTGGTGCAGTTGAACCGCTTGAGCTGGCGGCGCTTCGTGCACGCGGCCAACCCCGTGGCGAGCGCGCTGATGGCTAAAAAAAGAAGCAAGGCCCTTCCAGTTGCCGGGACGGAATCATTCTCCGATCTCAAGGATTTGCATCATGCTGTTGTCTTCGTGCACCAGCGAATGACAATGATAGAGCGATCTGCCCGGGAAGTCCGCAAACCGCATTCGGAGCCGGACCGTGCGGCCACGGTTGATGTTGATCGTATCCCGCCATGTGTGCGAACCGGAGACATCCTTGACAAGTGTGCCGGTGGGCGGTTGACACAAACGAAGGGTAACCGGGGGACAGCGGTTAAGCTGGGGGATGCCCTGGCGAGAGGTGAGCCGCATGGACAGCAAGGTCGAGTTTATCGAAGATTGGCAGGCAAACGACCTGTCATTTTCAGAATTGTGCCGGAAACACGGGATATCGAGGCAGACCGGGTATACGCTGGTGGACCGGTTCCGTGTGGAGGGCTGGGATGGCCTGCAAGAGCGGAGCCGTGCCCCCCACCACAGTCCGGCCGCCATGGAGGAGGGCACGCGTGAGGAGTTGATCGAACTGCGGATGCAGCA
>VFZX01000476.1 GCA_016871015.1 Acidobacteriota bacterium | reverse complement strand
GCGTGCAATCTTCCAAGAATTCGCGAAAATCCCCCTCGATCCGCCTGCCCCGGTGCCCCTTCCCGCCCTCTCCAACTGCCGGATTTAGGTTCAAGGTGAACTTTGAACAGCCAGGCAGCGTCGGCCCGCCCTCTTGTCCCCCTTGACGAGTATCTTCCGAATCTCCGATTGCTGCTGAACTGTCAATTTCGGTCGGCGCCCCCCGATCCCACGAGGGAGCGGACGGCGGCCAGGCGGCGGTTTACCAACCCTGGGAATGGTCCCGTGGTCCGTTGAAGTGGAGAACCTGGGCCCAGGCATACCGGGACACTCGCGGGCCTGGTCGGCAGGGATTCAGACGCCTTATTGAAGAGGCCGGGAATTGCTAGACTGAAGGTGCCGCCTAGTTCCGGCGTCATGATCCGGGGCGAAGGCTGGGAACCCTTCCCCAGGGGCGGCTTCTTCCAGATAGGGAATCGCTGAGGGAGCGATGGAAAAAGACGCATTACCGCCGGCAGCGGCAGACCGGATTAGGGCCGCACTTCTCCAGATCCATTCACGGCAGTTGGAGGGTGCAATGAAGGGCGCAAAGCTGGATGCCGTTCTGCGAGAAGCCTTTGACGCCTACGCGCGTGAATTACTCCCAAGTGGCAAACTCGAATCGGACGAAATGCTGAACTGTCGCATACCGGGATGGGTCTTTGGGGCTGCCGTGCAGTTTGGGTGGCTGCCGTACCCTCCGCGAATACAAGTGCGAAGAGAGAGGGCCAAATTGGACTCCTTTTGGCCCGGAGCGAAGCAAATCTGGTGGGAGGACGTCCCGGTTCCCGAGGCTGACCTTGTCGAGTCTCTGGGGGGATATAAGGTCAATGACCACTACATGAGCCTGGTGGGGAGACTTCTGGCCGGACGGATTGCCTTTTGGAAGGGCGAGACACTCCGGCGGAGAGCGGAGAGCGGCCAGCCACCAGACACGCCAAACCAGATTGAACAAGCTCCCTCCCTTGTCTGCGCGAACAAGAGCGCGGCCCCAGAATCATCAGGGACAGCACGGCTGCCTGCCCCAGGACCCGCCGGAGCGATGGACGATATCCGGCTGCCGCCTGGACCGGCGCGCTACCTCCAAGCGCTGGCTGACCTGTCTGAGGAACGCCACGCCGAAGTCGAGCAGGCTGACATTGCGGAACGGGCGCGTCTCGCGCCGGACGCCGCCCAAGAAGCGGGCACCTTCCTCGAAGAGAGCGGTCTTATCACTCGGCGAGTTGGAGACCTGACCGGGCGAAGTACGATTCTCGCGCGACCGACGCTGGCTCGGCTGAGTACCCTCAAGGCCGGAGTGGGCGCGTCTCAATCTCAAGTTCCCTCGGAGCATGCTCCGACGCCGGGGGCCGAGTTGAAGAGACTTCGCGAGCGCCTCTGCTGGACGCAATTCGAACTGGCGGCACGCGTCAACTTACATGAATCGTCGGTTGCGCGGCACGAGCGCGACGAGGTGATAATCTCCGGGCAGAACGCGCGGGCGTACGCCGAATGTTTTTCGAGGGAACTTGAGGAACAGATTCGCCCGGCGATGTTCCGTCCGCAAGAGTCCCAGAAAAGTCCCTGAAGAATCCCTCCGCGTGCTCTTCACTTGCATAGCAGACCGGCTGCATGATTGAAAGCGTGAAACAGCAAAGCACGGCGCAATCGCTCGTCGCACCCAAGTACATCAACGAAAAGCAAGTCGCCGAGATGCTGGGCATCTCCGTGCGGAGCCTCCAGGGCTGGAGGTGTAGAGGAAGAGGACCGCGCTTCTATCGCCTTGGCGGTGACTCCGTCAGGTACCGCGCCGATGAAGTTCAGGCCTGGGCGGAGTCCCAGCCGGGAGCGGCGGCGTGATCGCAGACCTCGACATCGAAGGGATCAAGACGCGCGCCGATATCGCCGCGATCATCGGCGCGCGGGTCGCACTCCGGCGGCAGGGCCACGAGATGGTCCCACTCTGTCCGTTCCACAAAGAGCGGACGCCGAGCTTCAGCGTCAACACGGGCAAGCGGATCTGGAAAGAAATAGGGAGGTGATGAGATCGATGATTCTCGCTCCGGCCCCCCCGCGCGAAGAGGTTCTGAGGACATGCGGACTGTTCCTGGAATCCGGCAACGTCCATGAGGTCCGCTGTCCGAAATCCGGCCGCCGTGGCACGATTTCCGGCTACTTCGATGACGCTGAGGCCCTGACCGACGCCGTGCTCGCCATCGACGGGACCGTGCCCGGTGTCTACCTCACACTGAATCCCTGCGATCCGTCGCTTCTCGCCCGCGCAACGAACCGGTTGAAGCATCACGCCAGGGACACCACTTCAGACGCGAATATCCTGGTGCGGCGTTGGCTGATGATCGACTTCGATCCGGTTCGTCCCGCAGGCATCAGTTCCACCGACGTTGAGCATGGACGCGCGATTACGGCGGCCTGCGGCGCTTGGGATGATCTGTGCGGCGCCGGATTCCCCGATCCGGTAGTCGCCGACAGCGGCAATGGCGCACACCTGCTGTACCGAGTGAATCTCCCGAATGACCCAGCGGTTACCGGGATGTTCAAGGATGTCCTTGCTGGCGTTGCGGCGCGCTGCGCGCACGATGACATCGGCGTCGATCTGACGGTATTCAACGCCGCACGCATCTGCAAGCTTTACGGCACCATGGCGTGCAAGGGCGACGACATGCGGGAGCGACCGCACCGCCGGAGCCGGCTACTCGAAATCCCCGACCGACTGACCATTTTGGATTCCCTATGAGCACGTCAAGGAATCCGTTTCTGGAGGTTGCCGGCTGGGCGCCGTCGGCGATACCAGCGGAGGCTCCGGCTCGCGATGACCGGGAAGGTTTCGACCTCGAAGCATTCATCGCGCGGAACTTATCCGTGAACCGCGGGCCGCTCCCTTGGGATAGCCGGGGCCGCAAGTGGGAACTGAAAGTTTGCCCATTCAATGCCGAACACACGGGTGGCTGCGCGGTTGTGACACAGGGTAGCAACGGGGCGATCGGCTTCAAGTGTCAGCACAACGGCTGCGCAAACAAGCACTGGCAGAGCGTTCGGGCGTTGTTCGACGGGCCGGGGAGGAAGCAGCGGGCAGACGCCTCTGGATACGGCGGTGCAGCCGTCGATGGCACCACCAGCAAGACCGCAGCCGGCGTCGAGGTAGTCGACGAAGCGACACCCTGGGAGGATCCTATCCCGTTTCGGAGCCGCCAAACTCCGCCGATCGCTGGTGACCTCCTGCCAGGATTCCTCGGCGAAATGGTCTCGGCTACTGCGCGGGCGACCGAAACGCCGACCGGACTGGCCGCCATGCTCGGCTTGGCCGTGGTTGCAGCATCCGTCGCCAAAAAAGTGGTTGTCTGCCCAGAACAGGGCTACCGCGAGCCGGTCAACATTTACGCCGCCGTGGGCATGGAGAGCGGCAATCGAAAAACGGCTGTGCTTGGGAGAATGACGCGTCCGTTTATCGACTGGGAAGAATCCGAGACGCACCGTCTGAGGCCTGAAATCGAACGGGTCGCCAGTGAGCGCAAGACCCAAGAGGCGCGGATTGAATCGCTTCGCCGGAAGGCCGCCAAGGCCCTCGACCCCACCGTTCTGATGGCCGAGATTGCGGAACTGGAATCATCACTTCCCGAGATTCCGCGAACGCCGCGCCTGTGGACGCAGGATATAACATCCGAGCGGTTGGGCGCCCTCATGGCAGAGCAAGGCGAGCGGATTGCGTTGCTGTCGGATGAGGGCGGCGTTTTCGACGTCCTTGCGGGCCGGTATAGCAAGGGTATTCCGAACCTCGACTTATTCCTTCAGGCCCACGCCGGCGCTTCGGTGCGGGTGGATCGCGGTTCGAGACCGCCCGTGATGCTACGGAAACCGGCCTTGACGGTTGGGATTTCACCGCAACCGGATGTGCTGGAAAGCCTTTCAGACAAGCCCGGATTCCGGGGACGCGGACTGATCGCCCGATTCCTTTACGGGTTGCCAGTCTCTCTGATCGGGTTCCGCGGGCTTACGCCTGTTCCATGTCCGTCGTCGACCGAGAACGCCTACGCCGAGGGCATCGCGCGTCTGTTGAGCTGGGTTCCGCCGACGGACGACACAGGCTGCTGGCGGCCTTGGGATCTACGGTTCTCAGCGCAGGCTTACGGTCAGTGGAAGGACTTCCAGCGTTCGGTAGAGGTACAGATGCGCGAAGGAGGGAAGCTTTACCACCTAAAGGACTGGGGTTCGAAACTACCTGGCACCGCCGCCCGAGTCGCTGGTGGGCTTCATTGTGTCGTGGCCGACCCGCGAGAGAACGCCGTGATCGACGTGGATACCGTCGACCGAACCTTGGGTATTGTGACACCGCTAATCGACCACGCACTGGCGGTTTTCAATTTAATGGAGCGCGACAAGAACTCCGAACACGCACTGAAGATTCTGGCCTGGCTTCGGAAACGTGGGGATGCAACCTTCAGCCTACGGGAGTGCTTTTGCGCCTACCAGTACCGCTTCAAAACGATGGGCGGTATGAGACCGACGATGCTCCTTCTGGAACAGCACTACTACATCCGGCCGTGCTCCAAGGAGCCGGTTTCGCACCGGCCCAGCGAGGTGTACGCGGTCAATCCAACGTTGCTGGAGTCATCGGCATGAGTTCGCGCGGATCACTGCGGAATTCCAATTCTGAGGAAATGTATGCAAAAGATGCAAAAGCCCCTGTCGGAGAGCCGGTGACTGGCCTTTTGCATCTTTTGCATACAAGAGTCCCTAGATCGAGGATGGAAGGCCGCCTGGGCAAGCAGCCGAATACCCGCCGTCACGAGTGCCGCCAAACCGTTCCATGCGCTGGCGCGGTAGACGAGCCGGGAAAGTGCCTATCGCTATGAGCAGCGCGGCCCGCCCCGTCGACCTGACGAAAATACCACCCGTGCCATGGGCGTGGGTCGACGAGCATATCTATGCCGCGATCCGGGGATGCAGTGTGAAGGTACTCCAGCGAGAACGCCGTCTGAACAGTATCCGTACGACGAAACCCCTGGGTGGTCAGGCGCGGGAGGCGGCCCAACGTGCTGGGGTGAGGAGAAGTGCCTGGCTGGCTGGACGGTTGCGGAGGCCGGGCAGGATGTCGGAGAGATAGTCCTTGACCGGGACCACCAGCCGCCGCATGATTCTACCAGGCTGATAAATGGCTGCTACTTTGGCTCCCGCCTGCTGGCTCCCGATGTGGAGCCAGTTCTTGCGTCCCAGCGCCAGCGGCCGCATCGAGTTCTCCGCCACGTTGGTTGACAGTTCGATCTCGCCGTCGCCGACCGGAGCAGTTGCGCTTTTGTTGAATGGAATGGACTTGGCAAAAGTGCGTCCGCGCAAGAATTGGCACCGGCAGTAAAGTTAGTGGAATATGGCTCTTGGATATTGATTAGTCCACGCGGATCGAGTATCATGGGACTTCAATCCCG
>VFZX01000475.1 GCA_016871015.1 Acidobacteriota bacterium | reverse complement strand
AATCGCGCGGAGAAGGTGTAAGGTGAAGATCGAGCCGCACCCGCCCTTGATAAGTGTCAAGCAAGAATCCAGGCTAAAGTGTCAAGGATGTGTCCGGTCGCGCAACGTCCGTAGCAAAATCCAGCCTCTGGAAGTGCGGATCGACAAGCTGGAAGACAAGGCGAAGAGCCTGGAAACAACCGTCGCGGAAGTCGAGACCGTGGCCTCGCGCGTTGACGAGCGTTCCAAGGCAACGGAAGGCCGCGTGACGGAAGTTTCGGCCGCAGCAACCAAGGCCAACGACAAGGCGGTGGAAGCGGACAACAAGGCCGGTGTCGCCCGTTCGCTGGCGCAGTCCGGATTCGAGAAGGCGCAAGAAGTCGAGAAGAAGGTTGAAGCCCTCAATCAGGGCGATTTGCGTGTCTCGGCAAAGGAAAGCGTGTTCTTCGCCGTGAACAGCACGGTGCTGAGCCGCGCGGCCCGCGATCAACTGGACGTCCTCGGCGCGAGCATCGCCAAGCTGAAGCACTACGCGATTGAAGTCCAGGGGTTCGCCGATCAGAGCGGCCGTGCGGCGCGCAACCTCGAGTTGAGCCAACGCCGGGCCGAAGCCGTGGGGCCGGTATCTGTCGGCCCGGCACAACGTTCCGCTGCACAGGATGCATGTGCTCGGCATGGGAGTGGCGGAAGGCAAGTCGTCCGCGGCCCGGCGCATGGGGCGCAGGGTTGAAGTCAAGCTGCTTCCAACGAGACTGAGTCGAAGAGCCTTTCGAGCCTGGCCGGCGCGCGGTAGCTTGCGCCGCGCGCTCCTCGCACTCTGCCTCGCTGCCGGTAGTGTATCAGCGGCAGGTCCGGAGTGGAAAGCCGGCGCCGCCAAAGTGGCGATTGCGCCCCGGACCAGCCTCTGGATGGCCGGCTACTCAGCCCGCGTCAAGCCGTCGGAAGGCGTCGAGCAGGAGATCTGGGTGAAGGCGCTGGCGCTTGAGGATTCGGCGGGCCAGCGGTCCGTGCTGGTCACCGCGGACATGCTCGGGTTCACGCAGGGGTTGTCCCGGCGCGTTGCACAGCGCGTCGAGCGCGCTCACCGGATCCCAAGGGCGCGGCTCATGCTGAACGCATCGCACACCCATTGCGGACCAGTAGTCGAGCGCCAGCTCGCTGTGGCCTACGACGCGAGCGAGGCGCAATGGGCCGATGTCGACCGCTACACCGAAGAGCTGGAAAACAAGGTCGTGGCGGTGATCGGAGAGGCGCTGAAGAAGCTGCGGCCCGCGTCGCTCTCGTTCGGGCAGGGCGAAGCTTCGTTTGCGCGGAACCGGCGCGTGGCGTACAACCCGAATGGTCCGGTTGATCACGCGGTCCCGGTGCTACAGGTCAAGGACTCGCGGGGACGCTCCGTTGCCGTGATCTTCGGCTACGCCTGCCATAACACGACTCTCGGTGGCGATTTCTGCAAGTTCCACGGGGACTACTCAGGCGTGGCGCAAGCGCGCCTGGAGAAGGCTCATCCCGGCGCCATGGCGCTGTTCGTGACCGGATGCGGCGCCGACTCGAATCCGAATCCGAGGGGCACGCTCGCCTGGGTGGACACCCATGGCGGTTCGCTCGCCTCGGCGGTAGACACAGTGTTGAATGGATCGCTGCGGCCGGTGCGCGGACCGCTGCGGCCCGCCTACCGCGAAGTGAACCTCGTCTTCGATACTCCGCCGGCACAAGCGGACCTGCGCGAACGCCTGACCGCTTCAAACAAGTACGCGGTCCGCCACGCCCGGGACCTGCTGGCGCGGATCGAGCGCGAAGGGCGGCTGCCGAGCGAGTACCCGTATCCAGTGCAGGTGTGGAAGTTCGGCGAGGATCTCACACTCATCGCGCTCGCCGGGGAGGTCGTCGTCGACTACTCGCTCCGGCTCAAGCGGGAGCTCGGTGGAGAGAAGTTGTGGGTAGCCGGTTACACGAACGATGTTTTCGCCTACATTCCGTCCGAGCGTGTGCTGCAGGAAGGCGGCTACGAGGGCGCCGGCGCGATGATCTACTATGGTCCTCCTGGACCGTGGGCTCCGGGGATCGAAGCCGGGATCATCAACACGGTACATTCCATTCTGCGGGAGATCAACACTTCGGCCCGCTGACCCGTCAAACGGGTCATGAGAAAGCTTTCGCTCATCGGGGCGGCTATCGCCATTCTGGCCGGCGCGGGAGCGCTCTGGCCGCAGATCCGGGATCCGAGGCGGGCCTCGGCGCATCCGCAATGGGAGGTTCGCGCGGTGTTTCCGCGTGAAATCTCGCCCGCGCGCTACCGGCACGTGGAAATGTCGGAGCTCGATTTCATGGCACGTGAAGGATGGGAGCTGGCCGGCGTCACGCCCCACGTGTACCTCAACGAAGAGCGTGGTCCGGACGGCCACAAGTTGGTGGTGACGCAGACCTATTCCGCTTACTTCTTCAAGCGGCTGAAGAGGACTGACCGGACAGAGTAGGCCTACTTCTTTTCGTTGTGGCAGGTGCCGCAAACGGCGCGGGCGTTGTTGGCCAGGTGGCAGTCACGGCAAAACTGCATGTTGATGGTGACTTCCTCTTCCGCCAGGTCCCGTTGTGCAACCTGGCCATGGCAGGTGGCGCAGGTGGTTTTCCGGTGGCGGCCGTGGCTGAACCAGACCCAGCGCGGAAGCTCATGGACGCGCTCCCAGCGGATCGCGCGCCCGCGGCGGGCAGATTCATCAATGCGCTGTAGTGCCGGTGTGGCGGGCAGCCCGGCGGTCCGGTGGCAATTGGCGCAGCCTTGAGCGCCGATCGTACCCATCCGGCTGCCCCCGCCGGCGTTGGGGTGGCAGCTCACGCACTCGACCTTCCTTGAGGCGTGCTGGCGGTGGCTGAACGGAATCAGCGCGGCCGCGAACATCAGGACGAGGATCACAGGCGGAATTGGCGTCCCCAGCGGGATTCGAACCCGCGTTATCGCCGTGAAAGGGCGGTGTCCTAGGCCGGGCTAGACGATGGGGACGCAAACGCCTGCGAGCCTAGGCCCGCAGGCGCGACATCTTCGATTTTAACACACCCCAGACGCTACAGCGTCTTGAGGTAGGCGATGAGGTTGTCCTTGTCCTTCTTTTCGAGCATTTCCTCGTAGGCCGGCATACCGTTGCCACCCTGATCGATCTTCTGGCGGACATTCTTCTCGTCGGCCGCCTTGCCGTCGGCCATCTTGGCTTTCTTGAACAAGCCCTTCAGGCCGGGGCCCATCTTCTTCTCGTCGCTATCGGCGTTGTGGCAGGCCGAGCACTGCTCGAACACTTCCTTGCCCTTGGTGGAGTCACCCGCGCCACCCTTCTTATCCTGGGCCAAGGCTGGGGACACCATCATCGCGATACCGAATAGAGGTACAAAAATCTTCTTCATGGCTGTTGAGACGCTACTCCTTTTTGATAGTGTACAAGGTTCGCGCGGATCTTGCCATTAAGTTTGATTCAGCCAGCCGGGCTCAAGGCTGAACCGGCGGAACCAAACAGGCGTTGGGAACCGAGAACACCGCCGCCCCGTGGCGGAACACGTCCCAGGCCGGCTTTGGAACACCGGTACGGTGGAAAATACCGAGTGATCCCAGGTGGGCGACGAACGTGAGGTTCGCTCCTTGGCCCAGACTTCGCGCCAAATCAACGACGGCCTCGCCAGGCAGGTCACTCATCTGGAACACCCGCGCCGCCCGCACCTTGCCGCTCAGACGGTAGAGCGCATCGAACGAGTTGATGAAGAATGCCCGCTGTTCATCCGGCCCCCCGCCGGCTTCCGGCGAACTGGTGTATCCAAACTCGGTGATGATCACTGGTTTTCCACCTGCCAGATGGACCATCCAGGGAAAATCGATGGCCACTTCTCTCGGCGACCGCGCCTTGATGCCATCCAGGTTGTAGTACGTGAAGCCGACGTGCCGTCCAAGATCGTTCAGTTGATGGAACACGCGATCGGTGTAGCGGACAGAGTCGTGGGCGAAAACCAACCCGGTTGACAGGCCGGGCCTGAGCTTTTGGACCACCGCGTCGCCCGTCCGGAAAAACTCGCGGAAGGCCGGAATCTCTCCGGGGCGCTCGAAAAAGTAGAAGTCCACCTCGTTGGCCAGATTCAGCCACTGGACCCTCGCGTTCAGCCTCGCCACCACCGCCGTCATCAGCTTGCTCCACCGGTCGAGAACCACCGGATCGTTCCAGGCGCGCCCCACCAGATCGGCAGGAAGCTCCCGGCCCGTGGTGTTGGCGGTTTTCAGGGTGACGCTGACATCCATGTTGTAGACGGTCGCCAGCCAAAGAGGATCGATCAGCTTCGACCACTCGTAGACGCCTGGCTGCGGCTCCAATTGTTTCCAGGTGACCGGGATGTCGGCGTACCTGGATCCTCCGGCCACTGCGGTCAACATCGCGGCCTCGTAGCTTGCGACGCTGGAGCCGAGGTCCGCGGCGGGATTGGCGTCGATGCCCGGCAGCGGGCACGGACCGAAGTCCTTGGCGGCGACGGCCTCCGGCTCGGCGTTCGCTCGCGACGAAGTCAGAAGAAATTTCCCGTCGCCGTCCCCGAACTGCACGAATCCCACACCCCGCGCCAGGAACCAATGGAAATGCTGGGTCTCCGAGTAGGCCACGAAGTACCGCCGCACACCCCGGTAGGCCCAGGTGCGGGTTTCAACCGTTGCGTCATCGTCGACCAGAGACGAGAAGCCGAACTGGCTGGTCCAACTGGATCCCTTCGGACCCTCCATGAACAGGCCCATCGGACTCGCGAAATGGGTCGACGCGTCATCGAGGACCAACCCTTCATGCTCCACCCCAACAGGGGAGGTCCGCACGATCAACAGAGAATTGCCCCAAGGGGTCTGCCAATATAGATTGGCACGCCGGACCGGACCGATCACCACGCTCGACGTTACGGTCAACGTCATGGTGGAGCCAGACTGCGACGCCAGAGTCCAACTGTTCCCGGTCATCAAAGGCAGGAACTCCGTAGCGCCTGACCATTGCCCCGCGCCCAAGAGGACTATCGCCACACGGGCAAACCTCGACAAAATTACGCTTTCCTCCGTACCTCTATCATAAGTCATTCCCGGGGATCCGCTGCAATCCTCCCTTGGAGGTAGGGAGTCCTCTCCCCGAGAATTCAGCCAGGTGTAGTACTACACCCGCCAAGGGGTTCAGGCGGTCCGGATTTCGTTATGCTAAGATCCAGGATTAGCAGCACTTATGTCGCTTCAACGACCTTTGCGGATGGCGTGGGCCGGGACTCTGGGTGCCCTCTTTTTGCTGGCGCAGTCCGGCGAGCAGTTGTACCGTTTGGAGGCGGGTGACGAGATCGAGATCAAGTTCCTGTACAACCCGGAGCTAAGCGACAAGATCACCATCCGTCCCGACGGCCGGATCTCGATGCCCATGGTGGGCGAAATCACCGCGGCGGGGATGGCGGTGGGAGAGCTGACCAACCTGATCCAG
>VFZX01000474.1 GCA_016871015.1 Acidobacteriota bacterium | reverse complement strand
GTGTGGCGTCCCGGCTGGACGTGGTCCATGTTCGGTTTTGGAGGGAGGTCGTTCTGACGCGTCGTCGATACCTCAGCTATTCGGGCGATTTCCGGCTCCGCCGCACTACCGGTTCAGTTCCAGACAGCCGGCTCAACATTGCTGGATCTTCGATCGCGTGGTGAAAAGCCAGTGCTGTGGCTCCGCGTAGACCGATATCGCTTCCTGTCGCGCACGGGACGATGCGGTAGGTACCATTCCACTCGCGGGCGTGCGAGGCAACTTCCGCGCGAAGGCGCGGTAACAGGAAATCCTCGCAACCCAGGAAGTAGCCGCCGACCACGAATACCTCGGGAGTGAAGATCGCCAACAGGTACGACAGTCCAAGCCCGAGAGCTCGCATCGCCCGGTCGACCACCGCCAGGGCATGTAGATCGCCGCGGCGAGCCCGATCGATGACCTCGTTCACGGTGAGCGTCGAGACAAGACGGCCGGGAAGGCCAACGCGGTCAAGGTACTGCCGTACGACATTGTTCGCCGACGCGATCGCCTCCATGCAGCCGGCCTTGCCACACTTGCACAGATCCGAAGCGCCCGGCTCGACAGTCATGTGTCCGAATTCGGCTTGGGTGCGGCCCCGGAAGAACTCCCCGCGAGAGAAGATGGCTCCGCCCACACCTTTGCCAACCTCCACGAAGATACAGTCCTGAACACCAGCCGCCGCGCCGAACCATCGTTCCGCCAGCAGGTAAGCTTTCCCAGCGTTCTCGACAAAAACGGGTCTGTCGAGAACCTCGCGCAGTTTCTCCGCGAAAGGAAACTTTTCCCAGCCGAGATTCACCGAAGTCACACGGCCCTCCGCATCGACGATGCCGGGCCGGCAGATCGAGACGGACAGCACCGCTTCGCGCTCGCGCGCGGACAGCGGGCGGCACACCATGTCCACGCCCCTCTTGATCACCGAGACGTCCATAGCTTTGGCCGGATCACCCTCCTCCCAGCGGTACCGGATCTCGCCGAGGAGGTTTGAGAGCGCAAAGCGGATCGGCGACGCCTCCAAGTCCACCGCAACGAAATAGGCAGCTTCGGAATTGAGACGAAGCAGATCCGCCGGGCGGCCAGCTTTTGCGCCCAACTCCCCCACGCGCAGCACGAGTCCCGCACGGATCAGGCGCTTCATGCAGTGGCTCAAGCTTGCGGGATTGAGGCCGGTTGCCTCGAGAATTTCGGCGCGGGTGATCGTCGGCTGGTGGTACATCGCCAACAGCACAGCTCGAATCCACTGATCGGGAACGTGACGCTGACGAGGGCGGACTTTCTTCACGAATCCTTCAGATTAGCGCACTCCAGGCGGAGCACGGCTACGCTCTCAATAGCTCCCTCACACCCGCAATCGCACCCCATCGCCTTCAAATTCAGACGCAGCCCGCCCCATGTCTGCGCGCCATCGACATGGAAGTAGATCCCACGGCGCCACGCCGTTCGGAGGATGGTTTTGATCCCACACAGGACGATCTAGGGAAGTCCGAACACGAGGATCGAAGCTCCGGCCGCGACCGCGACATACTGCTTCCCACCGGAGGCGAAAGTCATCGGCGAAGTCCGCCAGGATTGATTCGTGTGAAAGTGCCAGAGCGTCTCACCCGTTTTCGAGTCAGCGGCTGCGAACGCACCGCTGTCGTCACAGTAGAACACCAGTCCGCCCGCCGTTGAGACCACCCCTCCCCAACTCGTTGCAGGCCCTTCCATCGGACGGTTCCATGCCACTTTTCCGGTCTCGAGATCGATCGCGCGAAGGTATTTCCGGCCCGGTTCACCCGGAACGTTGCGGGCGCCGCCTCCGTAGAACTGCTCGCCGGGAATGAGCCACTCCGCGGACTTCACATAGATGGAGCACTTTTCGAGCGTGACCAGGTAGAACAACCCCGTCGCCGGATCGAAGCTGTTCGACATCCAGTTGTTGCCGCCTTCCGGCGCTGGACACGATTTCGAACCCTCGAGCGAAGGCTCGGTTCCGGGTACCCGCTTTGGACGGCCGTCCGGGCCGATGCCGGTGGCCCAGGTCAGCCTCTCGAGATAGGGAGTCGCCGAAAGCAGCTTACCATCGGTCCGGTCGAGGACGTAGAAAAATCCGTTGCGGCTGGCCTGGACCAGCAGTTTGCGCGGCGTGCCGCGATAGGTGGCGTCGACGAGCATGGGAACCTGCTGCGCGTCGAAATCGTGCACGTCGTGCGGCGTCACCTGGTAATACCAGGCGAGTTTGCCGGTCTTTGGCTTCAGCGCCAGAATCGACGACGTGTACAGGTTGTCGCCCTTTCGCTCGTCGCCGTTGTAGTCCGGACACGGATTTCCTGTAGTCCAATAAAGAAGATCGAGCGCGGGATCGTAGGTGCCGGTGAGCCAGGTCGATCCGCAGCCCACCTCGAGCGCCTTGCCTTGCCAAGTCTCCGATCCTGGCTCGCCCCGGCGGGGGAGCGTCTCGAAACGCCAGACGCGTTCTCCGGTCTCGGGCTTGTAGGCGTCGAGGAAGCCTCGGAGTCCACCATCGCCACCGGCGATTCCGGCGATCACCAGATCGTTCACGACGAGAGGAGCCGAAGTTGCACCGTAGTGGTTGCGCAACGGCACATCCCCGACCATGTCCACATCCCACAACAAGCTGCCGCTCAGCCGGTGCAGCGTCACAAGATGCCCGTTGTCCGTTTGAAACAAGACCCGATCGCCGAGCAGAGCAAGCCCGCGGCTGAATCCGCGGATCGGATCGCCGACGAGCCCCTGCGACTTCGGCCGGTTCCATCGCCAGATCAGCCGGCCCGACGCCGCATCCACCGCGTGGACATCGTTGCCGTGCGTGATGTACATGACGCCGCCAGCGACGATCGGTGTGGTTTGCAACCGGGCATTGGGAATCGAGTACATCCAACGGACTCCGAGTTGCTCGACATTGTCACGCGTGATGGCTTGGAGCTCGCTGTGCCGATTGCCGGTCAGGTTGCCATCATAGGTGGGCCACTCTCCGCGCTTCGGATGGGCGATGTCTGCCCACGAAACGCCGACCGGTGAGGACCCTGCCGGTGCAACCTTCGATAGCGCGTCAGGCTTCGGAAGCCGCGTCAGAAACGCCAGGAGATTGGCGCGCCGCTTGGGCGTAGTCTTCACCGCGGGCATCAGCGACGCCTGGTCCGCCGTCACCGACGCCAAGTCCTTTCGCTGAAGCAAGTGCAGATGCCCGTCGAGGGTCTGTAACTGCAGATCGAAGTTCGACTGATTGCGGGCGAGCCCTCGCAGCATTCGGCCGTCGCGCAGCGTGACCGAAACGGCTCCATAGCCGGGCGTGATGAGCGCGCCCGGGGAGTCGATCGATTGCTCGATCTCGCGCAGCTTGCGGCGATTGCCCAGATCGGTGAGGTCCGGACCCACGGCGGAGCCTTTGCCGTTGACCATATGGCAGGAGAGACACTTGCCTTCACCTGTGAAGAGGGCTTCCCCATCGGCGGCATCGCCCAGCGCGGGGTTGCTGGCCGCCGGCGTCAGCAGTGCGCGAACGAAGCGGGTGAGCCGGTCGAGTTCGGGCCGGGGAAGCGGGAAGCCCGGCATTCCGGAAGCAGGCACTCCCTTGGCGATGAGATCGCGCAACTCCGCGTCACCGCGCAGCCGGATCCGGCGCGCATCGACGATGCTCGGCCCACGCTGGCCACCCATGCCATCGGCCCCATGGCACGGAGCACAGAGCGATTCGAACTTCTTGCGGCCTTCCTCGAAATCGCTCTGGGCGCGCGCGCTCAGAATCAGAAGGGGCGCTGCCAGGATCCGCTTCATCGCTACCAGTTGATTCTCCCCCGGATCTCCCAGCGCCGCGCTGCTGCCTTGTCGGCGCCGAAGTAGCTGTAGGACGACGTGACCACGCCACCGCTCGGAACCGAGACGTTGCTGTTGGGGAACAGGAAGTGCGGGTGGTTGAACAGGTTGGTTGCCGCGCCCATCAGGTTGAAGTTGAATCGTTCGGTGATCTTGAAGGTCTTCGCGAGCGAGAGATGATGCACGTTGCGGCCGGGCCCTTCGAGCACGTTCAAGCCGCTGTTTCCAAATCTCCCGGCGGCTGGCGTTGTGAACGCCGCGGTGTCGAACCAGCGGTTGATCGCGCGGTTGTCAGCCGGGAGGTTGCCGTTCGAAATCCGGTCCGGTATTCCGCCAACGGTGTTCGTGTTGGAAGGATCCGAGCCGGAATAGCTCGGCGAGAAGAAAAGTCCGGTCTGGAACAGGCTTTGGAGAGAGACGAGCCAGCCGCCCGCCACCAGATCGAGCGCGCGGTTGGCGTTGCCCATCATCTTCTTTCCACGGCCCACCGGCAGTGCCCAGAAAACCGTTCCCACGAACCGATGGCGTGGAGTCAGACCGTCGCGATTCCAGAACTTGGAGCTGTACGGATTCTCGAGGTTGAGGTTATCGGCGAAGCTGTTGCCCCAGGTCCAGTGCGCGTCAAATGTCACGTCACCGACCTTCTTCTGGGCTTCGAAGGTCAGCGCATTGTACTTCGTTCGTCCGTCCTGCAACCCGAACGTCGCGCCGATGAATTGCGGGAACGGCCGGCGCGCTTGCGCGAATGGCGTGAGACTCGGCTGGGGCTTGTTGATGTTGATGTTGTAGTTCAGGCCGTGCCCACGCGTTCCGGTGTAGGAAAGGCGGAACCCGATCTGCGCGAGTTGCCGTTCGACAGTGAAGTTGAACTGCTCGAAGTAACCATTCCGGGCCTGCACGGGGAATCCAACGATGCTCTGCGAAGGAATGTTGCCCGCGCCGGCGGGAAACGCATTCGGGAACTGGAACAGAGTCGTCCCGGGCGTGGCGAGGTTGATGAACGTCTCGCTCAACTGGAAGGGTCCCCCGGTATTGGCGAACGCGAACGGCCCGAGGAATTCGGTGAAGATTCCGTACCCGCCGCGAAGCACCGTCTTGTCGTTGAGCCGGTAGGCGGCTCCGAGACGCGGCGCGAAGTTCCGCTTCTCCGGCCTGATCACGGCTTGGCCCGCCACTACCCGGATCAGGTTGGTGGGATAAAGTCTGCTGACCTGCCCCTGCACTTCTTGCGGCACCAGCACGTTGCCTGATGCGCGGTCCCAGTTGTACTGAAGCTTGTCATCGAAGCTCGCCGCGCCGAAGTAGTCCCAGCGAAGCCCCAACGTCAGTGTGAGCCGGCTGGTCAGCTTCCAGGTGTCGTCGACGAAGAGTCCGAGTTCGTTCGAGCGCCGGCGGCGGTCGACCAGGGGATCGACGCGGGTGCTGGTGAACGGGAGTCCGAGCAGGAAGTCGGAATAAGGGAAACCCGAAAGCGAGCCGTTGAAGGCGAACTGCCCGTACGTGCCATTGGGAACGACGTTGTTATAGCCGGTGTACTTCCGGTAGTCGAACCCGAACTTGATCGAGTGGGTCGACGTCATCTTGCTGAGTGTCGCGGCGGCGTTGTAGTCGTGGTCGTCTTGTGCGGTTCCGCCGGGCTGCAGGTTGAGCGCCGTGTACCCGGTGATGTTCATC
>VFZX01000473.1 GCA_016871015.1 Acidobacteriota bacterium | reverse complement strand
GGCCCTATGTTCGACTTCTTCGCCAGGCAGGCCAAGCCCGCCTCAACGAACTGAGATCACCGGATTATTACTCGCGGCGTCGCCAACGGACACAACCACCGGATGGTCGCCCGTTGCCAGCGGAGGCACTTTTACCCGAACCTCCATCAGTCCCACGCGTCCCGGCGCGGCGCGGACCGATTCAGGCATGAGCCGGTCGCGGTTGATGGTGACCGCCACCGGATCCACGGGCATCGATGCCGGCTCCTCGCCCGCCACGGCCCCGGTCTCGATCGGCGGATCGATCGCGCCCGCGCCCGCCACGAGTAATGTGAGGACCGTCCCGGCCGCCGCCGGATTCGCCGCCGAGTTCACCGACCCATCCTCGTGCGCCGCCAGTGCCCGTCCCCGGCCGCTGAGCAGGATCACCGGCGCGGACGCGAGAATCGTTGCCGCGAACGGCCGGCCCTCGCCCGATGCCGACGTTACCGTGACATTCAGCGGTCCCGCGGTCACGCCATAGGGTACCTGTCCGTTGATCTGTCCGGCTGACACGCTGCTCAGCGCCGCGGGAACACCGGCGAAACTGACCGACGTCCCGCCGAGAGCTTGCGGCCACGCACGCTCGGACACCTGAGCGGATTCGCGGGCGAGATTTGTGCCGAACAGCGAGAATAGCGCCCCGGGCGCCACGCGTGGCGTCGAGTCGATCGCGTTCACGAGTCCGTTCTCCGACACCGCGGGCAGCGTCGACCGCGCCACTGGCGTCAGCGACCGGATCCGGTTGTTCTGGGTATCAGCCACGTAGAGGGTCCCCTGCGCGTCGATGGCGATGTCGCCGGGATTGCGGAACTGGGCCTGGAGCGCGGGCCAGTCCTCGCCCGCGAATCCGGATGCGCCGGTTCCCGCGATCGTGTGCAGCGCGCCCGCCGGTGTCACCATGCGGACCAGATTGTTGTCCGTGTCGCCGATGTAGACGGTCCCGTCCTTCCCAACCGCGACACCGGTGGGGCGGAACAGGGCGGAATCCGTCGCGCGCTCGGCGTCCCCCTGGAAGCCCGGCAGTCCGTTACCCGCCACCGTACGGATGCGCCCGCTGGTGTCGACAGCGCGGATCCGGTGGTTGTCCGAGTCCGCGATAAAGACCACTCCGGCTTCATCCACGAAAACGTCCTGTGGCGCCGACAACAGCGCGCCTGCCGCCGCCCCGCCGTCACCGCGGAAACCGGATTGTCCCGGAACTCCTGCGAACACGGAAACCCGGCGGTTGGCGTCCACGCGTGCGATCACGTGGATCGTAGGAATCGCGGCGTACACGTTGCCCTGCGCATCCATGGCGATTCCGCGGGGCCGTTCAGTATCGGCGAAGCCAGCCAACGTATTGATGTTCTCGCCGTCGATGGTCGTTGTGCGGATCCGGGCGTTGCCATGGTCGGAGAACAGCAGCTGTCCGGGCCGCGCCGCCAGCCCGCGCGGCGTGTTCAGCGATGCGAGCAGAGTCTGGCCGCCATCACCGGCAAATCCCACCTGCCCATTGCCGGCAAACCGGCTCACGCGGCCGTTCGCCGCCACTCTTCGGATCACGTGGCTGTTCGGGGACGAGAAGTACAGGTTGCCCTCGCTGTCGAAGGCGAGCGAATCCGGGCTCCCGATCGCCGCGCGATTGGCGGGCCCGTTGTCACCGAAATTGCCCTGCTGTCCTGTCCCGGCAAGCGTGGATACTGAGAACGTCACCGGAGGCGGAACCGGCTGGGCCACAGTCAGACGGACCGGAATCGTGGCGCCGTTGTTGGCCGCATCCGGCGCGGTCATCCGCAAGGTGGCCGCGTAGCTGCCAGGCTCAAGGCCTTCCGCCGACACTTGCAGAGCCATCAGGAGCGGCGTCCCACCGGTCCCCTGGAGGCGCAGCCACGGAGCCCCGGACGCGGTTACCTCCACGTTGACCTGCCACCGGTCGGACTCGATAATCCGGATCGGAACCTCCAACCGGGCTGTGCCGCCTGGGGCAAGGCGGAAATCAATCGAGCTGGGAACGGTCAGAGTCGGCAGCGAGAATCCGGTTCTCGCCTCCCAGTCCTGGCCCGCGTTCCGGCTGAGGAACACGCCGCGTGCCGTAGCCGCCACCATGAACGCCGGGTTCACCGGATGAAAATTCAAAAACGCTGGGCTCGAAAACGCACCCGTTACCAGCCACGCGGGCCATGTGGTTCCGTTGTCCGCGCTTCGGCCGATGCAGGTCACCGGCTGGCTGCCTACCATACAAAATGGTTCGGCGGTGAAAATGTTGAAGGGCCGCGCCGCCGGAGCGTACACCGCCAGAGGACGGCGGTTGAGCGCAAGCTGCCCGAGCCCGGGTTCCGGAGCATTCGGCGGATTCGTGACGCGGTAGATCGCGCCCACATTCTGCGCCGCTCCAAACGCGCTGATGTAGGCGACGTTCTCCTGGAAGGGATCAAACACGATCGACGTAAACGAGGCGCCCGCTGGCACGCTCACCGAGGGGAACAGCGGCCAGCCATCCTTGCCCTCGTCCAGCGTCCGGTAGAGGCCCGCCTGGATGCCAAGCAGCATGTGCCCGGGATTGCGCGGGTTGATGGCCAGCGCGCCGCCGGGAAGCGGCTGCGACGTCAGCAGCGCCCACTCCTGGCCGCCGTTGGTGGACTTGTAGATGTCGCGGCCGACCCGCGTCCACATGACGTTTGGATCGCCCGGAGCAATCACCAGGAAATCGAGAGCTCCACCCGACTGCGGAAGCCCCGTGCCGAATTGCGACCATGTGTCGCCGAGGTCGGTCGTCCGCCAAATTCCCCCGTCGCCGGTGTCCGCCAGCGCAAACACGGTGCGGTGGTTGGTGGGGTGCACCACCAGGTTCCGGATGAGCGGCTGGATCTGGCCCGAAGGACGCAGCGCCATCGGGTGCCAGCTTCCATTGTCCCGCAGGCTCCTCCAAACTCCTCCACCCGTGCTCGCAAACATCGTGAATGGGTCGCCTACCGTGATCGCCGCTGTGACCACCGGCACGTTCAGCATCGGCCGCTGCGCCAGTACGGACAGCGAAAGCAAAATCAGCAGCAGAACTCTCAGCATTCCATTCTCCTAGGGCTGCGCGCCGTAGCGTTCGAGCAGCGTCAGCACTTCAGGACTCCTCCGCCTCCGCGCCATCGTCAGGATCGAGACTCCGTTCGGGTCACGGAGCGACGGGTTCGAATTGGACTCAAGCAATGTCCGGACCAGTTCCGTCCTGCCCTGATCCACCGCGTCCATGAGCGCCGTGCGGCCCACCGCGTCGCGCTCATCGGGCCGTGCTCCGAATGCGACCAGCAGACGGATGGCCTGGATCCGGCCCTGCCGCGCGGCCGCCATCAGTGGTGTCTGGCCCTGTTTGTCGCGGCCATTGGCGTCGGCGCCGGAAACCAGCAGCAGGCGCAGGATTTCGCTGCGGCCGAGCGCGGTGGCCGTGTGGATCACCGTGACACCCGACGCGTCGGCCTCATTCACCGCCGCGCCGAATCCGATCAGAAGCTGGACCGCGTCCAGGTTGCCATAGCCCACTGCCGCGGAGAGCGCCGACCGGCCCTGGGAGTCCGTGCGGCGGACATCGGCTCCCGCGTTCAGCAGCGCCTCGAGCATCTCCGTGTTGTTGTATTGAGAAGCGATGTGCAACAACGGCGCCGCCTGCACCACCAGGTTCGGATCCGCACCCGCCCGGAGCAGCAATTGCACGATGTCCAGGTGGTTGTAGGCGCACGCCGCAGCCAGCGCCGGACCCGCGGCTGCATCGGACATCCCCGACTCGACCAGCGCCTTCACCACGTCCACAAAGCCGCGTGACGATGCCGCCACCAGCGCCTGGGCCCGCGCGGGCTGCGATGGATTGAACTGCAGGATGACCTGGACCGTCTCGATATGTCCGCCACCCGCCGCGAATACCAGAGATGGCACCGCCTGCGGTCCGGTCACATCCACGTGGATCCCCTGTTCGAGATACTGCCGCACGCGGACCGCATCGCCCATTCTCGCGAACCCGAGATACTCGCCGATCAGATCCCGCGGCGGCGCCTGTCCGAAGGCCAGGGCCATGCCCGGCACAACCGCCCACCCCCAGGTCATTTGAGGGTCCACTTCTGGCCGTCGAACGAAGCGTTCTGCTCGGTCCAGGTTCCGAATTTGCAAGCCATCTGTCCGCCGTCAACCAGCAGCGCCGCTCCGGTGATGTAGGACGCGGCGCTCGAAGCCAGAAATGCCACCGCTCGCGCCACTTCCTCGGGTTCGCCTCCCCGTCCGAGCGGAATCGCGCGGAAGTAGTCCTTGAGGATCTCCGGCTGGTTGAAAGCGCCTTGCGTGAGCCGCGTCCGGATCAGTCCGGGGCAGACTGCGTTGACCCGGATTCCGTGGGGTCCCAATTCGTTGGCCAGCGTGTGCAGCAGGCCGAGGACTCCTGCCTTGCTCGCATTGTAGGCGACCAGCGATGCTTCCCCGTCGTAGGAATTGGTTGAGGCGGTGAGCACGATCGAGCCCCGCCGGCCCGTCCTCATCCGCCGCGCGGTTGCCTGGACAGTGTCGAACATGCCGGTCAGGTTGACGGCGATCGTGCGGTCCCAATTGGCGCGCGAGGCGTCCAGCGCGTCCTCGTAGGTCGCCGTTCCGGCGTTTGCGACTAGCACATCCGGCGCACCACACTGGTCAAGCGCGGCTTCAATCGATTCGCGCCGGGTGACGTCCACTTCGGCGCCGCGCATACCCTCTTGCGCCGCCCGCGCCTCCGGCTCTTCACGGGGCAGGTCGAAAATCCACACCGACGCCCCGGCCCGCACCAACTCCCGCGCGCACGCAAGCCCAATACCGTTTGCCCCTCCGGTCACGACTGCTGTCTTGCCGGAGAACTCCAATTGCATCCTACAGCTATTCTACGTCCAAAGGGTCAGCCACCACAGGAACCAAGTGATGCCGCCCGCTACTAGTACAACCGTCAGGACCGCCCAGAACGTCTCGGGCCGGACACACATGAGGAGTGGGGAATAGTAGCGGTGTCCGCAGCCCTTGCAGCGGCGCGGCCAGATTACGAACGCGAAGGGTTTTTCCCAGAACTTCGTCCGCGTCGACTTCCGGGACAACGGATCCCCGCAGTACGGACACTCAAACAGCCGGACCCGGATGCGGACCGGGCGTCCACCAAGCGCTACCGAACTGACCCTGTGCGAACCGGAGACATCCTTGACAAGTGTGCCGGTGGGCGGTTGACACAAACGAAGGGTAACCGGGGGACAGCGGTTAAGCTGGGGGATGCCCTGGCGAGAGGTGAGCCGCATGGACAGCAAGGTCGAGTTTATCGAAGATTGGCAGGCAAACGACCTGTCATTTTCAGAATTGTGCCGGAAACACGGGATATCGAGGCAGACCGGGTATACGCTGGTGGACCGGTTCCGTGTGGAGGGCTGGGATGGCCTGCAAGAGCGGAGCCGTGCCCCCCACCACAGTCCGGCCGCCATGGAGGAGGGCACGCGTGAGGAGTTGATCGAACTGCGGATGCAGCA
>VFZX01000472.1 GCA_016871015.1 Acidobacteriota bacterium | reverse complement strand
TGCTGCATCCGCAGTTCGATCAACTCCTCACGCGTGCCCTCCTCCATGGCGGCCGGACTGTGGTGGGGGGCACGGCTCCGCTCTTGCAGGCCATCCCAGCCCTCCACACGGAACCGGTCCACCAGCGTATACCCGGTCTGCCTCGATATCCCGTGTTTCCGGCACAATTCTGAAAATGACAGGTCGTTTGCCTGCCAATCTTCGATAAACTCGACCTTGCTGTCCATGCGGCTCACCTCTCGCCAGGGCATCCCCCAGCTTAACCGCTGTCCCCCGGTTACCCTTCGTTTGTGTCAACCGCCCACCGGCACACTTGTCAAGGATGTCTCCGGTTCGCACACCCACACGGTGATGGCATCGCCTCGCACCACGATTTACGTCGCGAACTTCATCTCCTATCACCGGATCGAGCTTTCGGCGAGCCCGGCAGAGGCAGGAACGGTGAGAGTGTATCCGCCTTCGGCGGACGGTTACTATCGAAACGCATCGTTGGTAATGCTGTCGGCGGCGGCAAACGCGCCAAATGAATTCCACCGCTGGAGCAACGCCGGGCTCGCTTCCCGCCACAATGCCGGGGTGTATGTGCTGGGGCCAATCCGGCTCGAGGCTTCGTTCACACAAGAGGCGCTGACTACCATCGCGACGGATCCTTCCGACATCGCTATCCGGGTCGATGGGGAGGCGATCGGAACACCGGCCCGATTTGCCTGGGCAGAGGAAAGCACGCACGCCGTCAGCGCTTTCGAGAGCTTTCCCGTCGGTATGGTGCGCTATCAGTTTCGCGGCTGGAACGACGGAGCGCCACGGGAACGAATGGTAACGGCCGCTGCCGGCGCGGTGTTCCGGGCGCGCTACCAGAGGCAGCACCGGCTTATCCTCGCGCGGGCCGTGGGTGGGAGAATTGAGGCGGATCCGCCATCCGCGGACGGCTACTACGATGAGGGCACCCCTGTCACGCTGCGAGCGGTGCCCGCCGAGGGATTCCGGTTCACGACTTGGGGCGGAGCATTGGCGGGCGAGAGGAATCCCACGCCGCGGATCACGATGACCGATCAGTCAGTGGTGAGCGCCGGGTTCGCCAGGTAGCGAAACCCAGCGTTCCGAACGGCGCGATTCCGCGCACTCCGCACAAGGGGATTGAAACTGTCAGAATGAGTCACGGGGAGATGAGAACATCCATGACCACCATACCCAGGCGTTTCCTGGTACTCAGTTGGGGCATAACCGTCGCGTTTTCCCAGACTGCGCAAATCACTGGACGGGTCACGGATCCGAGCGGCGCCGTGATCGCGGCCGCCAAAGTCGCAGTCCGGAACACGGAGACTGGAATTCAGCGCACGGCTGAGACAACCAGCGAGGGCTACTACACCGTCCCGCTGCTGACGCGCGGCGGCTACGAGATCTCGGTTGAGGTCGGCGGTTTCCGCAATGCGCGGCAAAGGGACTTGCGCCTGGACGAGGGCCAGATCCTGCGCGCGGATTTCCGCCTCGAAGTGGGCCAGGTTTCCGAGTCCGTGGACGTGTCGGCGGCGGCGCAGCTCCTGCAAACGGAGGAGGCGTCGCTCAGCGCCGTGGTCACCAACAAGAGCGTAGTGGACCTGCCGCTCGTGGGACGGAATCCGCTGGCGCTCGCGGCGCTTCAGGCTGGGGTGCGTGCGACCGGGCGGTTCGGCGACCTTCCGGTGTCGAGCTTTGACGGTTCGCGGGCGTCGATCGGCGGGGGGCCGCCATCGGCCAACAACTACATGGTGGATGGCGTCGCGGCGGAGAACTTCACCTCCGGTGGCATGAACGTGACGCTCTCGGTGGACGCCACCGAGGAGTTCCGTGTCATTACCAAGAATCCGAGCGCGGAGTTCGGGCGGACCGCGGGGGGCGTCATCAACTTTACGAGCAAAGCCGGGACCAACCAGTTCCACGGCACCGCCTACGAGTTCCTGAGGAACCGCGCGCTGAACGCGAACGACTTCTTTTCCAACCGCGCAAACCGCGGCCGGGCTCCCTTCGTGTTCAATCAATGGGGTGCGACGGTGGGTGGTCCGGTGAAGAAGGACCGCACGTTCTTCTTCTTCAACTACGAAGAATTCAAGCTGCGCCAGCAGTCCCGCGAGTTCCGCACCGTGCCGACCCCGTTGCAGCGGCAGGGGAATTTCACGCAGACCTTCGCCGGCGCCAACGCTCCGGTGGTGGTCTATGATCCGCTGACGACGCGCGCCGATCCGGCCAATGCCGCTAACCGGCTGCGCGACCCGTTCGCGGGCAACATCATTCCCACCGGGCGGATCCACGCGGTTGCCCGGCCGGTCCTCGATTTCTATCCGCCGCCCAATGAGCCGGGTGTTGCATTTACGCAGGCGAACAACTTCTTCGGGCAGGCGTCGGCGCCGACCGACAAGAAGATTCTGGGCATCCGCATGGATCACTACCTGACGCCCGTGCGGCGCCTGTTCGGGCGGTACACCTATGACCGAACGTTCCGTGCCACCGCGGCGTACTTTGGGCTAGCGGAGAACGGCACCTCTGACCTGGTGTTCAATCGCGCCAGCGGCGTGATGAACTACTCGGACACGATCCGGCCGAACCTGTTGCTTGAGGCGCGCGCGGGATTGAACCGCTACGCACCCGACCGCCCGGCGCGCAGCCTTGGGTTCGACGCCGGCAAGATCAACCTGCCCACGAAGCTTAACTCGCAGGTCCAGCTTCCGATCATTCCGCAGTTTTCGATAGCCGATGTGACCACGATTGGCGCCAATCAGACCGACCACTTGATCCAAGCCAACTACGCCTGGACCGGTGGCGCGACGGCGACCTGGGTCCGCGCCAGCCACACCGTCAAGATGGGCGCCGAGACACGGATCTACCAGCTCAACAATTCGCAGGGCGGCCCGGTGATGCAGTTCGGATTCGGGCGCAGCTTCACCCGCGGTCCGAATCCCAACACGACCGCCATTACAGCCGGCCATGGGCTGGCCACCTTCCTGCTTGGAACACCGGATTCCGGCCAGGCGCGCCGCTATCCGTTTATCGCCTACACGGCCAAGACGCTGGGCATGTTCGTCCAGGATGACTGGAAGGTGACGCCGCGGTTGACCTTGAACCTGGGCATCCGATGGGACTATGAGGGCGCGCTCACCGAGCGCTACAACGCATTGAGCAATTTCGATCCGTCGCTGCGGTACACGATTGGCGGTGTGGGCTTCACCGGGGGCAGCGCATATCCCGGCGTGAACGGACTCCCGCGCGGATACCGCGATAACTGGTTTACGCTGTTTGGTCCGCGGGTTGGATTCGCATACCAGTTGGTGCGCGGGACGGTCCTCCGGGGAGGCTACGGAGTTTACTACGCGCCGACCACCGGCAACTTCGTCACGTTCCCCTACGTTGGCTATTCGCGTGACACGTTGATGGTCACCTCGCGCGATGGCGGATTCACACCCGGCGATACGTTAACGGATCCGTTCCCGGGCGGCATCCTCGTGCCGGAGGGATCCGCGGCGGGCCCAGGCGCCGCTCTTGGAACCAACGCGCAGGGTGCCGTCCGGAAGCTCGCGAAACCGTATGCCCACCAGTGGAATTTCAATGTCCAGAAAGAGCTCGCGGGACGGTGGCTGGCCGAGATCGGGTACGCGGGCAACCGGGGAGTCCACATGCCCGCCAATCGGGCGCTCGACATCTTGCCGGATCAATTCGTTGCGCTCGGCGCGCAGTTGCAGCAGCAGGTGGCGAATCCTTACTTCGGCGTGATCCAAACGGGCAACCTGAGTGCCCGGACGGTGAACCAGGGCGCACTGCTAGACGCCTATCCGCAGTTTGCGGGGGCCGGGTACATCGAGCATTGGGCGAGCTCGATCTACCACGCGCTGATGGCGCGGGTGGAGCGGCGCTTTTCCGGAGGCATGTCGCTGATTGTCTCCTACGCGTTCACCAAGACGATCGACGACAACACCGGCAACGGCGTCAATGGGTTCTTCAACGGCGGCACGGACGGAGTCCAGAACTGGAACAATCTGCGCGCGGAGAGGTCCGTGTCGACGATCAATCTTCCGCACCGGCTGGTGATTACGCCGATGTGGGAAGTGCCTTCGGGTAAGTCTTGGAACCGCCTGCTGCGCTCGGTCGCCGGCGGATGGCAGCTTGGCGGAATCTGGACGATCCAGAGCGGCGAGCCGATCAGCATTGTGCAGAATGGCGTCGCGTTCGGCGGCAACCGTCCAAACGTGGTGGGCGATCCGAACGGCAATCAGGGCCAGAGCATTGACCGCTGGTTCAACACCGGAGCGTTCGCGCTGATTCCCGCGTTCACCTTCGGTAATGGTCCACGCAATCTGCCGCGGACACGTACCGACAGCCTGTTCACGCTCGACTTCTCGGTGCTCAAGGATATCCCGGTGACTGAGCGCGTGAAGCTGCAGTTCCGTGGGGAGGCATTCAACCTCACCAACTCTCCGACCTTCGGAAGTCCGGGGACGAACCGCTCAGCGGCGAATTTCGGTGTGGTGGCGGGCTACGCGACCAACTATGACCCGCGGAGGATCCAACTCGCGCTGAAGGTGATCTTCTGATAGCCGTGGCTCTCCGCCGCTTCGTGCCGAGCCTTCTCCTCATGACCATTCCGCTTCAGTCCGCCTCGGGCATCCAGGTCCACGGCCACCGCGGCGCGCGTGCCGTGCTGCCTGAGAATACGCTGCCCGCCTTCGAGTACGCAATCCGGGAGGGTGTCGACGTGCTGGAGCTCGACCTCGCCGTCACGCGCGACAACGTGCTGGTGGTGTCGCACGATCCGCGCATGAATCCGGCGTTCTGCACCGGCCCGGCGGGGGCGCGGACTGTGATCCGCGAGATGACGCTCACCGAGCTGCGCCAATGGGATTGCGGGGCCAGGGCGAATCCCGGATTCCCGAAGCAGAGGGCGGTGCCGGGCACGCGCGTTCCCACACTCGATGAAGTACTGGCGCTCGCTCCACGCGGCAGGTTCGAATACAACATCGAGACCAAGATCTTCAGGAAGGAGCCGGAGCTGACGCCGGATCCTGAGACATTTTCGCGGCTCCTGGTCGAGTCAATCCGGAAGCACAATCTCGCGGCGCGGTGTATGATTCAGTCCTTTGACGAGCGGACCCTGATCGCCGCGGCTAAGCTCGCCCCGGAGATCCGGCGTTCGGCGTTGTACTCAGGACGGCCGGTTGATCTGATCGCGTTCGCCCGAGGAGCCCAGGCCAGCATCCTGTCGCCGCATTTTTCCCTGATCACGCCGGAGGTGGTCCGTAAGGCTCACGGCGCGGGGTTGAGCGTCGTTCCTTGGACCGCCAACTCGCCAGCCGAGTGGGACAAGCTGATTGACGCGAAAGTGGATGCAATTATTTCCGATGATCCAGCCGCGCTCCTGGCGCACCTGCGGGCGCGTGGACTGCGCTGACGGGCTCTGGTGCAAATCGGCAGGATGGACGAGGATAGAGGAATGGCCCGTCTTGCTCCGGTCGAGGAATTGTTCGGCGGCCGCCACTTCGATGCCGAG
>VFZX01000471.1 GCA_016871015.1 Acidobacteriota bacterium | reverse complement strand
TGATGCGCGAAATCGACCGTCTCTCGGGCGGCCAGGCGATCGTTTCAGTCGATGTCGGCCAGCACCAGATGTGGGCCGCCCAATTCATCCGCTTCAACGAGCCGCGCCTGTGGCTGAGCTCCTCCGGACTCGGCGCCATGGGCTTCGGACTCCCGGCTGCGCTCGGCGCGCAGTTTGCCCGTCCGGACAAGCTCGTCTTTGCGATCTGCGGCGACGGCGGATTCCAAATGTCGGTCCCCGAGCTCGCCACCATCGCCAGTTACGGACTCCCGGTCAAGATCATCGTGATGAACAACGGCTATCTGGGCATGGTCCGCCAGTGGCAGGAGCTGTTCTACAACAACCGGTTGAACGCGGTGACGCTCGACTGCTTCCCCGACGCCGAGAAGCTCGCCGGCGCCTACGGGTTCAAGGGCCGGACCATCGACCGTCCCATTGAGCTTGAATCGGCGTTGCGCGAGGCAGTCAACGAGCCCGGCCCCTACCTGCTCAACGTCAAGGTGTCGCCTTACGAGAACGTGTATCCGATGGTTCCCGCCGGCGGCGCCATCAACGAAATGGTGCTCGCGCCGCCCAAGCCGGTGGCGGTGGCATAAGGAATCGGCATGCTGCAAGTTATCTCTCTCTTACTCGAAAACAAGCCGGGCGCCCTGCTGCGCGTCACCGGACTGCTCAGCTCCCGCGGCTACAACATCGAAAGTCTGACCGTCGGCCGGACCACCGATCCGACCCTTTCGCGCATGACCATCGTGGTCGACGTCGAGCCCCACTTGCGCAAGCAGGTGATCAAGCAAATGAACCGGCTGATCAACGTGCTCCAGGCCAACGACCTGACCGAGGGACCCTCGGTGACGCGCGAGCTGGTGCTGATGCGGGTCCGCGCGGCGATGGAGTCCCGCACGGCGATCCTCAAGGAGGCCGAGATCTTCGGTGCCCGCGTGATCGACTCCTCGGTCGAGGGCTTCGCGTTGGAAGCCACCGGGGATTCGGAAAAGCTCGACGAATTTATCGACGTGATGCGAAGCTACGGTGATATTGAAGTAACCCGCTCGGGGACCGTCGCCGTCTCGCTTGAGCCGCGCAAAGTCCGGCTCTCCTCGCCCGTGCCCACCGCGGCCGGCAAGTCCCAAACCACCAACGGAGTAATTAATGCCTAACCGCTACTACGAAAAGGACGGCAGCCTCAACAGCCTCAGTGACCAGACCATCGCCATCGTCGGCTATGGCAGCCAGGGTCACGCCCACGCCCTCAACCTTCGCGATTCCGGCGCCAATGTGATCGTCGGGCTTTACGAGGGGTCCAAGAGCTGGCAGAAGGCCAAGGACGCCGGACTTCAGGTCATGTCCGTGGCCGATGCCGCCAAACACGCGACCATGATCATGATCCTGGTGAGCGATCACATTCAGGCGGATCTTTACGAAAAGGAGATCGCACCCTCGATGACGCCGGGCAAGACGCTCATGTTTGCCCACGGCTTCAACATCCACTTCGGATACATCAAGCCGCCCGCGGGCTGCGACGTCACCATGGTCGCGCCCAAAGCCCCAGGACACCGGGTGCGCGAGCTGTTCGTCGAGGGTGTCGGAGTTCCGGCGCTGGTGGCGATCCACCAGGATTCGACCGGCAAAGCGATGGAGAAATCGCTGGCTTATGCGCTCGGCCTTGGTTGCCTCAAGGCAGGCGTGATCGAGACCACCTTCCGCGAAGAGACCGAGTCCGACCTGTTCGGCGAGCAGGCCGTGCTGTGCGGCGGGACCGCCGAGCTGATCCGCGCCGGATTCCAGACCCTGGTCGACGCCGGCTATGCCCCCGAGATCGCCTACTTCGAGTGCCTGCACGAATTGAAGCTGATTGTCGATCTCATCTATGAGGGCGGACTCACCTACATGCGCTACTCTGTCTCCGATACAGCCGAGTACGGCGACTACACCCGCGGCCCGCGGATCATCAACGACCAGACCCGCGCCGAGATGAAGAAGATCCTCTCCGAAATCCAGTCCGGCGAATTCGCCCGCACCTGGATGGAGGAGAACCGCTCGGGCGGGCGCAAGAAGTTCCTCGCGATGCGTGAGGCCCAGCAGGGCCAGCTCATCGAAACCGTTGGAGCGCCGCTACGCGCGATGATGCCGTTCTTGAAGAAGAAAAAGGAAGCAGGCGTACCAACTGCTTAGGCACCGATGCGCATCTTTACATTCGATACCACTCTCCGCGACGGCACCCAAGGCGAAGCCGTCTCCTTCTCGGTCGACGACAAGTTGACCATTGCCACCAAGCTGGACGAGATTGGTATCGACTATATTGAAGGCGGCTGGCCCGGGTCGAACCCCAAGGACAAGGAGTTCTTCACCCGGGCCAAGGAACTCAAATTCCAGCACGCGCGAATGTGCGCGTTCGGCGCGACGCGGATGGCCAAGTTCGCGGTCCACAAGGATCCCAGCGTGCTGGCGCTGGTCGAATCGCAGACTCCGGCCTGCTCGATCTTCGGCAAGACCTGGGATCTCCACGTACACCGCGCGCTCAACATCACGCTGGAGGAGAATCTGACCCTGATCTCCGACACCGTGGGATTCCTGCGCTCGCATGGCCGCGAAGTGATCTACGACGCCGAGCATTTCTTTGACGGCTACAAGGCGAACCCGGACTACGCCCTCCGGACCCTCGAAGCCGCGCAGAAGGCGGGTGCGCAAGTCCTGTGCCTGTGCGACACCAACGGCGGCACGCTGACCGGCGAGCTGGCCGCGATTGTCGCGGTGGTGCGCGAGCGCTTCGACGGGATCATCGGAATCCATCCGCATAACGACTCCGACGTCGCCGTGGCCAACGCCGTCGCCGCGGTCGAAGCCGGATGCACCCATGTCCAGGGATGCATCAACGGCTACGGCGAGCGCTGCGGCAACGCGAACCTGGTGTCGATCATCGCCAACCTGGAGTTGAAGATCGGCCACACCACCATCGGGCCGGACAGCTTGAAAAGCCTTACCGGGCTTGCGCACTTCGTCGCCGAGCGGGCCAACCTGCCCCTCCGCAACGACCAGGCCTATGTCGGACACTCGGCCTTCGCCCACAAAGGCGGCGTCCACGTCTCCGCCGTGCTCAAAGACTCCGCTACTTACGAGCATGTGCAGCCCGCCCGCATCGGCAACCACCAGCGGGTCCTGCTCAGCGACCTCTCCGGACGCGGCAACATCCTTTATAAGCTCAAGGAAAAGGGGCTTGCCGACCGCTTGACCGAAGAGGCCCGGCGCGAGCTGCTCGAGCGCATCAAGCACATGGAGTATGTGGGCTATGAGCTCGAAGCCGCCGAAGGGACGTTCGAGCTGCTGGTCCGCGAGGCGCTGCATCCCAATGCCCGGTTCTTCGAGGTGATCAACTTCGAGGTCACGACGAAGATGACTGGCGCGAAGCCGTCGACCACGCACGCAGCCGTCAACATCAAGGCGCGCGACGGGGTCCACTCCGCATCAGCGTCCGGACACGGACCCGTGCATGCGCTCGATGTCTGCCTCCGCCAGTGCCTGAGCACGCTGTATCCGGGGATTTCCGATGTCCGGCTGACGGACTACAAAGTCCGCGTGCTCGAGCCGAGGAAGGGAACTGCCGCAAAGGTCCGGGTGCTGGTCGAATGGTCGGACCACGAACGGAGCTGGGCGACCGTGGGTGTGTCCGACAACGTGATCGAGGCGAGCTGGCTCGCTTTGCTCGACGCGCTGAAGCTCGAATTGATGCGGCTCACCGAACAGGATGAGTCGATCGACCGGGCGCTGGCCGATTACTCCTGGGGAGTGTGACGAAGCTGTCAGCGTTCAGTGGCCGGCCGGCCGAAGCTGATCGCTGATCGCTGCCACACATTCAGCAATTGGAGCTGAAGTATCCACCACAACCGCGTCCGGCCACCTGGCCTCGGCGGCCAGAGTGCTGAAAGCTGCAGGCTGAAAGCTGCCCGCTGACTGCCTCTGCTGCCGCACGTATACCGGCCACCCGGCGTCGGACTCCCCTTCGCCGCGCTCCTGCCGCGCGTTGATGCGTGACCGCACCGAAGCAGGATCCAGCCGGCATTCAATGGCACGGAGCACGGCGCCCCGGTGCTCGGCCAGCCGCCGCGCTCCGTCTCTTTGGTATTGCTCGAGGAAAGTTCCGTCCAAAACCACCGCGCGGCCCGCGTCCAGCTCTTGTCCGGCCCGCGCCAACAGGGTCCGGTAAGTGCGTTCCGTGGCTGGAGGCGAGTAAGCGCCTTGGCCGAACTCAGCGGGGCATTTCTCGCATCCGAACAACTCCCCACGGACTCCATCGGTTGACAACACCCGCAGGCCGAGCCGGGCGGCGATCCCCCGGGCGAGTGCTGTTTTCCCCGTCCCCGAGAATCCGCTGACCACGATCAGCACCGGCCGCCGCAACGGCGAAAGTTTGAGCAAGTATGCACTGGGAGCACGATCGGCCCGAATTCACGTGGTTACTTGGATCGCATCTTTGAAGGGCCACCCGTTCGGGCTTGCGCTTCCGCCGTGAGATAGAGCACTTCAGGTGCCGTTCCGGATCCCCAGCCTTATGGGCTGCCACCTTTCGAAGATGAGGTTCGGCAACGATTGACGGGAAACTGGGTCGGGGTGGCCGAAAACCTGCCGCGCGAACATGGTTTCCGGCCAGACCGTCGGAACGCCGCGAGGGATCAGCCGCCCTTCAACGGCTTAAGTGCCCTGTGGCCCATTCCTCGGCGAATCGTTGCCAGACCTCAAGATTGGGTGATATACCCCAGTATGGGGTATTCCACGCCGCACCCGGCCGCGCCTCGGGGCCGAACACGTGCCAGTGTTCACGCGGCGCTCGGAAGATATAATGCGGCGTAGCCGGGCCCGCTGGCATCCCATCGTCATGCGCACAGTTGCACTCGCCCTCATGATCACCGCCACCGCTTTCGCCGCGGAAGGCCCCGCCGGATCCTGGACTTGGTCCATGCCCGGCCCTGGGGGCCAGGAAGTCACCGCCGAGCTCACCCTTCATGTGGACGGCGAAAAGCTCACAGGCGAATTCGCTTTCAACGGTGGTTCCCGCAAACTCACCGTCACGAACGGATCCGTGAAAGGCCACGACGTCAAGTTCACCATTCAGCGCGACCGGCCTCAAGGCGGCTCCGTGACCTACGGAATCACCGGCAAGATCGACGGCAACTCGATGAAAGGCAGCGCCTCTTCGGATTTGGGCAACGCCGGGTGGACAGCCAAGCGGAAGTAGATAGGCGACAAGGATTTGTGTTCATGGCGCGCGCCGCGTCAATACACTGATGACATGATCGGAGGCGTTCCGCTTGGCCTGGGTATCGCGAACAACATTCACTCGAACGGCCTCACCCGGCCTTGACCGTCTTCGGCATTCTGCGCGGGTGGGAGAAATACCCCCACCCGTTGCCGTTGCGCGACCGGACACATCCTTGACACTTTAGCCTGGATTCTTGCTTGACACTTATCAAGGGCGGGTGCGGCTCGATCTTCACCTTACACCTTCTCCGCGCGATTGTCAATACCTC
>VFZX01000470.1 GCA_016871015.1 Acidobacteriota bacterium | reverse complement strand
ATACCGCACCGCAACGGCGCGGCAAGTTCGGCAAGGGGGGATGAGGGCGCCGGTTGTCCGGTCCTTACGGGCGGTGAGACCGCTCCGAGTCCGGTCATGTACAAGTGCACGTACTGGCCTGCACGTGTTGGATTGGCCTCCGTTACGAGTTGATCGAAGGCTGGGTGAAGCGCGGCTGGCAGAATCTGGGGCGCCTCTTCGCGCAGGAACAACGTGTGGGGCGGGGCGCTGAATGCCGCCGCTCCGTCACTTGGGTTTTCGATCGTGAGCGTCTGGTTGCCCAGGCCTGCCTCCCAGGGAATCTGAACCGTGAGGACCCTTGGGCTGGTAGCGAGCACCGGCATTTCGAGATCTCCGATCCAGGCCCGTGATCATGCGGTATCGGCACTCCCAGCCACGAAGTATTCTGGGCAGGACTCGCACCGGGACTCGTTGGGCTCTATCAGGCCGACATCGGAATCCCCGCGGACGCTACCACGCAACGGGCATCGATCGTGTGCCGGACTGCAAAGGGCGCCACCGCCTCCACGGTCTTGCCCGTAGTGGGCGCGAATCGATAGTCCCCAAAAAGGACCGGACCCGCCGAGAGCCGTAGCCCTGTAGTGGCGGGTCCGGGATTCGCCGTTTATAGTTACCTTATCGATTGCACGCGGCGTGCCAATAGCGAATCTGTGGATTCTCCGTTGCGCCGCTCACGCCCACCGGCCATCCTGTCCGGTCAAGGCGTCACTTTGACGCCAACGTCAGCGCCATCGACGCCCAGCTCGACCCAGCCGCCGAAATCCATTGGTCGTGCCCGTACGGATATCCGCTCTCAAAATACGGCTGGACCGGCAGCGAGCGCGTCTTCACGTGCCAGGATCCATCCGGAGCCTGCGTGCGCAACAGGTAGTTGACACCGCGCTGGTAGACCGGATCGCTCACCGCAACGTGCCCGGAAAGCTGCAGTGCGTAGAGCGCCTCGCCCGTCGCATAGGCGTCCGATCCCATCGTCGGAAGTTGATTCCACCCGCCATCGGACCGTTGTGACGCAGCCAGTGCCTTGGCCGGCTTTGCAATCGCCGCCGCGTCCGCACCTGCCCACACCAGTCCCATCAACTGGAACGCCCGCTCTTGGGTCGTTGTGGGCTGTGCCTTCATGAGCCAGGCCAGACCCCGCGCCTGGACCCGGGCCGTCTCTTCCTTCTCGGCATCCGGTCCGTAGTGCTTGAGGATGTACAGCGCGAAGGCCGAGGTCAGAAAATCGTCGGACGTCAACGGAGGCCGGTGGCCTGTGGTCTTCCAGCTTCCATCAGGAGTCTGCATCACGCGGATGTAGCGGGCGGCAGCATCGGTGTAGTCGTCCTTGGCCGCCCCGTTCATCCCGAGGTCGAACATCTCGAATCCGGTGCTGTTGACCGTCGACACGGTCATGTCCATCATGCGCTCGGCGCTCACCTCGCGCATCGGGCGCGACAGTTTGGCGATCTCGTTGGGAGCCTTCAGTCCACGCTGACGGGCGAGCCCCGCGGCGGCCGACGGCAGATTCTGGTTGTGGCAGGAATTGCATCCGCCGATGCGAATGAAGTTGTGGCTCTGTTTCTCGAGCAGCGCAAGCGCGCGTTCCACCGCGTCCGGAATCGACCGCGCCGGACGCTCCTTGACCGCGGCCACGCCACCCGCTTTGCGGACATCCTCGGACACGCCCAACAGCCGCGCCACCTCGCTGTCGCCACGCTTGGCCGCAAGCATCGCCGGTGTCTCGTCCTCGCCACGGACATCGGTCCGCGCACCGCGGTCGAGCAGGAGCTTCACAACGCCCGCGGGCATCGTCTCGGCATAGGCGGCGTTCATCAACGGCGAGTATCCGCGATCATCCGCCGCGTTCACATCGGCGCCCTTGCTCACAAGCAGCTTCACCATTGGCTCGGACCCGTACATCGCCGCCGCGCCCAAAGTAGTCTGCTTGCGCTTGGTGGCCGCGTTGACCGCCGCGCCATGGTCGAGCAGGAACCGGACAGCCGCCGGATTCCGGCTCGCACCCGCGCTGATCAACGCCGTGCCGCCGGTTCCGCTCAGCGCGTGAACATCGGCCTTGGCCGCAACCAGCAGCCGCATCGATTCCACGTCACCGCGCGCCGCGGCTGCCATCAGCGGCGTGGCCAGGTTCGCCGTGGCCAGGTTCGGATCCGCGCCACGTTCGAGCAGCAGCTTGATCATTGCGGAAGGCTGGCCCATCGACGCGGCCTGATAGAGCGGCGTACGCCCGTCGGCCTGCTTGGCGTTGACATCGGCGCCGCGGTCGAGCAGCAGCCGGATCTTCGCCAGGTCGCCGAGCGCCCAATGGATCGGAGTCGCCGCGCGGTCGTTCTTCGCGTTTGCATCCGCGCCCGCATCGAGCAGCGCCTTCATTGTGGCGACCGTTCCAAAGCCCGCCGCGTGGTGAAGCGGAGCTGACCCACCGTGGTCCCTGCCATTGACGAGTGTAGGATCCAGGTGGCCGGGCGGCTGCCGGTGGCGGATCGCGCTGATCAGGCTCACGAGCGCGGGCGGCACCGGCGGTTTCGGCGCTTCATCCTTAATCTCGATCCGTCCGAAATCGGCTCCCTGATCGATCCAGGCGCGCAACATACTGATCTGTTCGGGATCGAGCGCGCCGGTCGGCGGCATCTGCAGTCCGCCGTCGCCGCTCACCAGCCGCAGGATCAGCTTGCTCGCGGCGCTCTTGCCTTGAACGATCACCGGACCGTAATCGCCGCCACGCAACGCGTTTTGGCGCTTGTCGAGCCGGAGCCCCGACTGTTGGACCTTCGATCCGTGGCAGGAAAAACACTTTTCGGCAAGCAGCGGGCGGACGTGTTTGTCAAAGTCCACCTTCATCTTCGCCGGTTCGGGTAGAGTGGGCGCGGCGCCCAGGATCAACGCGACAGGGGTCAGCAGCAGGATTCGCATAGATGGGAGAAGTATATCACCCTGGCACTGCGATACCATGGGGAGCTTCATGTCTCCCGCCCATCCCCGCTACAAGTGGGTCGTCGTGGCGATGCTTTGGACCATCGCTTTCTTCAACTACGCTGACCGTCAGGCCATCTTCTCGGTCTTCCCGCTGCTCGAAAAGGAGATGAACCTCGACACCGTGCAGTTGGGAATTCTCGGCTCCGCGTTTGCCTGGGTCTACGGACTCGGCGCGCTGTTTGCCGGCTCCATCGTCGACCGCATCCGGCGCAAGACGGCGATCCTCGGCGGACTGCACGCCTGGAGCGTGATCTGCATGGCTACGGCCCTGTCGCGCACCTTCCCCACCTGGTCTTCTTCCGCGCCGCCGAGGGACTGGGCGAGACCTTCTATTTCCCTGCGTCAATGTCGTTGATCAGCGACTATCACGGCAAGTCGACGCGTTCGCGGGCCATGGGCACGCACCAGACCAGCGTCTATGCGGGGACCATCGGCGGCGGCTTCTTCGCCGGACTGATCGGACAGTACTATGGCTGGCGCTGGTCCTTCATCGTGTTCGGCGCGCTTGGAATCCTGCTGGGCATCGTGCTGCACTACTTCCTTCATGAACCCGAACGGGGCGCGGCCGACCGCGATGAAGGCGCTTCCGTGGAACATGCGCGTCCCATGTCGATCCCGCAGTTTCTGAGCATGGCGGCGAAGCGGCCGACGATTCTGATGCTGCTCGGCGCGTTCATTTGTTCGAACTTCGTGGCCACCGTAGTCCTGTCCTGGATGCCAAAGTTCGTCTACGACCGGTTTCAAATGGATCTGGCACGGTCCGGGTTGACGGCTACCCTCTACATCCAGCTTGCGAGCATGCTCGCCTGTCCGCTGGGGGGCTGGCTGGCGGACACGCTGCGCAAGCGGACCCCGGGCGGCCGGATGATGGTCCAGGCAATCGGTGTGCTCTGCGGCGCGCCGTTCGTGGTGCTGTGCGGCGGCGCAGCAACACTCGGAGTCCTGATCACTGCCCTCATCGGCTGGGGCTTCTTCAAGGGATTCTACGACGCGAACATTTTCGCCTCGGTGTATGACGTCGTCCCCGCTGAAGCCCGCGGCGCGACCGCCGGATTGATGAACACGGTCGGGTGGCTCGCCGGCGGCGGATCGGCGCCGATCGTCATCGGATGGATCGCGAAGAACCACGGCCTCGGCTATGCGATCTCGCTTGCGGCTACGGTGTATGTCGCAGCCGGACTACTGCTTCTCGCCGGGATATTGTTTTTCGTCCACCGCGACACTGCCGGATCTCAGCCAGCGTGAATCCGGGCCGTGCCTGATTTCGGACAGCGCCCCTCACAAGTTATTGATTCCACTGGAGGCCGGGTTTGGCATCCCACGTGCTTCAAGTTTGTAACGATGAAGGATCTGCTTGCCTCAGTTGTTGTGTTCTTGGTTGCCCTGCCGCTGTGCATGGGAATCGCCATTGCCTCTGGAGTCCCGCCAGCCCTCGGACTCGTGACAGGAATCGTCGGCGGGCTCGTCGTCGGCACCCTGGCCGGATGCCCGCTCCAGGTGAGCGGTCCGGCGGCGGGCCTGGCGGTGTTCACCTATCAATTGGTTCAGGAGCACGGACTCCCGATGCTCGGATTCATCGTTCTCGCTGCCGGGGCGATCCAGCTTGCGGCTGGCCTGCTCAAGATTGGACAATTCTTCCGGGCCATCTCTCCGGCGGTGATCCACGGCATGCTGGCCGGAATTGGAGTGTTGATCCTGGCAGGCCAGTTTCACGTCATGGTCGATGACAAGCCACGCGGGAACGGGCTGGCAAACCT
Organism: Acidobacteriota bacterium; assembly: GCA_016871015.1. Taxonomy (GTDB): domain Bacteria; phylum Acidobacteriota; class Terriglobia; order Bryobacterales; family Bryobacteraceae; genus SYLY01. The sequence goes on along the minus strand of VFZX01000470.1, from coordinate 881 downwards.
GGCGTCGATTCCGGATGCAATCCTCAAAGGCATTTTTCCGCTCGATGGCAGTACGCATCACATGGCGGCCTTCATCGGACTCTGCACGATCACGACGCTCATCCTCTGGAATCAGTTCGCACCCAAGAGACTCAAGATGGTACCCGGCGCCCTGGTCGCGGTAGTCACCGGGTCCGCACTGGCCGCGCTCCTCCGGTTGGACATCAAATTCGTGGACGTGCCCTCGAACCTGATCGCCGCTGCAAATTGGCCGGATTGGTCGAACTGGAGGGTACTCTTCACGCCGGCCGTGCTGTTTGACGCGTTCGCGGTGGCATTCGTGGCGAGCGCGGAGACCCTGCTCTGCGCCACGGCGGTCGACCAGATGCACGGCGGCAAGCGGACCAACTACGACCGGGAGTTGGCGGCGCAAGGCCTTGGCAACATGCTCTGCGGACTCTTTGGGGCTCTCCCGATGACCGGAGTGATCGTGCGCAGCTCGGCCAACGTCAACGCGGGGGCCACAACGCGGATGTCGGCGATCTATCATGGCGCCTGGCTGCTGCTGCTTGTCGCCGCGTTTCCGCAGGTGCTGCGGCTGGTCCCGACAGCAGGCCTGGCGGCGATTCTGGTCTTCACTGGCTACAAGCTGATCAACGTGAAGGAAATGAAGAAGCTCGCCAGCTACGGCAAGCCGGTGGTCGCGGTCTACGCAGCGACTCTTGTGATGATCGTCGCGACCGACATGCTCACGGGAATTCTGGTGGGCCTTGCGATCTCGCTGGCCAAGCTGATCTACCTCCTGACCCATCTCGGCGTCCGCGTCGAGCGCCGCCTGGACCGCGTCGACGTCCACCTGACCGGCAAGGCGACGTTCATCCGTCTGCCCAGGCTCGCCGACA
>VFZX01000469.1 GCA_016871015.1 Acidobacteriota bacterium | reverse complement strand
CCAGCACAACTCACGATGCCGGAACTTCTTCCTGCAATGGAATCAACGAGTTGCCTCGCCCTCAAGGTGGAAGGCTGTGGTTCAGTTGTCGCTATGTCCGAAATTTCAAGAATCTTTGCGCGATCCCATCCAGACTCTTGGAGCCGTCGGCCAGCACGCTGCGCAACAACTCCCAGGTGCTCGCAGGGCGGTCCGGGTGTGCCGCCGCCAGCACTCCGATGGCGGTCTCCGCCTGCGCTGGTTCGAACATCTGCTCGCTTCCCATTCCCATTGGTTGAGCGCGCCGATGGTGTACAGGAGCATCTCCTGTCGATGCAGTCGAAACCCGGACAGTTTGGTGGAGCGTGTCTTGCGCTGGAAGCTGTCGTAGACCTGAACCTGGATCTGGGTCGCGAATCCGATGCCACCATCCCAACCGAGCACTGCGTGAAAGATCTCATCGAAGCCGGTGAGTTCCAAACAGTCTGGCGCCGCGATCAGGCGGATCACCATCGGATAAACGTCACGGAGAACCAAACGCAAAATCAGTCGCTTGAAGGGTGTCGCAGGCATGCTTTCAGCCTACGCCCTACCCCCGACCTTGTGCTGCTCTCCTGAATCGAGCGGACCGGACTCATGCGGCGAGGCAACACTCGGTCTCGGATCATTGAATCACGAGTCCTTCGTCTTCTTTCAACCGGTGGTGCGCGATCGCTTCTTTCCCGCGGGCTTGGGCTTGATAAAGAGCACTTCGGCATGCTGGATCCAGCCGGAGCGCAAGTCGACGCGGAACCACCCCTCGCCGTTCTTCTCGTGGAACCGCACCGGGGACCGCTTACCGAATTCCTTCAGGTCTTCCTGAGCCCAGGTCTTGCCCATGTCGGTGGACACAATGAAGCCGGTATTCAGCGGAGTAGCGGGAGCGCAGTGAGCCGCCAGGATCGTTTTGTCCTGAATGATCATGCAAGCCGACTCGACCTCCGGATTGTACAGGTTGGTATGTTTGTCGAGCGACAGCAGGTCCTTCGGATCGCAGCGGAACACGCCGCGGTCGTGCGGTTTGGGGCCGTTCGAGTCGCTGACCCAGTAGAGCGTTCCCTTAACGAAGTTCAGACCGCCGCACTTGTACCTGGAGTTGGAAACGTCGGAAACCGGCACCTTCCAGTCCCAACGGTCCTGCCTGTCGTCATAGGTACCGCGCAGCCAATGGCATTCGTGGCCCAAGCCGCGGGTGTGGTCACCGGTCGTGGCGTAGAAGGCATTCTCGACGGGGTTGTATGCGACCGTGTGCACGTGGCGGCACAGCACCTTGTTGTTGGGATCACCCAACAGCGTTCCGCCTTTCCCTCCGCCGGGCGTGCCATTGTCGGAGAAAAACGGGTTCTGTCCGAAGCTGTAGGCGATCTTTACCGTACGCCCGCTGTCGGTCGAATAGTAAATGTTGACCGGCGTCGCGCCGCCCAGGACGTTGCAGTAATTGCCCCAAACCATCATCTCCTTGCCTTTGACCCGCCACGAGACCGTTCCAGGCAAAGTGTGGAAGTACCAGCCGGTCTGTTCGGGATTTTGCGGCGTGTGCGGAACATAGTCCGATCCATCCGGGGCCTTGACACGAACCTCCTGGTAGTTCCGCAGGTTGTCGGTGCTGAGATACAGCTTGTTGCCGGTGGCAAAGACCACGTTGCCGTTCCCGAGGATGTGGCTGAATCGGATCCCGGCCGCTTGGGCGAAGTCGGCGCTGTGCGGCCAGGTGTGCCCATTGTCCGTGGAGAGAAAGATCTTTCCTTCGGAATAAGCGAAGGCCTTGTTGCCACGCTGTGAGTCGATGTACTTGCCCGGCGGCTGCTCGCGATACCAGAAGTGCTCGGTCTCTCCGCTTCGCGGCGTTCCCGTGGACGCCCGGCCGTCGGTAGCGGCCAACGCCGCCGCGGCGCCGAGGAACCGGCGCCTGGTCTGCTGCCCTGTTCGCCTCATGGCTTGACGCTCCTTCTCCTGGAAGCAACTCTCCCCGTCTTGGCGCCTTTCAATTTATCACGACTGTTCTTCTCACGGGCGATTCACGCGTAGGACCACAAAGCGGCCGGTCTCCACCTCGCGCCACGAAAACCGTTTGCCGCCGGGCAGGACGAGTGAGACGTCGATCTTCCCGGTGTGGCGCCCGAGTCCAAAGTGGAGGCGCAGGTCGCTGTGCGAAACGTAGCCGCCGCCGGAGCGAATCTCCTGGACTTGCCGGCGGCCTCCCGCGTCGACGTGCACCGCCGCGCCGATGCAGAACGCGTTCGGGGGCTCGCAGACGAACTGCAGATTCACCCAGTGATGCGCCGAAACGGAGCGATTGCGGAGAATCGTGGGAACATCGCCGTTGGCGGCGATCACCAGGTCTTGGCGGCCATCGTTGTCGAGGTCTCCGATCGCTACGCCGCGGTGCGACTTCCTGATGCGCAGCCCCGAACCGGAGGCCAGAGAGACATCGAGGAAGCGTCCGCCCCGATTCAACAGCAGTTGATTCTCCTGACGGTAGCTCTCGCGTAGTTGCGGGAACTCGTCCACCTGCGGGTAGATGTGGCCGTTGGCGAAGAATAGATCCGGAAGTCCATCGAGGTCGGCGTCGAGGAAGGCGGCGCCCCAGCCCATACGTTCGAAGGTCCGCGCCTTCAAACCCGCTGCTTCGCTCGCGTCTTCGAATAGTCCCCGCCCCCGGTTTCGGTACAGAGTGTTGGTGTCCTGCGCAAAAGCGGTGAGCGCGATATCCAGGCGGCCGTCGCCGTCGAAGTCGGCTGCGCTTGCTCCCATTCCCGCCTGCGCTCTGCCCTCCGCGTTGAACGCCACACCGCTCGCGAGGGCGACTTCCTCGAAGCGCCCATTGCCGCGATTGCGGAACAGGAAATTCGGATCCGAGTCGTTGGCCACGAAGATGTCTACCCAGCCGTCGCTATCGGCGTCGGTGGTCAGCACGTCAAATCCATGTGAGGCGCGGCCGGGCTTCAGATTCAGCCATTCGGTGCTGTCATGGAAGCGGCCATTGCCTTCATTGCGCAGGAGTACGTCAGCGGCGGCCGGTAGTCCCTGGGGTCCGGCCATCACCGCGGGCCCGCCCCTCCACGAAATCGTGGGCTTGGGAGCCAGCACGTCGGCCCAACTCATCATCATGTATTTCGCGACATACAGGTCCAAGTGCCCATCTCCGTCGGCGTCGAAAAAACTGCAGCCCGTGCTCCATCCTTTTTCATCCGCTCCCGCGGCACGCGCGGTCTCGGAGAACGTCCCGTCCCCGTTGTTGCGAAACAGCATGTTGGCGCCGACGTTCGTCACGTAGAGGTCCAGGCGCCCGTCGCCATCATAGTCGCCGCCGCACACTCCCGCACCCCAACCCGCCGCGTCGATGCGCGCCCTTCGAGACACGTCCCGGAACTTCCAGTCGCCGAGATTCTTGTAGAGAAGGTGCCGGTGGGGAATGATCTTTCCGCCAGGAGCGATCTCCGCTCCATTGACCACGAAAATGTCGAGAAGACCATCGCCGTCATAGTCGATCAGCGCAACGCCCGCCCCGCCCCACTCGAGAATGTGATCCTTCCTCGGGCTTCCAAAGTACGTTCTGGAGCCGTTCCACTCCACGGCCTCGAACTGGAGGGAGATGTCACCGAGGCGGGGATCATGGAGATCGTCCGCGAGGGTGGTTTGGGGCGGAGGCGGTCCGGGAGCGGTGGCGTGGCCCGCGCGTGTTGGCGCCTCCGCGATCTTGTTGGCTTCGTAGGTTCTGCGCAGCCGCTCCGGCTTCTTCTGCTGCCTGGTCTGCTGGGAGAGAGCGGCGCAGAAAAGCAGGGCGCCGATGAAGACGAGGCGCAGGCTCACTGGTACTGCTCCGCCAGCCGTTTCGCATCCGGATTGGCCGGGTTCACCTGCGCCGCTTCGCGGAACAACTCGAGAGCGCGCCGGCGATCGCCAAGCCGCAGAAAAACGTGCCCCAGATTCACGTAGGCGGCGTCATAGTTGCGTTGGAGGCGAATCGCGCTCTCGAAATGCCGCTGCGCGAGAGCAAGAGCGCCCTTCTCGAAGTAGAGAGTCCCCAGGCTGTTGTGCACGAGCGCGGAAGGCTTCAACTCGAGCGCACGCTCCAGTGGGCCGTGCGCGTCGTCCGGCTTGCCCAGATCCAGATAGACATTCCCCAGGTTGGCCCACGTTTCGGCGGACGCCGGATCGATTTCGCTCGCACGCCGGAGCGCCGCGGCAGCTTCGGGAAATTGCCCCGCGGCAGCCAGCGCCGTGCCGAGGTTGAACTGCATGTCCGCGGACTCCGGATCGAGGCGAGCCGCCATCGTGTAGCTCGCCAGCGCATCGCGCGCCCGTCCCCGGCGCGCTTGAATGGCGCCGATGTTGCCGTGAATCGCGGCAAGTCCACCGTCGATCCGCAGGGCCTCCTCGAAGAACGGCAGCGCGTAGGCGTCGGCGCCGTTCTGCAGGCATTCGAAGCCGATCAGGAAATATGTCTCCACGCGGCTTCCCCAAGGCGGGGAGTGCGGCGGGGGGAACGGCAAGGCGAGTGCACTGCGCTCGCCTGCGGTCGAAGGGATACGACCGAAGTCGGCCGCCAGATCGTTTGGCTCCGCCGCGCCTGGGTAGATCTTGGCCAGCCGATGCTCGCGGTCGACGATGACCGTGAAGGGTATTGTGGGCTCTCTGCGCCGCGCAAACACATTCTTTACCACGGCGCGCAAAAGGTGCAATTCGGCGGCCGAGACCGCTTGCGTGCGGGAATCGCCGCCCGTCCGGACATCGGCCACCGGTTCACCGCCTCCGCTCGCGGAACGGATCGTGATCGCGGCCGCGCGTCCAGCGGATGAGGTCAACAGCGGCAGCCGGGGCATCGGCACCGGCGCCAGCAGCCACGTGCCGCGAGAGGACTCGGACACCGGAGGGGGCGCCGGCGGTTCCGTGTTGGTTGCGCCCGTGTTCCCGGGCGCGTACGGCCGCGCGGAAAACCCGCCATTCCCCTCTTCCACGCGGATCACCGAACCCGCCGGCACATCGCGAATCGTCTGCGACAAGCCGTTGGGCCAATCAATCCGCACCTCCGGGAGAGTGGTCTCTCCCTCGAGCCCGAAGTGAACGGTATGGGAGTGCTGCGACAAGAACCCTGAACCGGCTCGCACTTCTTTGCCGCGGATTCCGTTCGGAGACCTGAAGGTGATGCGCGCTCCAATCGCATCCCGGTTGCTCTTACGGCCAACCAGGTCGAACGCCACCCACTTGCTCCCGCGCCCGGCATCGTTCCGCATGATCCGGAGTTGCGGCGCTGTTCGATTCTTCAGCACGAGATCCAGGTCGCCATCGTGGTCCAGATCCAGCACGCCGAACGCCCGGCCGTCATCCGGGAAATCCAGACCCGACGAAGCGGAGAAATCCGAGAATCTCCCGCCGCCGTGGTTCCGGTAGAATCTGTTCGATTCACGCCCGTGGACCGAGAGACCCGATTCGTTCATCCGGTTCTGGAACTGGCGCCACGCCGCGGCGTACGCACTGGACGGAACGGCCGCAACCGGAGAACTGGCCACCACAGCGCTCCAATGAAAGCTCTCCAGATCCTCGGCCCGCTCGTTCGTGACGTGCCCGTTGAGAACTAGCAGGTCTTCCCAACCGTCGCCATCGGCATCGAAGAAATCGCTCGCCC
>VFZX01000468.1 GCA_016871015.1 Acidobacteriota bacterium | reverse complement strand
CAGGCCAACGGTCTACCTGCTGGCGCTCCACGATGGCACGGTGTATTCGTGCTATGCGTTTTGGCTCGAAGGCGAGATGGTGTACTACGTGACCACCAAGCAGGTCCACAAGAAGATCCCAAAGTCGAGCGTGGATATCCGGCTGAGCGAGCAGTTGAACCGGGAGCGGAACGTCGAGTTCGAGTTGAACTGAGCGGGCGCGGACAACGGGATCCCCTGGCCTTTGGTACAATCCCCAAGCTAGGAGTACCTCCAGTCCAATGAATCGATCCGCAATTGTTTTTCTTGCCTGCGTGGCGATGCTTAGCTCGTGCGCGAGCGGGCCGCCCGCCCAGGACCCGGCCAAGGCGGCCAACACGAAGGTCCTTGAGAACTTCACCCTGATTGACGGAACCGGGCGCGATGCCGTGCCCGGCGCGGCGATCGTGATCACCGATGGCCGCATCACCTATGCGGGTCCGAAATCGGGGGCTCCCGCCGCTCCAGGTGCGGCGCGCACAGATCTCGCGGGCAAGTTCGTGATGCCTGGCATCATCAATCTCCACGGACACGTTGGCAACGTCAAAGGCGTCAAGCAGGACCAGAGCTTCTACACCAAGGACAACCTGATGAAGCAGCTCAACACCTATGCCCGCTACGGCGTCACCGCCGTGGTCAGCATGGGCTCGGACACGGACGTGATCTTCGGAGTGCGCGACGAGCAGCGCTCGGGCCGGGCTACGACGGCGCGGGTGTTCACAGCAGGCCGCGGATTCACCGGTGCCGACGGTTATCCGTCCACCATGGCCGGGATGAAGGGGGTGCCGTTCGAGGTCAAGACATCGGCTGAGGTCGAAGCCGATGTCAATGAGCTCGCGGCAAAGAAGGTCGACCTGGTCAAGATCTGGGTGGACGACCACCTGGGCAAGGAGAAGAAGATCTCAATTGACCTGTGCAAGGCGATCATCGGGAATGCACGCAAGCACGGGCTGAAGGTAGCAGCCCACGTGTTCTACCACGACGACGCCCTGAAGCTGTCCGAAGCCGGGCTCTACGCCTTTGCCCACAGCGTGCGGGACAAACCGGTGAACGAGGCGTTGATCGGCATGGCGAAGAAGAACGGCACCTGGCAGATTCCGACCTTCACGCGCGAGGTGTCGACGTTCACCTACGCCAAAACCCCGGCGTTCTTGAAGGACGAGTTCTTCCTCAAGGGCGCCGACCCGGAGGCGGTGGCCGGAGTGCAGGCGCCCGAGTTCATGGCGCGGCAGGCCAACGACAAGAATCTCGCCAAATATTCGGCGTTCCTCAAGACGGCGCAGCAGAATCTGAAGAAGCTCTCCGACTCGGGCGTCAAGATCGGGTTCGGCACCGACACGGGCCCTCCCGGACGCTTCTCCGGCTACTTCGAACACATGGAGATGGACCTGATGGCCGAGGCAGGCCTTACGCCCCAGCAGATCATTCAGTCGTTCTCGTCGAGCGCGGCCGAGTATCTTGGGGTGTCCAAGGACCTGGGAACGCTTGAAGCGGGGAAATGGGCCGACCTGGTGGTGCTGGTCCGCAATCCGCTCGAAAACATCAGCAACGCCCGGAGCATCGACCAGGTGTTGATCTCGGGCGAAAAAGTGAACTAGCGCGCAAGGAGGTTTGCCATGGCGACACGGCGGGAGTTTCTGGCGGCGGCGGGAGCAGGGGCGGCGATGGCCGCTCCGGCTTCGAAGGCTCAAGTCAAGGCCGGGATCACGACGAACACGCGGGGCGGCTGGGAGAGCGATGTCTTCCTGTCGTTCCGCGAAGCGCACGAGGTCGGCTACCGGTGGGTCGAGAGCTTCATCCACTACTTCGTCGACTACTGGGAGAAGCCCCACGAGCTCAAGAAGCGGATGGATGATATCGGCGTGCGGTTTGTCACGATCTCAAACGGCGGGCCGCTCGAGACGCACTTCGAGGATCCGGCGCGGCACGGCAAGCTGGTGGAGGACCATCTCAAGCTCGGCCGGTTCATCCGCAACTTTGGCTGCACGCACCTGAAGATCAATCTGGGGCCGCGGCGTCCCACGGGGACCACGCCCGAGGATCTCGGGCACATGTCGGCGGTGCTCAACCGGCTCGGCGCCGGGCTGCGGGCCGAGGGGATCCGGCTCGCAATCCACGCGCATATGTGGAATCAGTTCGAGAACCGGCGCGAGATTGACTATGTGCTCGGCCATACCGATCCCAAAGACGTTGGCTTCGTGCTCGACACGGGTCACATCACGATGGCGGGCATCGACCCGGTGGAGTTGACGAAGAAATTAGGCCACCGGATCGCCGAGTTCCACATGAAGGACACCAAGCCGGAGAACCGCGGCGGCGCCAAGGCGCGGATCGAGCGTCCGGACATGATCAAGGATCCGCCTTTCTTTCCGCTGGGGCACGGCGGAGTGGATTTCCCGGCCATCAAGCAGCACTTGGATTCGATCGCCTGGAAGGGCTTCCTGACTGTCGAGTTGGACAGTTCTCCGTTCCGTCCTCCGAAGGAGAGCGCGCGGATGAGCCTTGGCTACCTCAAAAAGACGCTCGCCTTGCCTGAAGAATCGTTCCGCTTTTGACGATACGCATAGTGACCCGAACGACTCCTCTGTAATGCGCACTGATGGCCGCGATGCTGGGTGCTATCCTAGAGGTGACCGGAGAGGCCTGATTTGGAAGAGCGGCTCAAAGAACTGATGCAAGAACTCGGAACGGCGATCAACGAGTCGCTTTCGGAGTCCGAGAGGATTGCGGAGGCAATCGGGGAGATCAAGCGGGCTGGCTACGATGTCTTCCTGGTGCTGGAGGCCACGATCGGCTTCAACCGCCGCAGCGAGGATGACGGCGAGGACGGCATGATCCGCGAGTCGACCGCGGTGCGGGGCGAGGGCACGGACCGGCTCCGGTGGACGTCGCAGGATGCGAAGTTCCTGAAGGCCCTGAAAATCTCGGTCGACGACGACGGGAACTAGACTAGAGCAGCCGCTGGTAGACCTCCCAGGTCCGCTGGACGGCGGCCTCCCAGGTGAACTGGCTGGCGCGGGCGCGGCCAAGGGTCGCCAGGTGTTGGCGGAGCGAAGGAGAGCCGCAGAGGCGTGCCAGGCCGGCGGCGATTGAGTCCGTTTCGTTGGGGTCGGCCAGGATCGCGGCCTCCCCGGCGACCTCCGGGAGTGAGGAACTGTTTGACGTCAGCACCGGGATTCCCCAGGCCATTGCCTCGATCACGGGCATCCCGAATCCCTCGCCGAGCGAGGGGAAGGCGAAGATGCTGGCGCGGCTCAAGTAGCGGCGGACTTGGGTGTCCGGAATCCAGCCAGTAACAGTGATTGCGTCACGGCGGGGACTATCCGCCACGGCCTGGTGAATCTCGTCCGCGGCGAATCCGCTGCCGCCGGCCAGGACCAGCCGCCATTCGCGCGGGACCTGCTCGAAGGCATGGATGAGGCGGACGAGATTCTTGCGTTTCTGCAGCGCCCCGAGGAAAAGGATCAGCGGCTCGCGCGGAGTGTCCTCAACCGGAGCCGTGAGGCGGACGCCGTGGGGCACCACGCTGATCCGCGCAGGCTCCACTCCGAGGAGTTCCTGGGCTTGCGAAGCCGTGAACCGGGAAACGGCGATGATGTGGCTGGCGCGCCGGGCGGCGTCGCGGGCCTGGGCGGCGAAGCGGGCGCGGAACGCGGGGGTGGAGAACTCACTGGTGAGCACGAACAGGTCGTGAAACGTGGCCACGGTGCGGGGAAACCTGGCGCGGGGGAGGCGCTGGTTGAGCCCGTGGAAGAGGGCGGCGTGCGGCATCCAGAAGTCCAGCAGCGGCCAGCGGCGGCATCCTGGGGGGAGGGGCTGGGAAAAGGCGCGCCGGAGGCGGTGGGGCCGGTAACACCAACGCCATCCGGCGGGATATAGATTCGCGAGCCCGTGGAGGATCTCGCGCGAATAGACCGCGACACCCGTGGGGTTGGGGTCGAGGCTATACGACGCGTCCAGGGCTATTTTCAATCCGGCTATTCTCGCACAGCCGGAGGAAGGCCAGTCTCCAGCGGGAGCGCTCGATGGCGTTGCCGATGGTCCGGGCCAGCGGCAGGCAATCGATCTCGTTGGCCAGTGCGTAGTCCTGCGCTCCGCGCCGGATCAGTTGAATGGCGCGGAGTTCGTCGTCGGGAGGGGCGAGGACGATGACCGGAAGGTCCGGCGATCGCTCGCGGATCAAATCAAAGGCTGAGGACTCCCGGCTCCCCGGAATCGCCAATCCAAGCAAGGCGGCGTCATAATGATTGTCGCGTAACAGGCGCAATGCACTCCCGGGATCCACCACGTACTCCCTTCGGAAGGTCCTTATCCAGGGGTGGATAAAGCGGAGGTCTTCCATTTCGGTGAAAGCCTCCTCAAGGAGCAGGGTGGTCTCGCGGTTGTCCTCCACGATCAGAAGGTGGAGGGCATCATATTTCATCGTCTAAGGGTTCCGTCGCTGTACGACCTCACTTTACGGTATAAAGTAGTCCGGCCGATCCCCAGCAGGTGAGCAGCCAGGCTGTAGTCGCCACCGGTGTAGTTGATGGCGTTGATGATGTGTTGCCGCTCGACTTCGTCGAGGGGAACAATCGGGGATGTTTCGGGGACGGGCGGCCTGCGCTGGATCCGGGTCGCGGGGGCCTCGAGAGGAGGTGGCGGGGCCGCTGGCAGGTATGGAGCCACCACCTCCCTCGCCTCCGGGAACTTGAGCCGGCGGATGGCGTGAAAATTGGTGATCGGCGACGGGAGATCGCCGGTATGGAGCTCGGGTCCAGTGTGCATGGCGATCATGCCGCGGATGCAGTTTTCGAGCTCGCGAACGTTGCCCGGCCAGTCGTAGCCGAGCAGGTCCTCCATGAGGGCCGAGGAAACGGTGTGCGCTGCGCCATAGAGGGAGAGGAAATGCTCGACCAGAGCCGGGATATCCTCAGCACGCTCCCGCAGAGGAGCGATCTTCAACTGCACGACATTGAGACGGTGGTAGAGGTCCTCGCGGAAGCGTCCGCGCTCGACCTCCTTCGGCAGGTCGCGGTGGGTTGCGGCGACGATGCGGAAGTCCGAGTGTTGGACCTTGCGGCCGCCCACGGGCCGGAACTCCCGCTGTTGCGTTGCGCGGAGCAGCTTGGCTTGCAGGTCCAGGGGGAGATCGCCGATCTCGTCAAAGAAGGCGATGCCGCCATGGGCCAGCTCCAGCAGTCCTGGCCGGTTTTCGGATGCTCCGGTAAAAGTACCTTTAACGTGGCCGAACAGTTCGCTCTCCATGAGCGGTCCGACCATGCTGGAACAGTCAATGGTGACGAAGGGAACATCCGGGCACTTTTGATGGAGTGCGCGGGCGACGACTTCCTTTCCTGTTCCAGTCTCTCCAAGTATCAAGACGGGCCAATTGCCCTTGGCGACCCGGTCGACGCTCTTCAGAAGTTGACGCGTACGGCCGGAGTCGCCGATGAGCAGTGGAAGGTGAATGCTCTGAACGATCCCCACAATAATCCCCTGGCGTTGAAATGCGAATTCTACGAATCTGACGCTCGTATATATAGTGGGCTGGGCCCCTAAAATGAGACAGGCAGTTAAGACTCAACCTTCATCGAATGGAGAATTGAGTCATGGGATTATCACGTAGGAAGTTCACCAAGGAATTCAAGCTGGCCGCGGTGAGGCGGCTGG
>VFZX01000467.1 GCA_016871015.1 Acidobacteriota bacterium | reverse complement strand
ACACTTTACCGGTCCCAGCCCCTGCGCCCCATCTTGCCCTATGCAAAATCCATACCAGGTGGGAGCCTCCGCTCCCGCTCGAAACAACAACGAGGAAATCAATCATGCCATCGGAAAAACAACGCGAAGCCTCCCGCCTCAACGGCGCCGCTTCCCGCGGTCCCGTCACTCCACGGGGCAAGGCACACTCCTCCCGCAACGCCACCACTCACGGACTCACGGCACGCGACGTGGTCCTGTCCAACGAGAATCCCGAAGCCTACCAGGCCATCGAAGACGCATTCACCGCAGGCTGGTGTCCCACATCGGACCTCGAGCGTCTCCTCGTCGTTGACCTCGCCGCCTGCTACTGGCGGCTCCTCCGTGCCGAGTCCAATGAGACTGCGCTCAGCGACCTCCAAATGGAAGCCGACGCGCCGGAATCCGCGCGCATTTTTCCCCAGCTCGACGAGCGCTTCCGCTCCGCCTTGGCCGCCAAGGCCCTCACCGACTCCACCGGCGCGCTCTCCCACCTCGACCGCCACTCCACGCGCCTCTCCCGCCAGTTCGACCGGACCTGGAAGCTCCTCGAACGCCTCCGCCAAGGCGCTCATTTCCCCGGAAATGCTGCCGGAAATATAGCGAATTTTCAAAACGAACCCAGCAACCCGTTGAAAACACTAGAAACGGAGGTCTCCCCATGTCCCATTGGCTGACCGAACGGATCCACTGCGTCACCATCCAACCGGACGCCGGCCACTCGCGTCTTCTATGCAGCCGCTACTGCCACTGCCGCCGCGAGCCCGCCAAGTCTCCGCTTTCCGAGGCTCCGGCCCCCACCGCTCCCAGGACGTTCCGCGAAATCCTGGAAGGAGCCTCCGAGTGGACCGCCGTCATCAGGCGGATCATGCAGGCCTTGGCGCCGTTTCCGGACGCCACCCGCGCCGTCTTCGCAGTTCTGGAGCCAGCCGATGCATCCGGCTGATCTCCCGCGCTACACGGCACGGCCCTCCGCCTTCGCGCGCGAAGTGCTCGGCTTCCCGGCGAACGGAATCCAAGCCGAAGTCCTCGACACCCACGCCACCCGCGGCATCCTCTGCTGCTCGCGCCAGTGGGGCAAGTCGACCACCGTCGCCGCCAAGGCCGTCCATCACGTCATCTTCCGGCCGGACGCCTTTGCCGTCGTCATCGCGCCGAACCAGCGCCAGTCTGCCGAACTCCTCCGCCGCATGCGCAACTTCCTGGTCAAGGCCGGACTCGAGCCCCGCCGCGACCCGGCCATCCGCCATTCGCTCGTTCTCCCGGGCGGCCAGCGCATCCTGGCCCTGCCTTCCAACGAGGATACCGTCCGCGGTTACTCCGCCGTCACGCTGCTCATCTTCGACGAAGCCGCGCGGGTCGAGGACGAAGTTTACCTCGCCGCGCTCCCGTTCCTGGCCGCCACCGACGGCCAACTCTGGCTCATGTCGACTCCGAAGGGCAAGTCCGGCTTCTTCTACACCGAATGGACCTCCGCCGATTCCGGGTGGCTGCGCATCCACTCCACCGTCGAGCAGGCCACTCACTTGAAGCGTTCGTTCCTCGACCGCCAGCGCCAATCGAAACCGGTCGAGATGTTCCGCGAAGAGTACTGGTGCGAGTTCCGCGACTCCGAGGACCAGGCTTTTCCCAGCGACAGTGTCCGCGCGGTCTTCAAGGACTCGGTCCCCCGCTCCCCAGCAACGGTTACGTGCACGGTCCGAAAAGCACGGAGCTGCATTACTTCATCGGAGCCGACCTCGGCAAACGGCGCGACCACACTGCCATCGTCATCCTCGAACGCCACACGTTCTACATGCCGGTCGAGACGGCCATCCGCACCGGGGAATGGATGCGCACCACGCTGCGCGTCCGCCACATCGAGCGCCTCCCGCTCGGGACTGACTACACCGATCTGGTGCGGAAGCTCCGCGACCTCGCATCCTATTGCGCCGTCGAGAACCGCGCGAGCATCGTGGTCGACGCGGGCGGAGTCGGCCAGGCCTTCGTCGACTTTCTGCGCAAGTCGGGACCACGCGCGCGAGTGCTCGCGCTTGCCATCACCGGCGGCGTCACTCCCAGCTTTTCCAGCGGAGTGCACAACGTGCCGAAGACCGAGCTGTTGAGCAAGCTGCGCATCTGGATCGAGACGGGCGTCCTGGAGGTCGCCGCCGCGCTGCCTCATGCCACGCGGCTCCGCGACGAGTTGCTCAACCTCCGCCGTGACATCTCACGCTCGGGTGAGACGTTCGAGCCGGCCCACAGCCGCCAGCATGACGACCTCGTGATGGCGCTCGCCCTCGCCTGCTGGTTCCCCCGCGCGCCATAGTCGATATTTCCGGGCTAGAAGATCCGCTCCTGCGACCTCAAGTTCCCGAACGATCCAATATTGGCCACGGCAAACGCCACCCGCCACTGGTTCTCGTTCCTGGTTCCAAAGCTGAACCTCCGGTACTGGAAGCTCAACCCGCAACAGTCGCTGTTCCACGACACCTGCGCGGTCGCAAACTGCATGATCTTGACCCGGAAATCGTAAACCGCCTGGAACCCCGCGCCGAACCCCCGTAGGTCCTGCCGGCCCCAGCCCCCAAACGCCTGGAGCTGATTCGACGGCGGCGACAGGCCCGGAATGCTGCGCACATGGTTGTGTCCCGCCGACACGAAGACCTTCTCTGTCCGGATCTGGCCGAGCAGCGTCGAATTGGTCGGCCGCCGGCGCAGCGGATCAACGTCGGTCCGCCACTCCATCGAGATGTTCTGGACCGGCGTCAGCCGTAGGGCCGAAATCACCGGTGACATGCGCCGCGGGCCATCGAAAAAGGCATAGGCGGTCATGTCAAGCTGGCTGCGGAACACGTTCCGCTGGCCATCGAGAATCGCCCCGCCGAGGTTCGGATCGAGGTACCGCTTCTGCCACACCTGCCAGCTCAACACTTCTCTCACCGTGCTTTTGCGCTTCGAGTACAGCCGGTTGGTGATCGAGTATTCGATCTCCTTGGTGTTCGACACCAGTTCCGTTTCATCAAAACGGATGAACCGGGAAAAGTCCTCGATCCCGCTCAGCCACCGGAATCCGGCCCGCGGCTCGATGACGTGTTTCACCTGCTCGCCCAGCCACGACGGAGGCTTCGTGAACACCCGCGCCAGCGACGGCGTGATCAGGTCCAGGTTGAACTCGCGGGTGCTTCGCAGGACGCCTTGTCCGCAGATGTCGCCTTCGCAGCGGGTCGATCCGTACTTGGTCTCCCGCAGCGAAAAGCCTGGCAGGAGCGTGAATCCTTTCCAGCGCACTGCGGTCATCACATGGGGCTGCGCGTCGAACCGGTCGACGAATTGCCGCGTCTGGAACAGCGGCTGCGTCCGGCGGACGAGCGATGCGCTCGATTCGAACGAGACCCAGATGGGCAGCACGCGCTCGCTCACCAGCCGGTCGCGGCTGTTAAACTCCACCGATGGCAGCTTGCGCAACACGATGTGGTCGCCGGGGTCGGCGGTCTGGAAGTTCTGCAGGCGCTCAAACAGCACGTTCAGCGAGTAGGAGTCCCACTGCCGGGTGGCGTACGCGCGCGAGTGGGTCTCGGAAAATACGGCTTCGTTGAATGACTCCGTGAAGGCCTGCCGGAACACGAACGCGCTGAGATAGTTGATGTCGCCCCGGCCGCGGAATCCCCAGGGCAGCTCCGCCTTGCCGTGGAAGCTCATCAGGTATCCGCCCTGCTTGAGCCTGGTCCCGTCCTCTTGCTTGAATCCGCGGTCGTTCACGCCGTACAGCAGGAAATCGAAGTCGGCCTGCTGGGCCGGCTTTCCACGGAAGTCGACGTTGTGGGCCAGTCCGCGCTGGGTGAACAACTGCGGCGAGTAGGTCAGATCGTAGGAGCGGTTGATCGCCCAGAAATATCCGGCCTTGACCATCTTGCCGCGCCGCGAGCTGTTGCCCGCGCTCGGCATCAGGAATCCGCTCTTCCGCGGCTGCTCCTCGAGCGACTTATAAAACGCCGGCAGGTAGAAAATCGGCGTCTTGCGGACCCTGAACTGGGTCTTGTAGGCGATCGCCCGCTTGCCGGGGATGATGTCGAACTTGGTTCCGCGAAAGGTCCACCAGGGCTTCGGAAGCTGGCAGTCGGTGATGAATCCGTCGTAGAGAATGTAGCGGTCCTGGAGGCGCTCGGCCCACTTGCCTTGGAACACGAACGGATTCGGAGTAATGAAGAGGCCAGGCCGGTATCCGACTTCCACGTGGGTCGACCCGCGGACCTCAAAAAACTTCCCCTGCTCGGTGTTCAGGAAGTACTCGGCGCGCTCAGCTTCAAGCTGCTCGCCGCGTTCGTAGTGAAAGAACCGGACACTGCCGCGCGCCTCCGCATAATGGGTCTGCTCGTTGTAGTCGATTTCATCGGCTCGCAGCAGCAGCTCCGTGGTCTCGATCTGCACCGATCCGCGCAACCGGTACCACGGCCCATCGCGTTCCTGCCGGAGGGACCGCAAGTAAATGTAGCCGGGCTCCGGCTGGTTGATCCGCGGCACCCGCACCGTGGTAGTCCCAGGCGTAGTAGAACTAGGCTCGGGAACCTGTCCGAATCCCGCTACCGTGAAGAAAAAAATGAGGAAAGCGGCTGATTTTAAGTGACAAAAAGCCTGAAGTATGGTACGTAGGTTGTACAGTACTTTGCGTGTCCGCTGCTGACAGGCCAAGGAAAACCGTAGCACGGGCGATTCACCGCCTGCAACGTTTAGGGAACGGAGAACATTTAGGGAACAGCAATGACCTGCCGATTCTGCGGGAAGAGAACAGACCCCGATGAGCATCGCTGTATGCACTGTGGACGCCGGTCCTCGGATCCGGGTTCCGGTTTTGCGGTGCACGGCGCATCGGCGCTCGCTCTCGAGCCCCGCCCTGAGCCTCCCGTTCCGGCTGCCTCCGCCGCCCGTGCACCCCGCCAGGCGGAATTGCCGCTTCGCTCGGAGGCATCCTCTGCGCGAGTGGTTTCGATCGCTTCCTACCGCACCCCGCAGGCCGACGAGGTAGCACCTCCCCGGAAGGCGGGGCCGCGTGCTCCGTCTGGCCCCACCGGCTACACGGCTGGACCCCAGCGCAGCTTTGATTTTGATGGCGTCGCCCCGCGGCCGCGGCCAATCGAGGCCGTCCGGTTGCAGCGGGTGCCGGTCGCCGCGCCGATGCGCCGCTTGATCGCCGGGATCCTCGACTTCGGAATCGTGCTCACCGTGGCAGTCCTGATGGCGCTTGGATTCTACTGGACCGGCGGGATGCCGCTCGTCGAGGGCAAGGTGCTGCAAGCCTTCGCCGGGTTGTTCGCCGTTTGCGCGATCGCCTACAAGCTGTTGTGGGCGGGTGCGGACACCGAATCTCCCGGGGTCCGGCTGTGCGGCCTGCGCTTGGTGACCTTTGACGGCAGCAGTCCGTCGCAGCGGGTGCGGCTCGGCCGTGTCGGTTGGGCGGTGGGGAGTGTCGTCCCAGCGGGCTTGGGACTGCTGTGGGCGTTCATCGACATGAAGGAACACCTGACCTGGCATGACCAGTCGTCCCGCACGTTCTTGTCGCCCCTGCCGGGGCGCTAATCTAGTCATTTGAACATCACATTCGACGAAATCAATCTGCTCACCGGAATGGTGGGCGAACACGGACTCACGGCTACTGAGATCCGCGAGGGCGAAGCGGCGGCGTCCGCGGC
>VFZX01000466.1 GCA_016871015.1 Acidobacteriota bacterium | reverse complement strand
TATCGGCGCGATAGCCGCTCGCGTACTCAAGCATGTGTCGAAGTTCAACCTCGTTGAATACACGATCCTCCATGCGTTTCAGAAGATGGGCGCTCAACTCCAGTTCCCACGTCCACCATTCCGGCCACTCCTTCGTCGCCAGGATTCCTCCGACTGGTTGTTTCGACGGCGTTTTCAGTTCTGCCTAACGTTTCGCATCAGCCGCGGCGTTCAAGTGCTCGCGACGCCGTCGGCTGCATGCGAAGTTAGGCCTCTCTTCGAATAGGGTCGCACAAACACGTCGTCGAACCGCTCGAGGAACCGGGCCCGAACTTCGGCGTTGGACCCGAGAGCCTCGAAGAAGCGCGCCCCGGCAGACTCCAAGTCCTCAAACAAAGTCCACAGGTCGATACTGACGTAACCCCGATCGTCCACCACGTACTCGGCTGGCCTGGTGGCCACCTCGTGGCCAACTATCGAGAAGCCGTGAGCGAGTCCCGAGCGAAACTGGTCATACAAGATCGCAGCGTAGTTACGGTTCCGTTCCGCCGCGACTTCACGAAACACCGGATTCATAAAATCGGCGACAAACGCCACGAACGCGACCCTGTCCTTGCTCTGGGGCATGTAGAAGCTACCCAGAGCTTGAATCGCGCTGCAGATTATCGTCACCACACCGAGATTGAGATCCCAGATATCAGTGTCGCTGGCCCCGATTCGCCGTACTGCCCGAAGCGGTCGAATAACTGTCTTGTCGATTCGCTTCTGAAACCAGGCGATCCGGTCTTGCTCTGGCATCGCCGTGAGGTCATCGAGGCCCGAGTAGAACGTGAGTTCGCCGACCCGTGTCCTGTTGTCCTTCATGTCTTTGAGGCCTAACGTTGCGAATGAGCCGCGCCCGCGGGCACGCGCGAGCGGGCCAAGGGCGTCGGCTCCATTCGCGTGTTAGCGGGCCTCTACGCGCTTACGGGCGTGAGCCTGTATACCCGGCTCGCCAATTGCGACGCGCGTCGCAAGTCGCCCGACCGCAGGGCTTCTCGGACATCGTCCAATCGGTAGGCGTCATCGAGCGAGAGGTACGGCGCCCACCCGCCGTCCGCCTCAATCAACTGGACATCGACCTCGGCCACGAAGTCACCTTCGCGAACCAGCCGCTTGGTGACCTTCGTCTTCATGTGCGCCTCTTCAGCCATGTCTCATCCCATTTTGCCGGATCTGGGCGGTAGGCCGTGACCAAAACCGCGGGCGATGTGTGGCCCTTCGGCACGCCCCACACAACGTGAATCGGTTTGCCCGTCTTGTCGTGCTCCAGGACCAGCACGCTCGGCCCTTTCGCGAAATCCGGATAGTCCTCGACGACGATGGCTGCAACCAGTCCCTCGACCACGTCGTGAACCGTAATCTGATCCGCCGCGAGTTCCTCATAACCGTGAGCTGAGACTCGCACTTCTCCGCGGGCCACCAAGGCCCGCACCTGCTCAAGCGTCTGAGTCACCGTCTCGATTCGTCCGTGGCCATGATCGATCGTTGTTCGTTCAGGTTTGTCCCGCTAACGTCCCAGATGAGCCGCGCCCGCAGGCACGCGCGAGCGGGCCGAGGGCGCCGGCTCCATCTGGATGTTATGCCGGTCGTTTCGCGTGGAGCTGCTTCTCGGCTATCTCAAGGAGCAGCCGAAGCGCCGTGTTCACTGACGCCGAATCCGGAAAGGCCTGGGCCACGTCGGCGTCGAGAAGCACGACGTTCGTCCCCGCCTTGTAGGCGGCGTGGTGCTTGCCTCGTACACCGCCCGAAAAGTCGTACTCCGGCCGCAGGTCGTCAGTCTCTGGATCGTTGGCCTGACTCATACGCTCTACGTTCCTTGGGCGCGGCCACCCGGGCGTGGATGATCCGAATCTTGCCCTCTCGCTCAGTGTACGCCACGACCAGCAGTCGCGCCTCGGCGGACTGGCCCAGGCTCAGAAAACGAAACTCGCCCTGCGAATGCTCGGGATCGGGAATCGTGACCTCGAGGGGATCGCCGAAGACCGTCGATGCCTCCACAAAGTCCACACCGTGGTTCCTGAGATTTTCCGCCGCCTTGTCGGGATCCCACGTGAATTCCACGGCCCGAGTCTATCGTCGTCCGTCGTAATCGGCATAACGTTGGCGTTGAGCCGCGGCGCGTCTGCGTGAGTGCCGCGCCGCCGGCTCCAACGCATGGTTAGCCGGTTTCCACTGGATTCAATATGGATGCAAGAGCCGCCTGCTTGTTGAAAGGAGGACGTTCCCCGTGTTCAGCCTCGAACGCGATCAGGATTCGAGACTCCATTTGCTCAGCCTCATGCACCGTCGACAGCCTTGCGAAGGCCAACTCAAGAGTCATGCCCGCCAAAAGCCGCGCCTTCATCGCGAGATTGGTGGATTGGCGCCAGCCCGGATGGAAGTATTGGCGAATCCGGCCCCGGAGTCCTTTACTATTCGTCGCCTTTCCGACGTATGCCAGATCGGACAGGCCGCGAAGTCGCGGCTGTAGTTCGGCGAACCGAATCGAGTACACCCCGAAAGCGTTTGGAACTCCTGCGAGCAGGTCTCGCTCAGCATTTAGGCCGAACGCGTGCCATTGGCCGAAACCCAACGCGCCCAAGTCGGCTGATGTCATGCTGGCCTCTCGTTCAGCGTGCCGGCTACTGTTCCTTCGCTATCCTCTTGATGAGTTCGATCTTGTGCTCTTTCCCTTGCTCGTCCAAGAGGTACAGGTCCCGCTTCTCGACAGCGAACCGGATCGGGCGATTTATCGTGAAGTCGATTGGCTTGGACCAGCGCCATCTCAAGCGCTGGGCACCGATGTAGATCATGTCGTCGGCTTCGACTACGTAGTATGCGTGGACGATGGAGATCGGGACCGTGGAGCCAGTAACCGTATTGCCCGAAGCAGTCGCCGAAGAGTAGAGGCTCACCACCTTCGAGTCCGTGGTCACGTCGCGGCAGATTCCCTGCTGCCAGTCACGCCTCGATTGAGCGACGAGTGCCAGAGAGGCTACCACCGCCACAATGATCGTCATGCCGGCGTATGCTGACTTGAGCCTCATTTGCCTTCCTGATCGGCCTTATCCGGCTAACGTGCCGCTTCAGCCGCGGCGGCTCATGATCGCGTCGGCCGCCGTCGGCTGCAAGCGATGTTAGCCCGTGATTGTGTGAGCGCCGTCACTGATCTGGACTATTTCGGCCCCTCCCACACGCTTCTGACCAATCGACTAGCAGCGGCACCCACAACGAACGGAGCTGCGATTATGGCGACACCGAACAGGATGAAGCCGAACGGATCATAGGGAAATCCAGCATCTTCAAGGCGAATGCCGACGGCGATTGGCCATGGTGCAGTCGGTATGGGAGCGATGCCAGCCGGCGTGCAGAACAGAACTACAAAAACAAGAACTCCGACAACCGTACCGATGACTCTGCCCGCGATTCGCGCTTCAGATGCCCTGCGCCTTGCGTCTTCTTCGGTCTTCGCCTGACGCCGACGCTCTGACTCGCCCGCCGCCCACTCCTGAGCCGCACGCTGTCTTTCGCGCTCCCGCTCTTCGGCCCGCCTGCGTTCCGCTTCTACAATCGGGGGCCAGTGCGCGGGGGGGATTATCGCGTGGCACTTGGGACATCTCTTGGCCATGCGCCGAAGGGTGACGTATCGACACTCGGGGCATTCGTAGTCACCAGGATTTGCAGTCCTGTTTTTGGCATCCTCTTCGGCGGCACGCCTCTCCTCCCGCTCTCTCTCGAGTGCCTCAAGTAGTTCGGCCCGATCCTGTTCCGCTCGTACTTCGGCATCGCGACACTCGGGACAGCCTTCCCAGTATTCGAATTCGCGGCCATGGATGCGACAGTGTGGCATCTCAGGTCCAGTATGACGGTCTCGCTACTGATTGGAGCGCGGTGTCGGGCTAACGTGCCAAATGAGCCGCGGCCGCAGGCACGCGAGAGCGGGCCAAGGTCGTCGGCTCCATTTGGATGTTATGCCGGCCGTTTCGACTTGGCCTGCTTTTCTGCCACTTCAAGAAGCATACGCAGCGCACGGTTGACCGACGACGAATCGGGGAATGCCTTGGCAACATCGGCGTCAAGAAGGACGACATTGGTTCCCGCTTGGTAGGCCGCGTGGTGCTTGCCCCGAACGCCTCCGCTGAAGTCGTATTCAGACCGGAGTTCGTCAGGATTCTGTTTCTTGGTCTGATTCATAGGCTTTCCGCTCTTTGGGTCCCGCGACCCGAGCATGAATGATCCGGAGCCTCCCTTCGCGTTCAGTGTACGCCACGATCAGCACCTTGCCACCCACAGACCGGCCAACACTCAGGAACCGTGCTTCACCGGTGGAATGGCCGGGATCCGGGATCGTGAGCTCAAGCGGGTCGCCAAAAATCGTGGATGCTTCCACGAAATCAACACCGTGCTTTCCGAGGTTGGCTGCGGCCTTGTCCGGGTCCCACTCGAATTCCACATCCAGAGTCTACCGTCGTCATTCCAGATCGGCATAACGTCGGCGCTGAGCCGCGGCGCTGACCTGACCACCGGCGCCGTCGGCTCCAGCGCCTTGTTGGCTGGTGATCGTGGTCGCGATCGCAGTGTGACGCGTATTCTTCTGGTTCGTAGCGTGACCCCACGGGACGGCTGCCGGATCACACCAAGCGCGTTCCTCGTGACGAGCCACGATATTCGTCGTCTTTGCCTTTCGTGGTCTCGCCTTGTCGTCTTTCCGTGTCCCTTTTCCGGGTTGTCTTTCCTTATTGTCTTTTGTCGTGTCGTCCGCTTCTGAAATCGAGCGTTGCGTCGACCTCACGCCCTGTTCGGTGATCCTTATCGTTTTCGTCTTCCGATCTGTTCAGCCAACGTTGTATGGGCCGCGAGCGGGGTTTGCCGATTCCGAGCACGAAATCAGCGCCCGGAATCCCAGTCTCAGCCCGTTGTTTGCGCATTCTTCCCTGCGCGCCTTCTGAGATCAAGTCCTTCCTGAGCTTCAGATTGCGGCCACGCGTTGCGTGATCAGCCGCCGAATCCCGCGCGCGGCCCATCACCGGAATCTCCGTGGTTGGGCCGCCGGCGGGATGGCAGGGAACGATGTCCACCGGAGTTGTCACCGACGCTCGACGACCCACGGACTCCGAACCCGGCCGCTTCACAAGTCTCGCGTCGTCACGGACTTCCGCGAACGAAAATCAGCGGCGGCACCGGGCACGCAACATGCCCCGGCCCGGGGGATGCGCGACGCTGAGCCCACGCTCCAGCAATTCGGCGAGTTCTTGCTCAAGGGCCGCCTCGTCAAGGAGAGCGCAGCGCCCTACTGCGTTCGCTGGGTCCGACGCTTCCTCGAGGCGCCCGCCTCCAACGACCCGCTCGCAGACCAGGTCCGATGCTTCTGCGAGGGCCTCGAGCGCACGGGCACGCATCAAGACTGGCAGATTCAACAGGCCGAGCAAGCCCTTCGAATCTTCTTCATCAACTTCCAGAAGCACGCGGACTGGCACACGCGCCCAGCCGCGACAGCCGTCGACGCGCAGGGCCAGGTCAATCCGCTCGCCGCCTTCGAGATGATGCGCGAGCGACTTCGGACGCGTGTTGGCTCTCACGTTAATCCGTAATCCCCCCGACCAATTTCCTCGGATTCTCCCAGTCACGAAATAGCTGATCGCTGAGCGCAATCTGAGAAGCGGATCGTTGCTCGAGAGGGAGCGCTGCGGGC
>VFZX01000465.1 GCA_016871015.1 Acidobacteriota bacterium | reverse complement strand
TGCTGCATCCGCAGTTCGATCAACTCCTCACGCGTGCCCTCCTCCATGGCGGCCGGACTGTGGTGGGGGGCACGGCTCCGCTCTTGCAGGCCATCCCAGCCCTCCACACGGAACCGGTCCACCAGCGTATACCCGGTCTGCCTCGATATCCCGTGTTTCCGGCACAATTCTGACAGGCGGCATTCCGCGCCGGGCCTGCACCTCTTGCGCCGTCAGCAGGCGTTGTCCCACTGGCGAAAACATCGCGCCGGCGGCAAGGTACCGGCGTGCGCTTTCTCGCAAGAACTCGCGGCGTTTCATGGAAGCTCCTCTCGTGTGGACAGGCGATATGGCTTCGCCACAGCGAATCCAGGCCGCGGGAGTGTCACTCCGGGCGTCCTGACGAATTGCCGGATGACGCGGGCACCGTCCTCTCGCCGAAGGCTCCTCCACGCATGCGATCAATTTCGCGGCGGCTGCGGTCGACGTAGTCGCGCAGTTCCTCCATGCCATACTTCCGCGCCAGGCTGCGGGCGCTTACGCCAGGGCGCTTGGCACGCAGCACGAACCAGGCTTCTCGATCCAGGAATAACTCCAGCGTCACCTCTTCGCCACGCTCCCGCAAAAGCCGATCCCGCTTGTCAATGTTGAAGTTGGTGTGGTAGATGCCGCGGTCGAGATCGAGCGTCACCCGGGCGACGTTGACGTCTTTGCTCTTCTGATAGAGCATTTGCTCGCCGGTGATGTCGTAGACAATGCAGTCGCGCGTCAGGGTCGAGGTGACGATGTAGTAGTGGTGGTTCAGCGCGTGCGCCTGCAGCGACGTGCCCGCCGAATAAGCGCTCGGCCATACGACCAGTTCCGCGCCCTGGTCGGCGAGGCCCTTCCATACCTCCGGGAAGTTCACGTCGAAACAGATAACGAATCCGACGCGGCCGAAATCGGCTTGGTAGACCGGGGCAACATCGCCGGGCTGCACTTTCTTCTTGTGATCGAACTCTGACCAGTACGGGAACACCTTGTCGTAGACGAAGGCCACCTTGCCTTCGCGGTCGAGCAGAACGGCTGAGTTCACCCGGCGACCCCCGTCGAGGCGGTCGATCGGAGACACGATGTAGGCGTGGTGCTTGCGCGCCAGGGCCGACATGGCGCGTATGGTGGGGCCCTCGAGCGTCTCCATTGTGTCGTCCTTCTGTCCGCGCCACGTCTCAGGCAGCACCACCAGGTCCACGCCGGAGGCGGCCTCCCTATCGATGAGCGCGCGGATCGCCTCGAGCGGCTCGTCGCGAAAGCTGAGGCTGAGGACGCGTACCGGGCGTCCGATCGGTTCCAGGCCGGCGGCGCCCAGAGCCGCCGAAAAGACGAGCGCGGCGGCGCAACGGATGGTTCCCGTCATGTTTCTACCTCCCCAACTGTGGCCACGCGAGGTGGCGTCTCAAGAATTCGAATGTTCCCTTGCCATTGATTGTATGCGGACCGTTGAAGAACTCGATCGCGGTCGCACCCGGCAGATTCATTTTGGTGACATAGAAACGCTGCACCTTGGAGTATTCGTAGGCCACCCACTCGTCCGGCGCGACGCCGTCGAAGTGGCCACGTTCCACCATGAAGGGCCGCGGTGCCATGAGGTTGGCGAGGTCGCTGTAGTTGACGGTGTTGGCGAAGTCGAACTCGATCATGTCGTACTCCACAGTGAGCAGGTAGCTGTAGCGGGCATCGATGCTGGTGTTCTTCCAAACCCACTCGTTGAAGTCCGCCGAGCAGATGGAGAGCGCGTAGCCATCCAGAAACGGCGGCACCCGAACTGCGGTCTTGCCGCCGTAGGACAGCCCGTAGAAACCGATTCGCTTCGCGTCGGCGAACGGAAGATCGGAAAGCCACTCGAGCGTGCGCTGGTGCTGCCCGAGGATGAACGAGAACAGCGCGAGCTTCAGCGGATGACCCTGGCGCTGGATGAGCCGGAACAGGTCGCGCCCGATGTAAGGATTCTGGGGCGCGTAGGTGATGAAGCCCTCGTCCGCGAGCCGCGCAGCGTAACGGTGATAGTAAGGGTTGTCGACATTGGGATCGGCCACGTCGCTCGGACGGCCTTCCAGGCCGTGCTGGCAGACCACCACGGGCCGCCGCTCCCCCGGCCGGACGTCCTTCGGCACAAGCAGGATGCCATAAGCGAACACGCCGGCCCAGGTATCGAGCATCACTTCGTAACCGCGAAACTTCGGAGTGTCGTAGATGAGGCGAGTCCGCGGATTGGCCGGAGCGTTCGGTGACGGAAGCCGCCCGATCACTTCATCCCAGATGTAGTTGCGGTACCACTGCGTCGTCTCTCTCCATTTGCCGGGAGAGGAGGGGTCGGCCTTCTTCCAGAACTCCTCGCGGCTTGCGGGAGACTCGCGAATCAGCCGCTGTGTGTGATCGACAAGCTGGTCGAACTGGCGGCGAAGACGTGTGGTCTCATCCACGGTTCGAACCGTTTGCGGCGGTGTCGCGGAGGTTGCTAACTGGGCCGCCGTGCCGAGTCCGGAAAGGAAGGCCGATAGAGCACCGGCCGAGCCCGGCACTCCGCGCCCGCCCTCGCTTTCCACCAACTGAAGTTTGGGAGCGGCTCTCAGTTTGGTGAATACCGGGCGCGCTCGCTCCACTTCGGCGCGCACGGATTCCACCGCAGGTGTCGTGAGCGCGCCGTTCGGGCAGGCGCCGGAGCGCTCCTTGGTTACCGGCGCCGGACCTTTGACGTCCGGCACTCGGCTCGCCTCCACCACCAGCGCCCGGGGCGCGATCATGCCGGCGATCTCGGCGTCGCCGAACTCGCGCACAAGCGACCATACGTCCCGGTAGATCGGCTCCGTCCACAGTTCCTCGCGCGGTTGGAAATAACCGCTGATCAGCGCTCCCTGGATTCGTGTATCGAGCGCAGCCGAGTAGAAGGCGATCAGCCCGCCTTCGCCGTAGCCGGCAACTCCAATCGGCGCGGCACGGTTTGCATTCTCTGACGCAAACCAGTCCACCGCCGCGCGGACCTTCTGCACCTCGTACCCGATGACGTGCCGGCCTACCTGGTATGCCATCCGATAAAGCCATTCGCGGTGCGGCAGGTTCGTCATCCGGAATTGGGGAATGCCGGACCATGTGTCCTTGCGGTCGATGAGCACCGGCACGATCACCTGGCAACCGCTCTCCGCCAGGCGGCGCGCGAACTGCGATGTGGGATCAACGCCCGGAGCAAGACCCGCGAGCGCCTCCGGACTCCAGTCGGCGTCGGGGAGCGCCACCACACGGCAAACCGGTGGACGCTGAGGCTTGAGCAGAAGCCCCTCGGCGAACACGCCTTCGAACACAGGCCAGCGGACGGCAAGTACTTGGTAGCCTTTGCCGCGACCGACGACCGCGGGCGTCGAAGTAGTTGCGTCGGGACCCATCGTGACGGGCTGCACGCGACGGTCCACGGCGCCAATGATCCGCGCCAAACTGCTACGGTTGGGCTCAATCGATTTCTCGTGCGCCGCGGCGCTCGAGAAGTCGCGCTTCCAGAAGCGTTCGCGGTTCTGTCGAGCGGACGCAGTCTCCCGGAGCAAGTATTCCTTGATGCCCTCCACCATGCGCGCCGCGAGATCTCCCTGTTCGGTCAGTGGAGCCGTGCCGGGCAACGGAGATTGGGCACCGACGGGAAAAGCCAATAGGCTGAGCGCCAAAAGAACATGATGTCCCATTACTGGAATTATGGCACCGGATGCGCCGAAGTCAATGGCGATGCGCCAAAAGCAGGAGTCCGACGATAGAGAGCAGCACAAGGCCGGGGGGAGGGCGTAGGCTGAGAGCATGCCTGCGACACTCTTCAAGCGACTGATTTTGCGTTTGGTTCTCCGTGACGTTTATCCGATGGTGGTCCGTCTGATCGCGGTGCCAGATCGTTTGGAGCTCTCCGACTTCGATGAGATCCTTCACGCCGTGCTCGGTTGGGATGGTGGCATCGGATTCGCGATCCAGATCCAGGGTCAGGTCTACGACAGCTTCCAGCGCAAGACACGCTCCACCAAACTGTCCGGGTTTCGAGCCCGAGCAGTTCAGTCTGAAACAAGCCAACGAGCGTTTGGCCAAGCTGTCGCAGTGCCGGAGGTTCGTATGAAGTTCCGGCTGGAAGTAGTCTGTCTGGATGACGGCGGGCAACAACAGCGCACCGAAGTGCTGGCCATCGAGCGCCGCCAACTGACGATGGAGACGCTGGGGCTGAGCCTGAGCGAGAGCAAGGCGATGCTGGAAACGTGCAGAGTGCCGAGGACCTGGAGCGACGGCGGCGCTGCCCGGACTGCCAGAGCCGCTATGGCTCCAAGGGCGGCGGCAAGATCGAAGTGAAGACGTTGTTCGGAGTAGTGGAAGTCGCCAACCCGCGCTGGAATCGGTGCTCGTGTCAGCAAGAGGGCCCCCGGAGTTTCCGGCCAGCCGCCGCGTGGCTACGGGGGACGACGAGTCCGGAGCTGCTGTACTTGGAGAACAAGTGGGCAGCGCTGATTCCGTTTGCCAAGGTAGCGGACCTGCTCGGGGAGGT
This sequence comes from Acidobacteriota bacterium, assembly GCA_016871015.1. Lineage (GTDB taxonomy): Bacteria > Acidobacteriota > Terriglobia > Bryobacterales > Bryobacteraceae > SYLY01. The sequence goes on along the minus strand of VFZX01000465.1, from coordinate 1,168 downwards.
GTTGCCCGCCGAGGTCAACCACGAAACGGTTCGGCGACACGTCCAGGTCACAGCCGAGAGGATGGAGCAAGAGTTGGGAGAGGAACGCCAGATGAACCTGTTCGACAGCGAATCTGGCGAGCCGCTGCGGGAAGAGATGGCTCCGCCGGATGGTCCGATCACGCTGGGCATCGACGGTGGCTACGTGCGAGCGGCGCACAAGGAAGGCTTCTTCGAGGTGATCGCGGGGCGGAGTGTCGTGGCGTTTCGGCGCGAGGCCGACGACCAGGCGCCCGAGACTGTACGAGCTGATGAAGTCGCAGGGACTCCAGGATAATCAGCAGGTGGTGTTCATGTCGGACGGAGGGGAAGATGTGAGGCGAGTGCAACACGGTGTTGCAGCAACAGACCAAATCGCTGCGAGCGGAAGCCAATCGGGCCCCGGAGGCTGACGAACTATCCAAACGGATCGACAGCGTCAAACATCTGCTGTGGCATGGCAATGTGGCGGAGGCGCTGGATCGGATGGGCGAGCTGCGACTGAACCTGGAGCTGATGAGAGCCCAATCGGCGGCCGCCGGGAAGTTGGCCGGTGGAGTGGGTGAGTTGGAGACCTACATCGGCAACAACCGTGAGTTCATTCCGAATTTTGGAGAGCGATACCGGCAGGGGGAAGTGATCACGACGTCGTTCGTGGAGTCGACGATCAATCAGGTGGTGAGCCGGCGGTTCGTCAAGAAGCAGCAAATGCAGTGGACGCTGAAGGGGGCGCACTTGATGCTGCAGATCCGAACGAGGGTCCTCAACAACGAACTCGAGGACGCGTTCCGGCGCTGGTATCCGCAATTCCGTCCCGAGGTGAAGGCTGCTGCCTGACCCCCGACCTTGTGCTGCTCTCCTCCGGCGCGCCCGATGGCCCTCCGAGGCTCCCTCCACTGTCTGAACCGCAGAGTTTGCCTTGACATTTGCCTTGACACACACCCTTGACACCACTCTCTGGGTGGGCTAAGATTCTGCGTAGCCGTTATCGGCATTTCGTATCAGTAGGAGGCCGGTAGTCCGACGCTTGCCGTGTGCGAACCGGAGACATCCTTGACAAGTGTGCCGGTGGGCGGTTGACACAAACGAAGGGTAACCGGGGGACAGCGGTTAAGCTGGGGGATGCCCTGGCGAGAGGTGAGCCGCATGG
>VFZX01000464.1 GCA_016871015.1 Acidobacteriota bacterium | reverse complement strand
AGTTCTTCCGCGACGGAACACTGCCGGTGCCGAACGAAGAGACGATTGAGATCTTCGCCTTCATGGACGCCGCGCAGAAGAGCAAGGAGAAGGGCGGGCGTCCGGTCGCGCTGCGGTAGCGGCTAGCTACCGGTAAGCGGCTGGGTGCGCGAACTACATTACTCCGTGTTCGCGGGTTCGAACAACTCGTGATAACGCCCCGCCGCCAGCGGTGCCACGCGCTGCAACCGGCCCGAAGGCCACAGGATTTCCAACTCTCCCGGCGCCGACTCGCCCAACCCGAACACAACCCTCCCGTCATGCGAGGCCAAGAAGCTCCCGCCTCCAGTGATCCATCGCGTCAAGGTTCGCGCCCCCACCCGCAGCCGCAGGCGCGCGCCGATACCATCGCGGTTTGACGCCGTCCCCCGAAGCCGCACGCCGGCCCAGTTCCCGCGGGAGGACTCGTTGCGCAGCACCACTGGCGGATCGTTCAGGGACACAAACGCCGCATCCACCGCCCCATCGTTGTCCAGATCACCAACAGCCAGCCCGCGGGCCAGGTATCCGGTATCGAACACCCCTCCGCTTCTGGACCGCGTGAACCGCCCCTGCCCGTCATTGACCAACAGCAGCGGCGGCTCCCGGTAAGACACGGTCCGGTTGGTCCGCTCGATCATCTCGTGCAGATGTCCATTCACGATCAGGAGGTCGAGATCGCCGTCGTTGTCATAGTCAACCATGCGCACTCCCCATCCGACGTAGGGCCGGGTCAGTGCGGCCAGCCCCGAGGACACCGTGGTTTCCCGGAATGGCAAGCGCCCCGGGTTGAGGTACACCGCATGATACTCGCCGTCGAAGTTGGTCACCACGAAGTCCGGGCGTCCGTCACCGTCGACGTCTCCGGCGTCCACGCCCATACCCGCTCGCGCCACCGCCCCGGGACTGTACGCGACCTCGGCTTCGAGCGCGACATCCTCGAACCGCCCTCCGCCTAGGTTGCGCAGCAGGAGATTGGGCGAAGCGTCGCGGGCCACAAACAGGTCCTGCCATCCGTCGCTGTCATAGTCCACCGCCACAACGCCTAGGGCGCGTCCCGGCAGCGAGGCCACTCCGGCAGACGCGCTCACGTCGGCAAATGTCCCGTCGCCCCGGTTGCGCAACAGCCGCGGCGGACGGCCGGGATACAAGGTCTGCGCACAGTAGACCGGCTTTCCGTCGAACTGGCAGCGTTTGGAATCGCCGAACGAGAACGCCGCGTAGTTGGCGATGAACAGGTCCAGGCGGCCGTCGTTGTCGGAATCGAACCACGCCGCCGAGGCGCCCCATTCCCCGGCATTGGCTGTTCCCGATACGGTAGTCACGTCGGTGAACGACCCATCGCCGTTGTTGCGGAACAGCGCGCCCGAGGGATAGCCGGACAGGTACACGTCGGTGTCCCCGTCGTTATCGTAGTCGGCCGCCGCGGCGCCCATGCCATAAGAAGACGTGGCCAGTCCCGCAGCCTGAGCCATATCCACAAACCGCCCCCCACCGGGATTCCGGTACAACCCATGACGCGCTCCACCGGGACACGGCCCGTCCGGCGTCGGACCGCCGTTGACGAACAACAAGTCCATGCGGCCGTCATTGTCGAAATCAAGGATCGCCACGCCGCCGGTGGTCGACTCGATCAAGAAGCGCTGGGGCGACTGTCCATTGCAATGCCGCCACCCGATCCCTGCCGTGGGAGTGATGTTGATGAACGCGGGTGTCTGCGCATAGGAGGCAAACGCGGCGGCCGCGATCGCGGCAAGCCTCACGGCCCGGCTTCCCCGGCCTGTTTGCGCTCCTGAAACGCCCGCAGGTGCTGGTCCGCCTCTGCCGTCTTGCCGAGCCGCCGGAGAGCCCGCGCCGCCGCGTAGTGGACCCGCGCGTCATCAAGACCTCCCGCCAGCGCGGCATTCAAGTGCTCCGCCGCCCTCGCTGCGCCGCCCTCTGACAACGCAAGGACACCAAGCTGGTAGTGCGCCTCGGCGAGCCTGGGATCGAGTGCCAGTGCCGAACGCAGCATCGTCGCGGCAGCCTCGGCGCTCTCTTCTCCTGTTTCATGAAGCTGGGCCAGGAACACGCCGAACGCCTGCCGCACGGCTCCGCTCGATGGGAACTTCGCCGCCGCCGCCTCGAACGCGGCACGGGCCTCCTTCGCCATCCCCGCCGCCGACAGCGCGATCGCGAATCCAGTGTGACCATCCTCGGAATCCGGCGCCAATTCCACGGCACGCCGGTAGGCGGACACTGCGTCGATGTTGCGTTGATTGCGGCTCTCGAACAGGCCGAGCATCACGTGAACCGGCGCCGACCGCGGATATCGCTTCGCCGTGTCCTGAGCGAGCAACTGGCCCGCCCGAAAGCGCTTCGATCGCGCCAGGACCGCGCCCAGTTCAAGTGACACCGTCTCGAGCAGCGCCTCTGCCCCCGCGTGTGCCGGTTCGACCGACAGGATCTGGACAAGCGGTTCGCGCGCCGCTTCCCACTGTCCAGCATGAGCCCGCAGGCCGCCCAGCTTGAACAGGATGGTTGTGTTCCCGGGCGCAAGCCGCGCCGCTTCCGAGAACGCCTCAATCGCCGGTTCGATCTGGCCCTCGCGCTCGAGCACTCCACCCAATGCCGACCGGTACAACGCATTCGACGGCGCGATCCCGGCGGCGCGGCGAAGATCCGCGATCGCCTCCTGACTCCGGCCGGCGCGGACGGACTCATAGGCACGGCGGGCGAACTGCATGGCTTCCGGCGGCTCGGTCTGGGCGAGCGCCGCCGTGGCGGCCAGCAGAATCAGCACCCCACTCATGGCAGCAAGCGGAACCGCTCCGCCGCGTCCTTGGCCTGATCCGCACGCCCCGCCCGGCGGTAGGCCAAGCTCAACTGGTACCAGGCTTCCTTGAGCCGCGGGTTCCCAGCCACAGCCTTCTCGAGATGCTTGAGCGCGGCGGCGTGGTCGGCGCGCGCCGCCGACAGCTTGCCCGTCTGGAAGTGCGCCTCCGCGTTGTCCGGATCCAGTCGAAGCGCGGCTGCGAACGCGGCTTCCGCTTCCTTGGTCCGGTCGAGCTTCACCAGGTTTCGTCCGCGCTTGACCTGAAACTCGGGCTCCGTGGCGTCCAACCGGACCGCCATTGCATAGGCCGTTTCCGCGCGAACCAGGTCTCCGAGCGCACTCTGGACATCTCCCAGCGATGCGTGGAAGTCAGCGGCTCCCGGCTCCAGCTTCACCGCGGCTTCATAGTGGCGGACGGCGTCCGGGTTCTTGCCTGTGAGGTAAGCCGCCATGCCCGACGCCGCGTGGATCTTGGCCTCCTTGGGAAATCTCGCTCGCGCGTCCGCCAACAGCGCGACCGCCTCGCCGTTGTTGTCCGTCTCAAGCAGCGTGACCACAAGGTCATAGAGGGTCGATGCGTTCGCCGGATCGAGCGACACGGCCCTTCGCAGCGGCGGAATGGCGTCCTCCCGGCGCCCCAACGCATTGAGGACGGCCCCGCGCAGAGCGTGGTGGTCGGCTGTGCCGGCGGGATGTCTGTCGAGCGCGGCCAGCGCCTCCCCCGCCCGCCCCGATCGCAACAGCGCCAGCGACAAATTGTACGCCGCGTCCGCCGAACGTGGATTCCGCTCCAGCTCCTTCGAGAAGTGGGCCACGGCTTCCGGCTGCATCGCCGCCAACAGGACCCAGGCTCCCGCAGTCATCGATCCGAGTATAGCGCTGCTATAATAAGGCTTCAATTGCCAGCTTCAGGGAGATTAATTTGAGAAGGCTCTTTCCGATCCTGATCGCGTTGCCCCTGCTCGCCCAGGTTCCCACCGGCGTGATTACGGGTATCGTCAAGGACCCGACGGGCGCCCTCGTCCCCAACGCTAAAATCACCGCGATCCACACCGGTACCTCGCTCGGCCGCGAAGCCATAACCGGCGACTCCGGCAACTACCGGATCGCTGCGCTCAACCCCGGCCCGTACCGTCTGGAGGCCGAAGCCTCCGGGTTCCGAAAAGCGACCGTGACCGGTGTCGTCCTCGAGGTCGGCATGCAGGTCCGTGTGGATGTCGAGCTTCAAGTGGGCGACGTAACCCAGACGCTCGAAGTCACCGGACGTCCGTCGCTCGTCAACACGGAAAGCAACCTGATCGGCGGCGTGATCAACCAGGCGCGTGTGGTCAGCCTGCCGCTCAACGGCCGCAATTTCATGGAGCTCACCACGCTGACGGCGGGCATGGGCGAGGGCACCGGATCCGCGGCGATCGTCAACAAGCGCGCGCCCACCGCGGCCGGAATGCCTCACCAGGACAACAACTACCAGCTCGACGGAGCCGACAACAAGGAAGCATTCTTCAATAGCTGGAACCTCGGCCCTTCGGTCGACGCGATCCAGGAGTTCAGCATCCAGGTGGGCCAGTACTCGGCCGAGTTCGGCGCGGGCGGCGGCGCGGTGATCAACGTGGTGACCAAATCGGGCACCAACCAGTTGCACGGGACAGTTTGGGAATTCCTTCGCAACAACAAGTTCGACGCACGGAACTTTTTCCTGCGGCCCACGCAGACCATCGCTCCACTCCGCCGCAACCAGTTCGGCGCCGCCGTCGGCGGACCGATCGTCAAGAACCGGATGTTCCTGTTCGGCAACTACGACGGCACGCGGATCCGGACCGGCGCTTTCCGCACCGCGATGATCCCGACAGCCGACCAAATCGGCGGCAACTTCACCGGCTACAGCAAGGCAATCCGCGACATCCAGACCGGACAGCCCTTCCCCGGCAACATCATCCCGCGCCAGCGGCTCGACCCGATCGCGCAGGCGCTCGCCAAGTTCTACCCCGCGCCCAATAATCCGAATCCGGCGCAAAACTTCAGCGCCAACATCTCATCGAACAACGACACCGACGCTGGACTGTTCCGATACGACTGGCGCGTCACCAACAAGCACGACCTGATGGTCCGCTACGGAATCCAGGAGATCAACGCCTACACGCCGGGAACCTTCTCCCAGGTGGGCGGACTCATCGTACCGCAGAAACCGCAGAACCTGGCCATGAACGTTACCTCGATCCTCACGCCGACGCTGCTCAACGAGTTCCGCGCCAGCTACGGCCGGCAGATCCACCGCCAACGCGGGCAGAATTCCGGCAATCCGATCGCTGCCAACGCCGGAGTTCCGTTCGCGCCCAAGGAAGGATCCGGCGCCGGATTCGTCGAAGGCATCGGACTGGGCAACACGATCTTCACCGCGCTCGGCGAGCAGCAGCCCTGGTTCCTCACAGTGAACAGCTTCCAGTGGTACGACGGCATCACCTGGACCCGGGGCAAGCACAACATCAAGGTGGGCGGCGACGTCCGCCGCCACCGCGCGGATGCGTTCCTCGGAACGCGGCTCAACAACTCCTACACCTTCTCGGGCCAGTTCTCCGGCGATGGATTCAGTGACTTCCTGCTGGGCAACATCTCTTCTTCGTCAGTCGCCTTGGCGCCCAACGAAACGGGCCGCTTCCGCCGCACCATGATGTCGGCCTACGTGCTCGACGACTGGAAGGTGAGCCCCAAGCTCACCCTGAACATCGGACTCCGCTACGAGTACGGGCAGGTGCCGCGCGAGCTCGGCGGACTCACACCGTCGTTTGATCCGTCGCTCGCCAACGGACAGGGCGGACTCCGGTTCCCCAAGCACAACACCAACGCCGCGCCGTTCTATCAGCGGGTCAGGCTCGATCTTGGCTTCGGGCTCCTCGATCGCGAG